>CAZQKL010000035.1:418-19331 GCA_964593895.1 uncultured bacterium
GCCAAACATTATCTTTCTTTAATAAAACTCTACCATCTTTTGTAAGAGAAATATTTTTTTGACTTATTTCTGGTGCTATTTTAACATCAGATACATAGAGAGGGATTTTTGATTTTGCAACGATAAAATCAGCTTTTTTTGTAGCTTTATCAACTTTTAACTGGAAGTTATTTATATTTAACTCTCTTTTAACTCCTTCAACTATAAAATCCTTAATTTTTAAGGTTTTATTTTCTTCTTTAATTAATGGTTTTTCAGGGTCAGGAACTTCAGGGAGACTCTGAGCAATTAATTTTTCTTTTTCATCAGGAATTCCTTTAATTTCAGGTCTATTCACAACCCCTTCTGTAATATCTATTCCAACAGTATCAACAATTTTATCAACACCTACTTGTTTTTCTTTAATATCATCTTTGATTTTTTCAAATAATCTATCAGAAACTTTTACAAAGGTGTTTACAACATTTCTATCAATCCCTTCCTCAGAAATTTTAACAATTCCTGAACCTATTTTGCTTATTCCTTTTACAACATTAATAGCATTAATTTGGGTAAAATCTTTTTTATCAATTCCACTTATAGTATCTCCAACTTTGTTTGTAACTTCCAATCCTTTATTTTTTGCAGTCAAAGTTAAAGACTGTTTTACATCTTCTGGTGCTATTTTATTAACCTCTTTTACCTTATCAATTATCTTTCCGGTGGTTTCAGAAGTAACTTTTAAAATATTTGTTAAATCATTGGTATTTTTAGTTAATTTTTTCCCAACATCTATTGCTTTTGTCACAATATTAACAGTTTTATCAATAATTTGAGTTACTTCTTGAGGAGTTCCCTCCGCCTTTACACCTGCCTTTAGACCAATATCAGCTAAAGTATCAACTGTTAAGGTCATATTTGTTAAATCTTTGATATTATCTGCTTTACCAACTAATTTTGAAACATTTTCAGAAATATCAGTAATTTTATCTTTTAAATTTGAAAGCTGGTCAGTTGAGCCTTTATTTTCAATAATTTTTGATATCTTTTTAATATTTGTAATAGTTTCCTTAACTTTATCTGTATTAATTTTGCCACCAAGTTCTCTTACTCTTGCAGTTAGATTTATTAATTTTTTTAAATTTTCAACTATTCTTAAAGCTGTATCTGGGGTTAACTCTTTATATTTTCCAGCTTTATCAATTAGGTCTAATTCATCTTTCCAATTATTGTCCACATCTTTCTCAATTTGAGAAGTTATGTTCTGAGTTTTTTCAATTGTGGAAGTTATACTTTCTATATTTCCTGAAATTTGGGTAATATAACTTTCAATTTCATTTTCTTCTTCTGCTTTATTTTCTGATGGGATATAACCTCCACCAGCTCCGCCACCTCCTCCACAATTTGAAGATAATAGAATATCTATTGAACTATCTGGATAAAAAGCACCATAAATTATTCTCAAAGTATCTGAACTACTTCCAGATGTTGCAGAATTATAAGAAATTTGAATTGTGCAATTATCATTGTATGTTAAAAATTTTCCAATGCAATTTGAAGTGTTTAAAAGTGAAAAACCACCAGAATTATTTACAAGAAATATATCAAATATTTTCCCTTTCCCATATCCAGTATTTTCAATCAATAAATTTTTTGTTTGAGAACCACAAGAAAAATCAATTGAGACAGGATTTCCAATTAAAGATGGACAGAAATCATTTATATTATCATCAAAAAGATTTAACTGTATATTTGAATTTGAAGAAGAAGTTATAACGTCTGCATCTGAAATGTGAGAAACTAACTCACTACTTGAATAATAGTAATAAGTTTTAATTAATCTTACTCCAACTTTTATTGAACTTATATTTTGCGGAATATAAACCTTAAAATATCCATCAATTATTCTACTTTTTCCAATTAATGAATTGTTATCTCCTGAAAATATATAAACATATCCTGTTTGATTATCACCAGTGGATGGTCCTTCAAATGTTCCCTCTATAAAATTTGAAGTCTCATCCAAATTAACATTTAGTGTAATATTATCATTTAAATTTAATGAATTTAAATATGTTTTATTATCCTTGTAAATTCTTAATGTATAATTTCCCGCATTAAGGCCTCCAATTGTAAAATTATCATTTATATCAGGATAAGTAACATAAATTGTTGTATTATCTTTAATTAACTGAATTTCAGCATCAGGTTCATCCACCTGACCGGTTATTCTATATCCTAAATCAATATAAATATCCTCATGAAAATTAGAATGAATTAAGACATTATCTCCATTAAAAAGAAACTGCTCAAATTTTGGAGCATCTTGATGGGTTAATGTTGGTTTAAATTGAATAGAAAATTTATAATCATTTGGAGGTAAAAAAGATAAATCTATTGTTTTAAAAAAATTATTTTCAATATCAAATTTTTTTAACACTCTCCATTGATTTTGACTATCTTTCATAAATATTTTAAATATAAAATTACTGAAATTTGTAGGCGCATTCTTTATGGTAATAGTTGCATTATCAACTGGCGGAGTATTAAAATAATTTGAAAAGTCAAGTGATGTTGTTGTATCTTTAATTTCAACCTCTTTCCATGAATCAAAATCTTTTATGGTTCCATTATCATATTTTACCCATCCCCAGAAAAGATATTTTGTTTTTAATAATCGGAGAGAGATATTATCTGTATTATCAAAAAAATTTGATTTTGGCTCTTCTCCACCATCTTTTACCATTGCATAAATTTCACCTTCAGAAACATTTTGACCTAAATTTATTGTAATAGTTTTGTAAGATGAATTATCTTCACATGTAAATGTGTTATATGAATTGTCTGGATTATTTGAAATGGAAATTGTTTCATTTGTAATGTTATCATTAGTTAGATAATAAATTTTCAACCTATTTATTGGAAATTCAATGTTACTGTTTTCAGTCAATAACGTTTGATTATCAAGGATAAAATAACATTCTGGAGGCATACAAAACTTTAAATAATATTTTCCAGGTTTAAGATGTTCAAAAGAAAATGAATTGTTATCACTTGAAATTTCAGTTATTTCAACTAATTTATCTATTAATGAATTATTATCAATTTTATATAGTTTCAATTTACCTTGCCATGGACTTCCAAATGGAGGGGTAAATTCACCTGAAATTTTTAAACCACCAACATAGTTATTTTTATCAAATGTTACATTATCATTACCAGCTTTTGCAGAAAAAATATTGAAAATTGTTATATTATCTGAGGTTTTATAGGAAAAAGTATACCATAATCCAGGCACAAGTCCTTTAATTGTAAAATTATCGTTATTATCAATTTCAACTGGAAAGGTTATATTATCTGTTAAATACGGATAATCGTATTTATAAAATTTTACAGTTAAATTGTCACCATTATTATAATTATCAATATGACCTTTTATAGTTTCACCAAGAGACAGTTGTATAGGAATACTAATATCCCAAAATCTTTCAGGAGTAATCTTTATTATTGTAGCATTATCAATATTAATTGGTGAGGGATTTCCACCTGAATTTTCATTATACCAGGAAATGGTGTAATTATCATAAGGACCTGCTCCAATTATGTAATATGAGTAATTATCCCATGGAACAACTTTATATTCAAACTCTCCATTAACATCTGTTTTTGTAACAATACATTCTTGTGGCATATAACTTATTTGAGAAAATTTTTTTATAAGTGGACAGATGTAAACAGGGGTATTTTTAACATTATCCCCGCCTGTTTTGGTTATTGTTCCTGAAAAAATATAATCACCAAAATGAACATAGCAAGTTTTATTGTCATTCATATTTAATGTGATTGATGGAAAAGAAATCTCTATACATCCTCCCCACCCTGAAAATGAACTTCCATTGGTAGGATTTGCAGATAAATTAACAATAGTGTTTAATTTGTAATGAAATTCACATGACTGATTATCTAAGGATGAATTATCTTTTTCACATGAAGGATAATCACCATTAATAAAAGGATTTGAAAGAACATATCCTGTTTTACCAAAAATATATAATTTTAATGTATAAGGTTTAAAAATATACGCAAAATTATTGGTAGAAAAATTTGAATTAAAATATCCTATTACTATACTATCAGTCCTGTTATCATAAAATCCATCAAGAGGTTTTGCAGATTTTATATTTGAGACAATATTACAATAATTTGTAGAATTATCACTAAGAGTATAAACTGGAGTAGTAGAATTATCAGATTTATTGTATTTAACAATTGAAATATTATCGGTTATTGTATAGTAAGTTATAAAAACATTTCCATTACTATCAACATTTAAAGTTGAATATGTCCCATTATCATTATCAATCTGGAGAATTGATATATTATCAGCATCTTTTATAACTGCAAGTTTTAATCCTGTGTTATTATCAAAGTATGAAATATATGTTATATTATCTGGAGAATAAAATTTAATATCTGAAATCCCATTATTTCCAGTAGAATTGTCAATAATTATCTTTTCATGGGTTACATTATCTCCAATCCATAAAATTTGATTTGAACCATAATGATATGTTATTCTTAATTTATTATCTGTGTCAATAACAGCAGATAATTCTAAAAATTTAGAAGTTGCATTATCATCAACTTCAGTAGTTGAAATCACATCTCCATTTTTTGTAACTTTTTTATAATAAATATAGTTTCCTGTTGAATTATCAAATGAATAAATAATATGGCTTATTGTTGAATTATCTACAACAATATATAAAGAATTCAAATTGCTTATTGAGACATTATCAATCTCTTTTGGATTTCCACTTCCATTATCAAAATATAATTTTTTTGAAGAATTATCAAAAAATACAATATAAGGATTTGTTTCATTATCAAGTGCTAAACTCACTGGTCCACAACTTCCCACTGTTGAAATTATATTTTCATAAGATAAAGTTAAAGAACCATTATCTTTTCTATAAATTATTGAAGAATTGGGTTTACAATACACCATATGAATATAACTTTTATTATCAAGTCTTACAAATAATGAATTTGGAGAAAAATCTGAACATGAAAGAGTGGAATTATAAATTGGTGTAAATGTGTAATTATCTGGGCTGACAGGAGAGCCTCCTGCAAAAATTAAAGATATAAAACAAAATAAATAAAATATAAAGAAAATTATGATTTTTTTCATAATATGCTTTCCTTTTTTATAATTTATTTTATAAATTATTTCTACTAAAAAATCAATTCAAAATTCTTGAAAAAAAAGTTTTTTTATTTTATAAGGGCGAAAATTTTTTCTTAGGGGTGTGAAATGAGTGATTTTAAAGTGAATTGGGCAGAAAGGATTAGCACATTACCTCCATATCTATTTGCAAAATTGGACCAGATGAAAGATGAAATAAAAAGAAAAGGGATTGATATAATAGACCTTGGAGTTGGTGACCCAGATATGCCAACTCCAAAACATATAATAGAAAAAATCCAGAAAGAAGTTGAAAATCCAGTTCATCATAAATATCCCTCATACATTGGAATGTTAAAATTTAGAGAATCTGTTGCAAATTTTTACAGAAATAGATTTAATGTAAATTTAAACCCTGAAAATGAAATAATAACTTTAATTGGCTCAAAAGAAGGAATAGCACATTTTCCTCTTGCTTTTATTAATCCTGGAGATTATGCAATTGTGCCAGAACCAGGTTATCCAGTTTATGCAATTGCAACTAAATTTGCTGGAGGAATTGTTTATTATGTTCCTTTACTTGAAAAAAACAATTTTTTACCAGATTTAGATTCAATTCCCGAAGAAATAGCAAAAAAAACAAAAATATTTTTTCTCAATTATCCCAATAATCCAACTGGAGCGGTTGCGACAAAAGATTTTTTTGAAAAAGTTATTGAATTTGCATATAAATACAACATAATAATTGCCCATGATGCTGCATACACAGAAATATATCTTGATGATGATAAACCTTTAAGTTTTCTTGAAATTGACGGAGCAAAAGAGGTTGGAATTGAATTTCATTCATTATCAAAAACTTACAATATGACAGGCTGGAGAATTGGTTGGGCTTGTGGAAATGAAAAAATTGTTGCAGGATTGGGAAAAGTAAAAACAAACATTGATTCAGGAGTATTTCAGGCTATTCAAGAAGCTGGAATTACCGCTCTTGATTCTTCTCAAGAGTGCGTGGAAGAAATGAGAAAGATATACAGAAAAAGACGCGATGTAATTGTAAATGGATTAAAAGATATAGGCCTTGAAGTTAATTCTCCAAAGGCAACCTTTTATGTGTGGGTAAAAGTTCCTGAGGGTTTTACTTCTCAATCTTTTTGTGAATTATTACTTGAAAAAGCTGGAATAGTAACAACTCCTGGAAATGGATTTGGTCCTTCTGGTGAAGGATATATAAGAATTGCTCTAACAGTTAATGAAGATAGATTAAAAGAAGCTGTTGATAGAATTAAGAACCATATAAAGTTTTAACTATTTCATTTAATAGCTCCTTTAATCCCTTTTTTGTTATACTTGAAAAAGGAAGGGGATTTTTTTTTGTTTTTTCCCTAATAAAAACAATAATTTTTTCTAAAAAATTTCTATCTATTGCATCAATTTTACTTATTGCAACAATTTCTTTTTTCTCCAATAACTTTGGGTTATAATTTTCAAGTTCTTTTCTAATAGCAAAATATCTATTAATAATTTCTTCAATATCTAAAATTGTGGGGTCAAGGATATGAACAAAAATTCTTGTTCGCTCAATATGTTTTAAAAATTGATGTCCCAATCCTTTTCCTGAGGAAGCACCTTCTATTAATCCTGGAATGTCAGCAACAACAAAGCTTATTTTTTCATTAAAATCAACAACTCCAAGATTTGGTGTTAGTGTTGTAAAAGGATAATCTGCTATTTTAGGTTTTGCGTTTGAAATTACTGAAATTAATGTAGATTTTCCCACATTAGGATAACCTATTAATCCAACATCTGCAATTAATTTTAATTCAAGTAATAATTCTTTTTCCTCTCCTGGCAAGCCTTCCTCAGCATAATATGGAGCTCTATTAGTTGGGGTTGCAAATGCTTTATTTCCTCTACCACCTTTTCCACCTCTGGCTACTATAACTTTTTCTCCATTTTTGGTTAAATCTGCGATTATTTCACCTGTTTTTAAATCTTTAATAATTGTTCCTACAGGAACATAAACAATTGCATCTTCCCCTTTTTTCCCAAATTGGTCTTTTCCTCTACCATGTTCGCCTCTTTTTGCTTTTATTAATTTTTTTCCTCTTAAATGAGACAAAGTATTGTAACTTGTAGTCGCTACAAAAATCACATCACCACCATCTCCACCGTTTCCCCCATCTGGTCCTCCTTTTGGGACAAACTTCTCCCTTCTAAAGCTAACACAGCCTCTACCGCCATCTCCAGCTTTTACCTTTAATTTAATTTCATCTATAAACTTCATTTTAATTGCTCCAAAAAAAACAAAACCCCCTCAATAGAGGGGGTTTTGTAAGGAGGGGGATTAGTAAAATTTTAAAGAAAAATCAGTTAACAGGATAAACACTTATTTTTTTTCTTTTCTTATCCAATCTTTCAAATTTAACAATCCCATCTATTAATGCATAAATTGTATAATCTTTCCCCATTCCAACATTTAATCCTGGATGAAACTTTGTTCCTCTTTGTCTAACAATTATATTTCCAGGTTTTACTCTTTCTCCATCATATTTCTTTACTCCAAGTCTTTTACTTATACTATCTCTTCCATTACGAGTGCTACCACCAGCTTTTTTATGTGCCATTTAACTACACCTCCTTTGCAATCTCTTTAATTTTTACTTTTGAATACCACTGTCTATGACCTTTTTTCCTTCTATAATTTTTTCTTCTCTTATACTTAAACACAATAATTTTTTTATCTTTCTTTGTTTCCAATACCTCACCTATAATTTTAACTTTTTCTACATATGGAGAGCCAACAATCAATTCATTATCATCTTTATATAACAGAACTTTATCAAAAACGCATTCTTCACCTTGAGGTGTATCTAACTTTTCAATTTTTATTGTATCTCCCTCTGAAACTCTGTATTGTTTCCCACCTGTTTCTATAACTGCATACATATTAAATCCTCCAAAAAATTGTCGGAGCTACATAATTAATTTTTTAATTTTTGTCAAGAAAAATTAAACAATCCTTGTTTTTTCAATAATGCTAATCACATTGTAACCTTTATCATTGATTTGAGATACAATTTTTTTTGTATCTTCAATTACTTCAGTTCTTATTATTAAATGTTTTTTATGCAAATATTGAGGTAAACTCATTACAGATAGCATTTTTATTTCAATGTTATTTTCATTCATAATATTCACAACATCAATTATTGCCTGATTTGATTTATCTTCATCAACTTCTATTGTAAATCTTGTTACAGGTTTGTCAAGCCCATTCATTTGCACCATTACATTAAATAAATCATTTGAAGAAATATATCCAACAAGTTTACCATTTTCTAAAACAGGTAATCCACCTATTTGGTATTTATGCATTATATATGCAGCCTGTTCAAATGATGTATCTGGATCCACAGTAATAACATCTTTATGCATTACATCTTTTACTGTCATTTTGGACAATAAATAATTTAACTCATAAATACTTAATGTTGTTGCCTTTGAAGGAGTTGCTTCTTTTAAACCTCTACGTGATACTATTCCAACAAGTTTTCCATCATCAACCACAGGCAGTCTTTTAATGTTATTATCTTTCATGATTTTTAAAGCATCATAAATAGATGTGCTACTTGGAATTGTAATAACATGTGTTTTCATAAAATCTCTAACTCTCATTTTTTTACTCCTTTTAATTTTTTATCTAATTGTTAACAATAATGTTTTTCAAAGTCAATAATTTTATTGACAATAAAAAATTATTAAGCGATAAAGGTAACATGAAAAAAATAGGAGGAGGAATTTTAGCTGCTGGGCAATCAAAAAGATTTGGTGAACCTAAACAATTATTGAAATGGGGAGATACTACAATTCTTGGTAAAGTAGTTAAGGAATTTAAAAAAGCTAAATTTAATAAAACATATATTGTTCTTGGAGCTTATTATAAAAAAATTTTAAAAAAATTGTTATCAGAATTTACAGATTGCAAAATCTTATTTAACAATAATTGGAAACATGGAATGTTTACATCAATAAAAAAAATTGTAGAAAAAGCTATTGAAGATAATTTAGATTATATTTTAATTCATCAGGCTGATATGCCTTTTATAAATAGCAGAATATTAAATTTATTCATACAAAATTCCTTAACTTCTTCATCTGAATTAATTATTGGAACTTTTGAAAATAAACCTTCTCATCCATATGTTTTATCAAAAAAATTATTCAATGAAGTATTAAATCTTAATGGTGAAGAAGGGATTAGGCCAATTATTAGAAAATATTTTGAAAGTTCAACAAAAATTAAAGTTCCATATTTAATTGGAAAACAAGATATAGATACATGGCAAGACTACTGGAGGTTAAAAAATGGAATTTAGTTGGGAAAAATTAATTGAAGCTTTAAGAAATGAAAAAGAAGCAGTTTTAACAACAATTTTAAGAAAAAGAGGTTCAGCTCCAAGAGGAGCTGGCACAATGATGCTTGTTCATAAAGATGGTAAAATAGAAGGGACAATAGGTGGTGGTCCAGTTGAAAAAGAAATTATTGATATTTCAAAAGAATTAATTGAAAAAAAATCATCAAAATTGATGAGTGTTAATTTCACTGGAGAAAGTGTTATATGTGGTGGAAATGTTTTAATTTCATTAGAATATTTTTCCCAAGATAGTTTAAATTTTTTTGAAACTCTTTTTAAAAATTTTAAAAATGGAAAAAAGCAAGTTTTAGTAAAAAATTTAAAAAATTTTGAAAATTTCCTTTTTGAAATTCCAAATTTTCAAAATAATTTAACCTCAAATGCAAAAAAAATTGAAAATGACGAACTTATAGAGCATATAAAAAATATCTTTTCAAAAAAACCGAAAGAAAAATTTTTCATTGAAACTTTAAATGGTGAAGAATACTTTTTTCAGATAATTGAAGCAATACCAGAAATTCACATATTTGGTGCTGGTCATATTGCTGTGCCATTATATAAAATTGCCAAATTATGTCAATTTAAAGTATTTATTTATGATGATAGAGAAGAATTTGCAAAAAAAGAGAGATTTCCAGAAGCAGATAAAGTTGTTTTAACAAAAATGGAGGAAGTTGAAAAACACATTGATTTTCATCCAAGTTGCTATTTTGTTCTTGTTACAAGAGAGCATAAACATGATGAAATTGTTTTAAAACAATTATTGGGAAAACCTTATGCATATATTGGAATGATAGGAAGTAAAAGAAGAGTAAAATCAGTAAAAGATAGAATAATCAATCAAGGATATCCCAAAGATGAGGTTGAAAAAATTTATTCTCCAATAGGACTTGATATTGGGGCAGAAACTCCAGCTGAAATTGCTGTAAGCATTATTGCAGAAATTATAAAGGTAAAAAATGAACCAGATTGAGAAGTTAATAGTTGAATATTTAAATGAAAACAAAATAATTTTAGATAGGGGAATTGTTGCTTTTTCTGGTGGAATTGACAGTAGTTTTATCGCATTTATTTTAAAAAAATATTACAAAAATTTACTTCTTGTTTTTGTAAAAACTGAACTTATTCCTGAAAATCTTTTAAAAATAGCGATTAATAAAGCTAAAATTATTTCATTACCTTTAAAAATTATAAATTTAAAATTATTGAATATTGATGAAATTAGATACAATTCTGAAAATAGATGCTACTTTTGCAAAAAATTCATGTATAAAACAATAAAATCGCAATATGAAAATATACCGATTTTTGATGGAACAAACTATTCAGATACATTCTCATATAGACCTGGAATTAGGGCTATAGAAGAATTAAAAATTTTAACTCCTTTAAAAGATTGCAAAATAACTAAAAATGAAATTATTGAATTTTTAGACAAAAAAAAACCTGAATTATTATCTCCTTCTGATAATTGCTTGGCAACAAAATTTCCTTATGGAACTGATTTAAAAGAGGTAATTTATGCAAAAAAAGATAATTAAATTATTTCATGAAATTTACAATAAAAAAATATCTCCAGAAGAAGCATTTGAAAAATTAAAATTTCTACCTTTTGAGGATATTATTCATACAAAAATTGATTTTCACAGAAAATTAAGAACTAATATTGAAGAAATTATCTTTGGTGAGAATAAAACAATAACTCAACTTATTGAAATAATTGAATTACATTTGAAAAACAATCAAGATATTTTAATTACAAGAGTTTCAAATGAAAAAGGAAAAATTTTAAAAGAGAAATTTATAGAAGGAAATTACAATGAAATTGCAAATATTTTTTATATCAGAAAAGAAAAAAAATCATTGAAAGGAAATGTTAGTATAATAACTGCTGGCACATCTGATATTCCAGTAGCAGAAGAAGCATATGAAACTTTGAAATTTTTGGGCTCAAATGCTGAAAAAATCTACGATGTTGGTATTGCAGGAATTCACAGACTTATTGAATATAAAGAAAAAATTTTAAAAGCTAATATAATAATTGCAATTGCTGGCATGGAAGGAGCTTTGCCTTCTGTAATTGCAGGAATTTTTGGAAAACCTGTAATTGGTGTGCCTACAAGTATTGGATATGGTGCTAATTTCAATGGAATTGCTCCTCTTTTAACAATGCTAAATTCATGTGCTCCAGGAATAGCTGTTGTGAACATAAATAATGGAGTAGGAGCAGGAATTTTTGCTCACATGATAAATATAAAAATTAGTCAAGACCTTTAAGAGAAATATTGAAATTAACAGAAATATCATCAGGATTTTTCTCTTGCTTAATATTAAAATCTAAACTCCAGCATTGTGGATGATATGTAACACCATAAGTGATTGTATTATATTCATCAATAAGATAATCGTAGTTTATTTTAAAATACAATGTCCATGTATCTAAAATATTTCCATTCAATCCCAAACTCATCTGATTAATTTCTCTTTTTAGAAATCTATAATCATAATTCAATGTCAAATAATTTAAAACATTTGCAGAGACTAAGAGATTAAATCTTTGAAGGTAATTTTCATATGGATTATACTCTAACTGATTTTCCACATAAGCATATGGCCAGAGTTCAAATTTAAAGTCAGAAAATATGTTGCTAAACCTTTTGTCATTGTAAAGATATGAATATTTTTGAAGTTGAAAACTCTGATAAATATCCCAATCTATCAATTTATAAAACTTTTCCTGATAATTTTTTGCAATTATTTTATTTTTTAAATGATAGGTTATAACATTCTTTTTTCTATCCATATCAAGTATATCAAAAACTGGAACTTCTGAAGGATAAGATATAAAAGAATATTCAACTTCTGGTTCTACGATATGTTCAAATTTTGCAATATTAAAAAGATAAAAATTAAAAACCTTTGAAAATTGTGTCTCAACATTGTAATTCAATTTTAAATAAATTCGTGATTTTGTATTTTTGTTATTGCTAATTTCGTAAAAATATTGAGCTAAAACTGGTCTTATTTTTAATTCTGAATTTAAAATATTTTTTGAAAATTCAGGAGAAAAATATAATCTTACAAGTTTATCTCCATTTTTTCTGTAATAATTTCCATAATTAAACTTTATATCCTGATAAATGTTTCTCTCAAGAATTGAAATAGGAGTAGAATAAAAGTTAAAATCAATTAATTTTTGGGTTGTGCGAGTATTTTTTCTTGATAAAAGGGACTTTCTCCATTCACTTTCTATAGTTGTATTAAATGTGTCAAAAAAATTTTTATTTAAAAATATTGTTGAATTAATATTGTTTCTGCTTTCAAAATTTCTTCTATCAACTTTTGAAAAATCTTTTGGAAAATCGTATATATAGTTTATATCCCCAGTTAAATAAACATTACTGTAAATTTTTATATTATTTTCAGTGAGCTGTTCATGGTGTAAATTAAAAAGATATCTATTCTTTTTTGAATCTCTAATTGCATAATCTTTTGAATCTATTCCTGTATCATAAAGATAAAAACCTTTAATCCAACCTTTAGCATTCTCTGTTAATTTGTATCTAAATTCCAAGCCTGTTTTTATTCCTCTTTTACTCATCAAATCGTAATAGAATGTAGAATCCATACTTGGATTAATTACAAAATAATAACCCTGTTTATATCTTAACCCAAATTTATCAGAGAGACTAACTGATGGGATTAAAAAGCCACTATTTCTTGAACTTCTCCCAGGTAAAGTTGCTCGTGGAAGATAGAAAAGAGTATAATCTTTTACTTTAAATCTAATATTTTTTGCTTTTGTTTTTCCTTCTTTAGTAACTGTAGCTTCTTTTGCTGTGAAAGCCCAAAATGGTTTAAAAAAATTACATGAAGTTAATGTGCAATTTTTAAATTTATACTCATCATTCTCTGTTTTTATTATTTTTTCTCCTCTTAAATGAAGAGCTTTATCCTTTAAATAAATTTCACCATTTTCTATTACTCCAGTTTTATTTTGCAAATTTAATGTTATTTTTTTACCTCTGATTTCACCATTTTCAGAAATAATTCTAACATTTCCTATTGCAATTACTCTATTTTCATTTTTGTAATAAAAAAGCCTATTGCAGTTTAATTTCAATCCACCATAATAAGCAATAACATTTCCTTCTGCTATAAATAATTTCTTTTTTTTATTATAACTCAATACATCTGCGATAATTTTAATGTTATTTCTCTTTTGAAATTTAAAACTTTTTATAGAAAAACCTATTGCATAAAGTTTATAAAATGAAATGAAAAAAGAAAATATGATTATAAAGCTTAATTTTTTATTCATAATAGCTTTTTAACTCTCCAATTGCATATAATGAGCCTGTAAAACATACTAAATCATTTTGATTGGCAATTTCAAGAGAAAAATTTACAGCATCAATTATTTTATCAAATTTGTATATTTTCTGACTTTTTATAAATTTAAGTGCTATCTTTTCCATATTCTCAACTGATAAAGCCCTATCCATATGGGTTTTTGTTAAAATAACAATATCTGAAAGAGGAATTAATTTTTCAAAAATTTTTTCAATATTTTTATCACTCATAATTGAAAAAATAATTATTAATCTATCAAAATTAAAATAATTTAAATTTTCTGCTAAAATTTTTGCTCCTTCAGGATTATGAGCACCATCAATAATAAATAATGGTTTTTCTTTTAAAATTTCTAATCTGCCTTTCCAATTAACATTTTTCAATGCTTTTTTTACTTTATCTTCATTAAGAGAAATTCCCTTCATTAATTCGCATGATAAAATAGCAAGTGAAGAATTTTTAATCTGATGCCTTCCTAATAAATTGCATTTTAAATTATTAAATCTATTTTTTAAACCATAATAATCAAAAACAAAACCATCTTTTTCAATAATTTCACAATGCTCTTTTAATGAATAAACTTTTGCACCTTTAGTATTAGCAACTTCCTTTATAAAATCTAAAATCTCCCTATTTTCCTCACCTGTTATAACTATAGAATCTTCTTTTATAATTCCACATTTTTCCTTTGCAATTTCTTTTAAAGAATTACCAAGGTATTGTTCATGTTCTTTTGAAATATTTGTAATTATTGCTATTTCAGGATTTTTTACAATATTTGTAGAATCCAATCTTCCTCCAAGACCAACTTCCATTATAGCATAGTCAACTTTTTTATCAAAAAAATATAAATATGCCATTGCTGTTGTAAAATCAAAAAAAGTTACTGGGTCTTTTAACCTAATTTTTTCAGCTATTGGTTTAATACGCAATGTATAATCTACAATTTCCTCATCTGTAATTTCTCTTTTATTTATTCTAATTCTTTCATTAAATCTAACCAAATGTGGTGAAGTATATAACCCTACTTTAAATCCATGCTCAATTAAAATAGATTCAATTATTGCTGCAGTTGAACCTTTCCCATTTGTCCCTGCTATATGAATAACTTTTAATTTATCTTGTGGGTTTTCAAAAGGTTCTAATAAAGCCCTAATTTTATGAAGCCCTAAACTGATACCAAATTTTTCTAATGAATATAAATATGAAAGAGCATCTTCAATTTCAGGAGATTTCAATTTCAAGACCATCTTCAAGAATTGAAATTTCTTTATTAGTTGATAATAATTTTAATTCTTCATGTATCTTCTTTTCATAAGCAGGTTTTAAATGATATATGTAAATTTTTATATCATCTCTTATTTTTTTAAGCTCCTCTTCAAGTAATTTTGGGGTTAAATGTTTACTTAAATAAGCTATTTCTTCTAATTCATTTGGAAATGAAACTTCAATGATTACAAATCTTATCCTTTTATTTTTATTTATTTCAAAATAAATATCTTCAGTTTTATAGGTATCAGAAATAAATCCAAATGCAACTTTTCCATCATCTAAAATGTATCCCATATTTGGCACTGTGTGATTTACAAAGATAGGTGTAATTTTTATCCCATTTACTATAAATGGTGATTTATTTTTTACAATATGATAATTTATCACAGGATTATTTTCAGGAATACAGGCAAAATCTGGGAAAATTATGTTATTAAAAAAATTCTCCTTTAATGCTTTTATTGCAAATTCATGAGAATAAATATTTAACATTTTCCCTGGAATTTCTATAAAATTATCAGCTATCAAAGGAATGTCTCTAATATGGTCAAGATGAGTATGTGAAATAATAATATTTTCAATTTTCCTCTGCTCGTTAATATCAAGAGCTCCGGTAATATTTCCTGCATCTATACACAATTTTTCATTCACTAAAAAAGAAGTTAAACCTCTATCTTTACCTCCACCACCATGACAACCTAAAATTTTTATCTTCATTAAAATTTTCATATTAATTTTTTTAAAAAAAAGCAAGATTATTTATCAATTACTTGACAAATTATTTAAATATTGTATTTTCAACCTCCAATGAATATAAATCTTTTCAAAACAATAAAAAATCCCATTCAATATTTAAACAATGAACCAAATTCTTTTAAAAAAAACTGGGAAAAAGCGAAATTAAAATTTCTTCTTGCATATCCAGATTTATATGAGATTGGCTCATCAAATCTTGGAATTCAGATACTTTATTATATTTTAAATTCTCATAAAGAAATACTTTGTGATAGAATTTATGCTCCAGATTTGGATTTTATTGAAAAAATTAAAAAAAATGAAGTTTATTATTTTTCTGTTGAACATAAAAGAAAGCCTTTAGAATTTGACATTATAGCTTTTTCTTTTCAATATGAACTTAACTATTCCACAGCTTTAAAAATGCTTGAACTTATGGAAATTCCTATTTTTTCAGAGGAAAGAACTAATAAATCAAATATCCCTTTAATATGTGCTGGTGGATGTGCTGTGGTTAATCCATTGCCATTAATAGATTATTTTGATTTTTTTGCAATAGGAGATGGAGAAGAATTAATAATTGAAAAATGCAATACTCTCCTTGAAAATAAAAATAAAAATAAAAACAAATATGAAATTTTGGAAAAATTAAGTAAAATTGAAGGAATTTATGTCCCAATTTTAAAAAATAAGGTAAGAAGAAGAATTTTAAAAAAATTTCAAGCTAAATACATTCCTTTTAACCCTATTGTCCCAATCACAAAATCTGTGCATAAAAGATTGTCAATAGAAATTTCAAGAGGATGCACTGCTGGCTGTAGATTTTGCCAAGCTGGGATAATTTACAGACCTGTAAGAGAAAAAGATGTTGATATCATTTTAAATCAAATTGAAAAGGGAGTAAAATCAACTGGATTTGAAGAAGTTAGCCTTCTTTCATTAAGCATTGGGGATTTTTCAAAACTCAATAACTTAATTTCTGCTTTATCAAATTGTGACTTAAAAATATCTTTACCATCAATTAGAGCAAACACTTTAACTGAAAATCTTTTAAAATTCATATTAAAAAGGGAAAAAACAGGTTTTACAATTGCTCCTGAAGCAGGAACAGAGAGATTGAGAAAAGTAATAAATAAAAATTTAAAAGATGAGGAAATATTAACAGCTTGCGAAAAATTATTTAAAAATGGCTGGAATTTAATTAAACTTTATTTCATGATTGGACTTCCTACTGAAACAGAAGAAGATATTTTAGGAATTGTAAATTTATGCAATAATATTTTAAAAATTGGGGAAAAATATTCAAAAAAAAATAGAATAAATGTTACAATTTCACCATTTGTTCCTAAACCACATACTCCATTTCAATGGATTGGGCAGGAAAAATTAGAAAATATTTACAAAAAAATTGAAATTCTAAAAAGAAACATTAAAAATAAAAAGATTTCATTAAAATGGCATGAGCCAAAAATGAGTTTTATTGAAGCTATACTTTCAAGAGGAGATGAAAAAATTTCAAAGCTTTTATATGAAGTTTACAAAAATGGAGCGTATCTTGAAGCTTGGAGCAATTATTTTAATTTTTCTATATGGGAAAAAACAAGCAAATTATTATCAATAGATTTAAAAAGTCATGCAGAAAAAAATTATAAATTTAATGAAAAATTGCCTTGGGATTTTGTAGATGTAAAAATAAAAAAGGATTTTCTGATAAATGAGTGTAAAAAAGCGTTTAATGAAATTCAAACCCCAGATTGTAGATTTACTAAATGTCACAGTTGTGGAGTATGTAATAATAGTGTAAAAAATATTTTTTCACAATCTTCAGATAAAAAATTAGAAATAAAGAGAATTTTTGACAACGAAGAATTTATAAAAGTGAGATTTTATTTTGAAAAAAAGGGTTTTTCATCTTTATGTGGAGCAATTTCAACGATGGAATTAATTTTGAGAGCAATTGTAAAATCTGGAATAAAGGTTAAATATAAAAAAGGATTTAAACCAAGAATAAAAATCTCATTTTCTCCACCAAAAAAAGTTGGAGAAGAAACAGAAAATGAATATTTTGAAATTTTTGTTGGCAAAGATGAGGACCTACAAAACTTTTTAAAAAAAATAAATTCAAATTTAATTGAAGGAATGAGGGTAACTGGATATGAAGTTTTATGAACTTGCATTAATAATTTTTCTTTTAAATATCCCTTTCGGGTATCTCAGACAATTTCAAAAAAAATTTTCTCCAAAATGGTTTTTATATATACATTTTCCAGTTCCAATTATAATTTCAATACGAATTTTTACTCATACTCCTTTTTCATTAAAACAATTGCCTTTTTTTGCTATATCTTATTTTTTGGGACAATTTATGGGAGCAAAGATTAATATTTTTTTGAAGAGAAAAATCTTAGAAAAACAAATAAAATAAGGCAGATTAATATTAAAAGAACAGCTACAGGAAGTGAATATTTTAAACCAAAAGAAGTGAACCTATCGTAAATTAAAACAGGTGCAACCATTGGATGATAAGCAATTATTATTACAGCACCAAATTCGCTTATTGCTCTTGCAATTGACATAATTATTCCTTCAAGCATATTTTTAAAACATAAGGGAAGCGTAATTTTAAAAAAAGTTTCAAATTCACTTTTACCAAGACTTCTTGATACAAACTCAAGTCTTTCTGGAATTTGTAAAATTCCTGCTTTTAATGAATTTACATAAAAAGGAAAAGCAACATAGGTCATTACAATTACAATTCCTTTAATAGAGCCAATAATCTGTATTGATAGAGAATGTAAAATTTTACCAATCCAGTAATCCTTTGCAATCACAGTTAAAATAGCAATACCTATTACAGGATGAGGTATCATCACAGGTAAATCAATTATTCCTTCAATAGTTTTTTTTAATGGAAAATCTTTTCTTGCAAAAATGTATGCCAGAGGAGTGCCAATTATTATACATATTA
>CAZQKL010000036.1:0-19142 GCA_964593895.1 uncultured bacterium
TCCTGGCGGAAGATTAGATTTTGGAGAAAATTTAACCACATGCCTTAAAAGGGAGATAAAAGAAGAGGTTGGTATTATTATAAAAAATCAGAAATTTTTTGATTTTTATGAAGTTTTTGCAGATGAAAATTATTATTTGGTTATGTATTTTGTTTGTAATGATTGGGAAGGAGAAGTTTTTATAAATACAGATGAAATTTCAGAATTTTTATGGGTCACAAAGAAAAATTATTTAAAGTTTGACCTTGCAAATGGGACAAAAAAAATGTTAGAGAAATTTTTCAATGATTGGAATAATTGAAAAATATATAAAACTTTTTTTTTCAAATTTAAGTGAAATTAAATTATTAATCTCTCAAATTCCTTGTGAATTGAAAAAAGAAGGGTTTTTGTATGTTTGTAAAAATCCAGAAAAAAAATGGGAGTTAATTGAAAGAATTTTTCAAATTGAAGATATTCAAAATATAGATTTTTTAATTTTCCCTGAGGATTCAATTCCTTTTAAATATGTAACAAAATTTCTTGAACTTCTTGATAAAAAAATGAAAAAAAATAGTGTTGTTATTTTTGGTGTTGAACATATGAAATTTGAAAATTTCTTTTCATTTCTTGAAAAATTTAGGGATGAAAATTCTGAAGCTTATGAAATCGTAAAAAATGATTTAAAAGATACTCCTTCTGCAAAACCTGTAAATTCCTCTTTTATATTTTTAAAAGATAATTATGGAGAAAATAGCGTTTTTATTCAGGCTAAAACTCATCCATTTTTTGGAGAAGAAAGTCTTGATGTAAATACTGATTTGTATAGAAGCAAATATTTTTATCTTTTTTCCTCAACAATGATACCATTTAATTTTATGAATTTAATCTGCTTTGACTACGTTTATAGAGATAATTATTGGTCAAATATATATGCAATTATAAAGAAGGCCAATGAATTGTTTTTTAGAAAGCGTCAGGAGCTTGATTTACTTGTAACTATTGAATGCAATCCAAAACCTGAACATAAAGTTTTTAGAGACATTTTAACAGGTTTTTATGGAGAACATCTTTTTAAAACTCCTGGAACAAGAAATACAATTTCTGTATTTGTAAATTCTTCAAAAGAATCATCTATTGAAGGGTTGCCAACTGAAGATGAAAGTTTTGGATATAGTTTTATTGCTTTAAATGAAATGTACAAACTAAATCCATTAAAGGTGTCTGAATTTTCAGTTGATAATTTTGGAGGTGCTCCTATAACAAGATTAAGATTTAATGATAAAACAAGACTTTTTCATGTTATGTTAAATTTTTTAAGAGATATTGACCCAAGAAGTTCAAGAGTTCCTGTTAAAATTATAGGAATTTATAAATATGAAAATTTAAAATGGGAAAAAATGTCAAGTGAGGAACTCGTTGCAGGAAAAGAGGTGTCAATAATTTGAGAAGGGTTAAAATTTTCATCTCCTTGGTTGTTTTATTTGTAGCAATTGATTTTTTTTCAAAACAAATTATAAAGCATAATCTTCCAATTTTCGCCCATATTTCAATTATTGATAATTTTTTAAACATTGTTTATGTGAAAAATAAAGGAATAGCATTTGGATTTTTAAAAAATCTTCCTGTAAAAATTAAAGATATTTTATTAATCTATTTGCCATTGGGAATTACGATTATTTTAAGTTTGTTAGTAATATTTTCAAAAAAAATTTCAAGATTTAATTTTTTAGGTTTTACTTTAATTATTTCTGGAGCAATTGGAAATTTAATTGATAGATTTTTTTATGGATATGTAGTAGATTTTATAGATTTTCATTATAAAAAATTTCACTGGCCTGCATTCAATTTTGCTGATAGTTTTATAACAATAGGAGTAATTTTGCTAATAATTGATGAATTTATAAAAAAAGTAAAGAGGAAATAGTGTTACCAACATTATTTAAAATTGGTAACATTTCAATTCATACATATGGGGTGTTGATTGCAATTGGTTTTATTGTTTCTTTAAAGATTTCCCAAATTTTTGCTGTAAAAGAGGGAATAAATAAAGAACTTATTTATGATTTTGCAGTATTTGTATTAATATTTGCAATTATTGGGGCAAGAATATTTTACATTTTTGAATATCATAGTTTTTATTTTAAACATCCATTTGAGATATTTAAGATATGGAAAGGTGGGCTTGTTTTTTACGGAGGATTAATTTTTGGCATTATTGCTGTAATTATTAATGTAAAAAGATACAAATTAAATCTTTGGAAAATAGGCGATATATTTCTTGTTGCGCTTCCTCTTGGTCAGTTTTTTGGAAGACTTGGATGTTTATCTGCTGGTTGTTGCTATGGAAAGCCTTGCAATTTACCGTGGGCAATAAAATTTACAAATGAAGAAGCTCTTGCACCTAAAAATATATATCTTCATCCAACAGAAATCTATCATGCTCTTGCCAATTTAACAATTTTTTTTATTCTGTTTTTCTACTATAAAAAAGGAAATAAAAAATTTGATGGTGAAATAGCTTTATTGTATGGGATGTTGTATTCAATTGGAAGGTTTATAATTGAATTTTATCGTGGTGATTACAGGGGGCATATATGGATTTTTTCAATTCCTCAAATTATTAGTATAATAATTTTCTGGATTTCATTGATAATCTATTTCATAAAAAGGAGGAAAAGCAATGAAAAAACTTTTTCCTGAAAAAGAGAAGTCTCTGTTATTAATTGTAGATTTTCAAGATTCAATCTTAAAAATTTTAAAAGACAAAATTGTTAAAATGCTTGAAAAAAATTTAACAATTTTAATTGAAATGGCAAAATTTTTTAAACTACCAATTGTTGTTATGGAGCAAAATAATGAAAAATTAAAACACACAAATGAAAAAATCCAAAAAGTGCTTGGGGAATTTTACAAACCTAATAATAAACTTTTTTTCAGTGGCTATCGTGATAAAAATATAAAGGAAATAATTAAAAGTTCTGGAAAATCTGATATAATAATTTGTGGGATAGAAACTCATATTTGTGTTTTTCAATCTGCTTATGATTTAATAAAAGATGCGTATAATGTTTTTATAGTTTCAGATGCAGTTGGCTCAAGATATAAAATTAACTGGCAAATTGGAATTGAGAAAATGAAGGATATTGGGTGTGAAATTTTAACAACAGAGATGTTATTATTTTACTGGCTTGAAAAAGTTGGAACAGAAGATTTTAAACATTTTTTACCACTGTTAAAATAAAGATTGACTATTTATTTTTTCCTTTGTATATATAGCCAATTTTTCAGGAGGAGGGAAATTGAAAAACAAAACTTTTATTATTATTAATTTGATTTCAAGGTATATTGTTGAAAATGAAATTATTGATGAAGAGGATTTGATTAATGATTTATTAGATAAAGGATTTGATATAAAAGAGATAGAAATTGCTTTAAATTGGCTTGAAAGTATAGGCCTTGATATTAGAGCTAATGATTATCAATGGGAAAAAGGTTGGAGAGTTTTATCAGCAGAAGAGTATAGTGTTTTAACAACAGAAGCTAAAAATTATCTTTTTATGTTAAAAGAGAAGGGAATAATTGATAATGAAATTTTTGAAAATATCCTTGAAAGAATTATGATTGCAAATCCAGAAAGAAAACTTGATATAGATGAAGTAAAACTTTTACTTTCCTTAATTTCATTTAACTCAATTGACACACCAGATAAGAATTTTTTAAAATTAATTAGTGGCGATGGAGATATCCTTTATAATTGATGAAGCTTGTTATAGTTGAATCACCTGCTAAAGCAAAAACCTTAAAAAAGTTTTTAGGAAAAGATTTTACAATTGAAGCTTCTTTTGGGCATGTTATAGATTTACCTAAAAATGAATTTGGAGTGGATATTGAGAAGGGATTTGAGCCTAAATACACTATTATTGAAGGAAAAGAAAAAATCTTAAAAAAGATAAAAAAAAGTTCAGAAAAAGCAGAGATTATTTTCCTTGCTTCTGACCCAGATAGGGAAGGTGAAGCAATTGCCTGGCATATTTCAAATTTTATAAATGTCCCAAAAGAGAAAATAAAAAGAGCTCTTTTTTTTGAAATTACAAAAGATGCTGTAAAAGAAGCAATTTCAAATCCTTCTGAAATTGATGAAAATAGATTTAATGCCCAGCAGGCAAGAAGAATTCTTGATAGAATTGTTGGATACAAAGTAAGTCCTCTCTTATGGAAAAAAATAAAAGCAGGATTAAGTGCAGGAAGGGTTCAAAGTGTTGCGGTAAGACTAATTTGTGAAAGAGAAGAGAAGATAAAAAATTTTGTTCCTGAAGAATACTGGACTATATCAGCAATTGTTAATAATTTTGAAATAAAACTTGTTAAGAAAAACGGAAAAAAGATTAAAATTCCTGATAAAAAAAATGTTGATGAAATTGTTAATTATTTAAAAAATCAGGATTTTATAATTGTCAAAGTTGAAATAAAAGATAAAATAAAATCTCCACCTCCTCCATTTATTACAAGTACTTTACAACAGGAAGCTTCAAGCAGATTAAATTTTAGACCTTCAAAAACTATGCAGATAGCTCAATCCCTTTATGAGGGAGTTGATATTGGTGAAGGTCCTGTGGGATTAATAACTTATATGAGGACAGATTCTTATAGAGTAGCAGATATTGCAATAAAAAGCGCAAGAAATTTTATAAAAAATAATTTTGGGGATAATTATATCCCAAAAAGAATAATTCAATATAAATCAAAAGGGAAAAAAATTCAGGATGCTCATGAAGCAATAAGACCAACTTCAATATATAGAACACCAGAGAGTATTAAAAAATTTTTAACTTCAGACCAGTATAAATTATATAAGCTAATTTGGGAAAGATTTATTGCTTCTCAGATGAGCCCTGCAGTTTATGAACATACAACAGTGATTGTGAAAGCTGGTGAATATGAATTTATTGGTGAAGGCTTAAAACTAAAATTTGATGGATTTTTAAAAATTTTAACTCAATTAAAAGAAAAGGAAAAAGAAATTCCTAAATTAAAAGTAAATGAAAAACTAAAATTAGATAAAATAATTCCAAAACAACATTTTACAGAGCCACCTCCAAGATATACAGAAGGAACTTTGGTTAAAGCTCTTGAAGAGAAAGGGATAGGAAGACCATCTACTTATGCACCTACAATAGCAAATATTGTGGAAAGAAAGTATGTTGAAATAAAAGATAGGAAAATTTACCCAACAGAACTTGGAAAAATTGTTAATAAATTACTTGTTGAGCATTTTCCTGAGATTTTTAATGTTAATTTTACAGCATTAATGGAAGAAAATCTTGATAGAATTGAAGCTGGAGAGCTTTTCTGGAAGGATATTTTGTATCAATTTTATGAAAAGTTTAAAGAAACTCTTGAAAAAGCATATAAGAATATTCAGCATATAAAAACAATTATTGAAGAAAGTCCTTTTATTTGTGAAAAATGTGGAAGTAAAATGGTTGTGAGATGGGGTGAATATGGGAAATTTTTAGCATGCTCAAATTATCCAAATTGTAAAAATACAAAACAGTTAAAAATCGCAGATGATGGCACATTACAGATTGATGAACCAGAAAAAAGTGGTGAGATTTGTGAAAAGTGTGGAGCTGAAATGATTATTAAACAAGGGAAATATGGAAAATTTTTAGCATGTTCTAATTATCCAAAATGCAAAAATACAAAACCTATTTCAATTATGAAATGCCCTCTTCCAGGATGTAATGGTGAAATAATTTTAAGAAGAACTAAAAATGGTAAAAAATTTTATGGATGCACAAATTATCCAGAGTGTAAATTTGCTTCATGGGATGAACCAGTTGATAAAATTTGTCCAGAATGTGGATGGCCATATCTTATAAAAAAGAAAAAATATTATTATTGTCCCAATTCAAAATGCAAATACAAAGAAAAAATAAGTTAAGATATGGATTTTCTACAGGTGCATGTGCTTCTGCTTCAGCAAAAATAGCTCTTCTTTCAATTATTAATAATAAGCCAATTAAAGATAAAGTGTCAGTTTGGTTTCCAGAAAATAAATATTATAAATTTAAAGCAGAAAAAGTAGAACTAATTTCTGAAAATAAAGCAATGGCAATTGTAAAAAAATTTGCTGGAGATGACCCTGACATAACAGATGGAGCATTAATTGGAGCAATTGTAAAATATGAAAAATCTAATAATTTAAAAATAGAGATTACAGGTGGAAAAGGGGTTGGAAAAGTTACCAAACCTGGACTTCCAGTTAAGGTAGGTTCTCATGCAATTAATCCAGTTCCTAAATTAATGATAAAAAAAAATATTAAAGAGGTAGTGAGTTCTGGAAATATTTGGGTAGAAATATTTGTTGTTAATGGAGAAAAGCTTGCTAAAAAAACTTTAAATCCAAAACTTGGAATTATTGGTGGAATATCAATTTTAGGGACAACAGGTATTGTAAAACCTTTATCTATCCAAGCATGGTTAGATACAATAAAAGTTGAAATGAATGTAGCTTTACATCAAGGAATTAAAGAAGTTGTTCTTGTCACAGGTAGAACAACTGAGAATATTTTAAAAAAAAATTACAATTTTAAAGATGAAGCTTTTGTAACAGTAGGTGACCATGTGGGTTTTTCATTGAAAGAAGCAGTTAATAAAGGATTTAAAAAAATAATTTTTGCTGGAATGTTTGGGAAATTTACAAAAGTTGCTTCTGGAGAATTTCAAACTCATGTAAAAAATTCAACTTTAACTATGAAAAAAATTTTAATATTTTTTAAAGAGACAAATATTAAAGATGAGAGTTTTGAAAAGATAATTTTAAATTCAGTTACCGCAAGAAATGTTTTTGAAGAGGCTGTTAAGAGAAGTTATTTTGATTTTTTGAATTTAATATGCAAAAGAGTTTGTGAAAATTGTTATAAATACATTTCTGGAAAAATTCCTGTAAAAACAATTTTAGTTGATTATAAAGGAGAAATAGTTGCAGAAGCAGAGAAAAATTAAAGTAATAGGAATTGGACCGAATGGGGAATGTTTTTATTTAGATGAAATTTATTCAGCTGATATTTTAGCTGGAGGCAAAAGATTATTAAATTTTTTTAAAAATGTAAAATGTGAAAAAATTGTGCTTGATAAAAATTTAAGGGAAACTTTAAATGAATTAAAAGGTAAAGATAGTAAAATAGTAATTTTAGCCTCCCAAGACCCATTATACTTTGGGATTGGAAAGAGTTTAATAGAAATTTTTGGTCAAGATAATTTAGAATTTTATCCATATTTAAATTCTGTTCAACTATTATGTGCAAAAGCTAAGATAAATTATGAAGATTTTGTTCATGTATCTTTTCATGGTAGAGAAATTAATGAAAAAACTATTGGGAAAATAAAATTCAATTCAAAAATAGCTGTTTTAACAGATAAAAAAAATAACATAAAAAGAATAGCAAAAGTTTTAATAAAATACTTGCCTGAAAATACAAAAATCATTCTCGGTCAAATGATTGGGACAAAAAATGAAAATATAGTTGAGACAGATTTAATCTCACTTTTAAAAATTAAACCCACCTCCCTTGATACTTTTTTGATTTTTAATGAACATCCATATAAGATTGATTTTGGAATTGATGAAAATGAATATTTTCATTCTGCAGGATTAATAACGAAAAAAGAGATAAGAGCTGTAACATTATCTTATCTAAATTTGCAAAAAGATAGTATCTTGTGGGATATTGGTGCAGGTTCTGGGGCAGTATCAATTGAAGCTGGAAATTTTTGTTATGAAGGAAAAGTTTATGCAATTGAGAAAGATGAAGAAAGAGTTAAATTAATTAAAAAAAATATAAAAAAATTTAAAACTCATAACGTTTATGTGGTTCATGGCAAGGCACCTGAAATTTTAAAAAATCTTGAAACTCCAGATAGAATTTTTATTGGGGGATTTTCAGGGAATTTTCTTGAGTTACTTGAATTATTATACAAAAAATTTAAAGGGATAGTAGTTGCAAATCTTGTGAGCATTGAAAAATTAAACATTTTAGTTAATTTTTCAGTTTTGCACAATTTAAAATTTTCAATTTCTTCTTTACAGGTAAATAATTTAAATGAGATAGGGGATAATCACTATTTTAAAAGTCAAAATCAGGTTTACATCTGTAAAATTGAATTTATTTAAAAAAATTTTTTAACTTTTCAAAAAAGGTTTTTTCTTCAGAATTAGAATTTGATTTGTGAAGCTCTTTTTCAAATTCAAGTAAAAGTTCTTTCTGTCTTTTTGTTAATTTTTTTGGAATTTCAACATTAACTTTTATAATCAAATCTCCTCTTTTATGAGAATTTATCACTGGAACTCCTTTATTTTTTAAAACAAATACTTTTCCTGAAGGTGTGCCTGGTGGAATTTTAATTTTTTCTTTACCATATAAAGTTGGAATTTCTATTTCACATCCAAGAACAAGCTTTGAATAACTTACAGGAACCTCGCATATTAAATTATATCCTTTTCTTTTAAAAATTGGATGTTCTTTAACAATAATGTCAATATATAAATCTCCAGGTCTTCCACCACCAATGCCACTGTTCCCTTTATGTCTTAATCTTAATCTGTTTCCAGTATCAATTCCAGCTGGAATTTCAACTTTTACAAGTTCCTCTTTTTTTATTCTTCTTTTCCCTTTACAGTGAGGGCAAAATTCTCTTATTATTTTGCCTTCACCACCACAATAATCACAGGTTTTTGATATACTAAAAAAACCTTGTGAAATTCTAATTTTTCCACTTCCTTTACAGTAGGGGCAAGTAATTACAGCATCTCTATTTTTTGCACCAGTTCCATTACAGTATGGACATTCTACAAGACGAGGTATTTTTATTGTTTTTTCACAACCATTTATTGCTTCTTCAAATTCTATTTCTAATTCATATCTTAAATCTTCACCATTAATTCCTCTTGTTTTTTTTGTTTTAAAACCGAAAAATTCCTCAAAAGGAGAACCTTCACCAAAAAATTCCTCAAAAATAGTTGAGGTTGTAAAATCAAAATCTGTTTGGGAATTAAAATCAACTGTTCCAAACCTATCATACATAGCCCTTTTTTCAGGGTCTTTTAAAACTTCATATGCTTCGTTTATTTCTTTAAATTTTTCCTCTGCTACTTTATCTCCTGGATTTCTATCAGGATGATATTTTAATGCTAATTTCCTGTATGCCTGTTTTATCTCTTCATCTGTTGCATTTCTGCTAACTCCAAGAATTTGATAATAGTCTTTTGCCATTTTCTACCTCTAAAATAGAAAATGGGTAGCAGGAAACTCCTGCTACCCATTTATATCAAATTTTGATTAATTTTTAAATCCCTCAACTTCTTGAGGATTTATCATCATTAACTTCTTCATAATCTGCATCCACTACATCTTCATTTTGACTTGATGATGCCTGTTGTTGAGTTCCAGTTTGACTACTTTGTTGAGTACCAGCTTGATTATACATATGTTGAGCCATTGCATGAGATGCTTGCATTAATTCATTTATAGCTTGTTGAATTTCATCTTTATTGTTGCTTGTATCTTTAAGTCTTCTTAATTTACTTAATGCCTGTTCAATTCTTTCTCTTTCTTGAGGAGAAATCTTATCTTTAAGCTCATTTAGAGATTTTTCAGTGGAGTAAATCAATGAATCTGCCTGATTTTTAATTTCTGCAAGCTCTTTCTTCTTTCTATCTTCTTCGGCATACATTTCAGCTTCTTTTATCATCCTTTGAATTTCTTCCTCACTTAAACCACTTGATGGAGTAATCTTAATTGACTGTTCTTTTCCTGTTGCTTTATCTTTTGCACTAACATGTAAAATTCCATTTGCATCTATATCAAATGTTACTTCTATTTGTGGCACACCTCTTGGAGCAGGTGGAATTCCAACAAGTTCAAATCTTGCAAGAGACTTATTATCAGCTGCCATTTCTCTTTCGCCTTGCAATACATGTATTGTAACAGATGTCTGATTGTCTTGAGCTGTTGTGAAAATTTGGCTCTTTCTTACTGGAATTGTTGTATTTCTTTCAATTATCTTTGTAAATACTCCTCCAAGAGTTTCTATTCCAAGAGATAGTGGTGTAACATCTAAGAGTAACACATCTTTTACTTCACCTTTCAAAACTCCAGCTTGAATTGCAGCTCCAAGAGCGACAACCTCATCTGGATTTAATCCTTTATGTGGTTCTTTCCCAAATATTTTCTTAACTCTTTCCTGAACAGCAGGCATTCTTGTCATTCCACCAACTAAGATAACCTCATCAATATCATTTGGCGTTAATTTTGCATCTTCAAGAGCTTTATAACAAGGTTCTTCAAGTCTTTGTAATAGATGCTCAACAAGAGATTCAAATTTTGCTCTTGTAATTTTCATTTGTAGATGTTTTGGACCAGAAGCGTCTGCTGTTATAAATGGAAGATTTATTTCTGTTTCTGTTACTGTTGAAAGTTCATGTTTTGCTTTTTCGGCAGCTTCTTTTAATCTCTGCAATGCCATCCTATCTTGTCTTAAATCAATTCCATGTTCCCTTTTGAATTCATCTGCAATATAATTAATCAAAGCTTGGTCAAAATCTTCTCCTCCGAGATATGTGTCTCCATTTGTTGCTTTAACTTCAAATACACCATCTCCAATTTCCAAAATTGATATATCAAATGTTCCGCCACCAAGGTCAAATACCGCTATTTTTTCATTTTTCTTTTTATCAAGTCCATAAGCAAGAGCTGCAGCTGTTGGTTCATTTATAATTCTTAAAACATTAAGCCCAGCAATTCTTCCTGCATCCTTTGTTGCTTGTCTTTGAGCATCATTAAAGTATGCTGGAACTGTTATAACTGCATCTGTTACAGGATGACCAAGATATTCTTCTGCTGTTTGTTTCATTTTTTGTAAAATAAATGCAGAAATCTGTTGTGGAGAATAATCTTTTCCTTGAACTCTAACCCATGCATCTCCATTAGGAGCTTTAATTATTTGATATGGTAAAATTTTTTTTGCCTTTTGAACTTCAGGGTCATCATATTTTCTTCCAATTAATCTTTTTACTGCAAAAATAGTATTTTCTGGGTTTGTAATTGCCTGTCTTTTTGCCAATTGTCCTACTAATCTTTCACCTTTATCAGTAAAAGCAACAACAGATGGTGTAATTCTTGAACCTTCAGCATTAATAATTACTTTTGGTTCTCCACCTTCCATTACAGCAACGCAGGAATTTGTTGTTCCTAAATCTATTCCTATTGCCTTACTCATTGTTTCCTCCTTTAAATTTTATTTTGCAAATTTAATTTAGTTAGCATTAGTTTGTTGTCAACAAAAAATTTATTCTTTTTTTGGTTGTTTTGAAACAGTGACCAATGAAGGTCTTATAACTCTATTTTTCAAAATATATCCCTTCTGAATTTCTTCTACTACAGTGTTTGGCTCTACTTCTTCAGTTTCTACAACATCCATCGCTTCATGGTAATTTGGGTCAAAAGGTTTATTTTTTGCCTCAATCTGTTTTACCCCAAATTTTTCAAGAGATTTCAATAAATTATTTAATGTCATTTCTATTCCTTTAATAAAATCTTCTATTTTTGAATTTTCATTCGCATGTGAAATTGCTCTTTCTATATTATCAATAAATGGTAAAATCTCTTTCAAAAGGCTTTCATTTGCATATTCCACTGCTTCTTTCTTTTCTTTTTCAAGCCTTTTTTTCATATTTTCCATTTCAGCAAGTGTCCTTAAATATTTATCTTTTAATTCCTCTATTTCTTTTTTAGCATTTTCAAGTTCTTTTTCTAATTTTTCTTTTTCCTCTTTATCATTTGTTTTTTTCTCATTTTTGCTCATATTTTCCTCCTGATTAATTTTGTTTTTCAAGCAGAGAGCTTATTAATTTAGAAGTATATTCAACAAGTGGAATTATTGTTTGATAATTCATTCTTAGTGGACCAATAATTCCAAGAGAACCTAATATTGTATCACCTTTTGAATATGTTGAAGTTATTATGCTCATATCTTCAAAATATGGAATGGCATTTCCAATAAATATTTGAATTCCAGGAGATTTATAAGTTTTTTCAAGAATTTCAAGTAGTTTTGATTTTTCTTCAAATAATTTTATAAAATTTTTCAATTGATTAAAATCAGACTTTAAAACTTCAGAGTCTACTATTTTATTAAGCCCTTTTACTATTACCTCTTTATTTGTTTTTTCTTCCCAATTAATTTTTGTAAATTTATCAATTATTTCTGAAATTTTAGCATTAAAGTTACTTTTTAAAAATTTCAATTCATTTATAATCTCGTTCTTTATTTCCATTAAATCTTTGCCACTATATTTTTGGTTTAAAAAGTTACTCAATTTATCAAGTTGCATTTGAGATATTGAATTTTTTTCAATTTCAATTATTCTATTTTCAACATGCCCAAGTTCATTAACAAGCACAACAAGAATTTGAGTATCATTTAATTTAACAAATTCAATATGTTTTAATTTTAATTTTTTTAAATCTGGATACACAACAACACCAATTGAATTTGTGAGATTTGAAAGTAAATCAGATAAATCATTAAAAAAATTTTCAAAATTTTGTTCTTTATTTTTTATAAATGAGTCTATCTGATTTTTTATAAGTTCAGGAATATATGAAAATCCCATTAAATTATCTACATAATATTTTAATCCCTCTTTTGTAGGAATTCTTCCAGCAGAAGTATGAGGTTGAGTGAGAAGGCCCATTTCTTCTAAATCAGCCATAATATTTCTAATAGTAGCTGGACTTAAATTCAATTTATATTTTTTTGAAATAGTTCTTGAACCAACAGGTTGACCTGTTTTAATGAATTCATTTATCACATAAATTAAAATATTTTGTAATCTTTCATTTAATTGAAAGTTCTTCATAATTCACCTTGTTAGCACTTTATTTTAATGACTGCTAAATTTAATTTAGCAGTTGAAAATAAGTTTGTCAAGAATAGCTATTGCTTTTTAAGATTATTTAATTTAAATATTAATTTCAAGGAGGATGATATGATTTGCAAATTAATAAATTCAATTATTGGAGATGAACCAATAGATTTTTCAATTATTAATGGTAAACTTATTAACGTGTATACTGATGAAATTATTGATAATGGAATGGTTAGTGTAAAAGATGGGAAAATTGTTTATTCTGGGAATTTTAATAAAAAAATTGCTGACAAATCAAGAAAAATTTACGATGTGAATGGAAAATTTATCTCTCCAGGATTTATTGAAGCCCATACTCATATAGCGCAAATAACAAGATTGTGTGATTTTTCAGAAGTGGCAATAAAAAGTGGAGTAACTACAGTTATCACAGAAGTTGGAGAATTTGGTGCAACTACAGGAGCTGATGGGATAAAGGAATTTTTAAAAGATTGTGAGCTTCAACCAATAAATATTTACATTGTGCTTCCGCCGTTAACTCCTCCATTTCCAGAATTTGAATCATGTAAGGGATTAATAGAGAGAGATTATTTTGAATTATTAAATTATGAAAGAGTTTTAGGACTTGGAGAATTTTACTGGACAAGAATTTTAAACTGCAAAGAGAAATATGATAGGATTATAGAATATGCATTAAAAATTGGTAAAACCGTCCATGGTCATTCTTCTGGAGCAAAAGGGGAAAAATTAAATGCATATATCTCAATGGGGATAAAAAGCTGTCATGAACCTATAACAATTGATGAAGTAATAGAAAGAGTAAGACTTGGCCTTCATGTAGTATTAAGAGAAGGTGCTGTAAGGTGTGATTTTTCAAATGTTTATAAATTTAGAGAAAAATTAAAAGATTTAAGAATGATTTCCATTTCAACAGATGGAGTTACACCATTATGGCTTAAAAAATATGGGACTTTAAATGAAATAGCCCGTAGAGCTGTAAAATTTGGCTTCAGTCCAATTGAAACTATAAAAATGCTAACAATAAATGCGTCATATGTTTTTAATTTGCATGACAATATTGGGTCACTGGCTCCTGGAAAAGATGCAGATATTGTTGTTTTTGACGATTTGAAAAATTTTGAACCTATTTTTGTTTTTGTTAAGGGTAAAGTATTATTAGAAAATAGTGAAATTGTATTTAAAAAGAATTGTTATAATTATCCAGAATGGATAAAAAGAACAATATCAATAAAAAAGTTTTCAAAAGAAGATTTTATTTACAGAGCTAATACAAAAAAAGTAAAGGTTAATGCTATAAAATATCTTGAATTTTTGCTAACTGGAATTGAAAAAGTTGAACTTTCCGTAAAAGATGGAAATATAATGGCGGATAGAGAAAAAGGAATTTTAAAATATTGTATAATTGATATTCATGGTTCAAATAGAGTTATAAAAGGTTTTATCAAAGATTTGGGAATAAAATCAATAACATATTGCTCTAACTTTAACTGGGATGCATATCAACTTTCAGTAATTGGGCCAGATGAAGAAGATATGGCTATTGCTGTAAACAGATTAAGGGAGTTACAGGGAGGGATGGTAATTGTTAAAAATAGAAAAATTTTACTTGAAATTCCTATGAAAATAGGTGGAATTATGAGTGAACTTTCTTTAGATGAGCTTGCAGAAAAAGAAGATAAATTAAATAGGATAATGTGGGAAGATGGTTGCAGAATGGAAAACCCTTCATTATGGCTTCAAACTCTTTCATTTACAGGACTTCCATATTATAAATTAACAGATAAAGGGCTTGTTGATATTAGAGCCCAAAAAATGATTGAAATAATTGATTATTCGTAGGCAATAGCAGTTACTCTTAAAACTTCTTCAAGAGTGGTTATTCCTTTTTTAACAAGTTCAAGACCATGAGTAAACATTGGCTGAAATCCATGTTCTAAAGCATAATTTTTTATTTCTCCAATTGATTTATTTTTATTTACCATTTCTCTAATATTTGAATCAATTTTTAAAACCTCATAAATTGCAGTTCTACCAATGTATCCTGAATATTTACATTTTTCGCATCCCTCCCCTCTATATAAAACTGTATCCTCATCTAATCTGTATTTTTTTATTATCTCATAAACAGGTTTATAGGAAATTTTACAATTAGGGCATATTTTTCTTACAAGTCTTTGAGATACAATTCCAATTAATGCTGCTGAAACTAAAAAATTTTCAATCCCCATATCCACAAGTCTTACAATACTGCTCACTGCATCATTTGTATGAACTGTTGAAAACACAAGATGGCCTGTTAAAGAAGCCTGTATCGCAATTTCAGCGGTTTCCCTATCTCTTATTTCTCCAACCATAATAATATCAGGGTCTTGTCTTAATATAGACCTTAATGCATTTGCAAAAGTTAAATCTGCAGTTTCATCAACTTGAACCTGATTTATGAGTTTAAAATTGTATTCAATTGGGTCTTCAACAGTAATTATATTTCTTTCTATTGTGTTTAATTCATTTAAAGTAGCATACATAGTAGTTGTTTTACCACTACCTGTAGGACCTGAAATTAAAATCATTCCGTATGGATGGGAAATTATATCTTTGTAAAGATTAAAAGAATGTTCTGAAAATCCTAAATTTTCAAGTTTTAACAATTCTTCACTTCTATCAAGAATTCTTAGAACAACCTTTTCTCCATTGTTTGTTGGTAAAGAAGAAACTCTGAAATCAATATTTCTTCCATGATAACTTATTTGAAATCTGCCATCTTGCGGAATTCTTTTTTCTGCAATGTTCATATTTGACATAATTTTTATTCTTGATACAATTGGTGGATGCAAGACTTTTTTCATGGTTAATAATTCATGTAAAATACCATCAATTCTGTATCTAATTCTTAAAATATCTTCATCAGGTTCAATATGAATATCGCTTGCTTTATCTTCAACTGCTTTTGCAATAATACTATCCACTAATGTGATAGCTGGGGTGTCTTCTGCTAAACTTTCAAGAAATTTTTCATCAGCTCCAACTGATAAAATTTTTTTCTCTATTTCTTCTGCGATTTTAAATAATTTATTTTCTTCACCATAAATTATTTCCAGAGCCTTTAATAAATCTGAATACTTTATAATGTATGGGACAATTTCTTTTCTTGTTATAGTTGAGATATTTTCTATTGATGAAATATCCAATGGGTCAGCAAAAGCTACATGAAGTAAATTCCCTTCAAGTTTTATTGGAAGAGCTTTATATCTACGGGCAATATTTTCTGGTAAAATTGCTTTTGCTTCTTGAGTTACATTTAATTTATCAAGAGTAATTCTTTCAATTCCAAGCTGTTCTGCAATAACATCAGTTAAAGTATCTTCATCTATGTAACCTAATTCAACAAAAATCTGTCCAAGCTTTTTTCTTGATTTTTTCTGTTCTTCAAGGGCAAGTTTTAGTTGAGCTTCTGTGATTAAACCTTTTTGAAGTAAAATATCTCCAATTCTTATTCTTTTTAGTTTCATATTTTTTACTTAAATTTTATAAAAAATTATGTCAAGAATTTTAAATGGTAAAGATATTGCTTTTTGTTTTAAAAAAAGGTGGGAAAAAAATGCCTCTTTATTATTATAAAGCAATAAATCAAAGAGGAGATAAAGTAGAAGGGGTTGTAGATGCGTTAAGTATTGATGAAGCGGAAATAAAGTTAATTGTTGAGGGATTTTCTGTAGAAAAAATTAGAGAAGCAAATATATTAGATGAATTAAATAAAAAATTTGTTGACTTTCAACATAAATTTTCAAAAGTAAAGTTAGAAGATTTAATTGTTTTTACAAGGCAATTTGCAACTCTTTTTTCTGCTGGAGTTCCAGTTTTAACAGCATTAACAAGATTAAAAAATCAATCACTATCTTTTAAATTGAGAGAAGCTTTGAGTGAAATTATAAAAGATGTTGAAGCTGGCTCATCTCTTTATATGGCTTTTTCAAAGCATAAAGATGTTTTTTCTCCACTTTATGTAAACATGATAAGAGTTGGGGAAGAAGGAGGGGTTCTTGATATAATTTTGCAGAGACTTTCAACTATTCTTGAAGCTGACCTTGATACAAGAAATAGGATTAAATCTGCAACAAGATACCCAAAGATGGTTATATTTGCAATAACCATTGCTTTTACAATAATAATTACCTTTGTTATTCCAAAATTTATAAGTTTATTTGCAAGGTTTAATGCTCAATTACCCCTTCCAACGAGAATTTTAATTTGGGTAAATCATTTTGTAACTCATTACTGGTTTGTTGTTATTGGAATAATTTCAGCAGGCGTTTTTGCTTTTAAAAAATATAAAAGCACACCCAGAGGAAAATTAAAAATTGACGAAATTTCATTAAAATTGCCAATTATTGGCAATATATTGACAAAAATCTATATTTCAAGAATGGCAAGAATTTTAGGATTGCTTTATAAAAGCGGAATTTCTTTAATTTTAAGTTTGGAAATAGTGTCAGAAGTTACTGGTAATGATATTTATAAAAGAGAATTATTAAAAATAAAGGATGCAGTTGCAAGAGGTGAAAGGATTTCAGATGCATTTATGAGTTCAAGTTTTTTTCCGCCAATTGTTGCTGATATGATTTCATCTGGAGAAGATACTGGTCAACTTGATGAGATGCTTTTTAAAGTTGCTGACTATTATGATGAGGAAACAGATTATTTAATAAAAAATCTATCTCAAATGATAGAACCAATTTTACTTGCTTTTATAGCTGGCATGGTGTTAATTTTAGCATTAGGCGTATTTTTACCTATGTGGAATATGATGAAGGTGTTTAAAGGTGGATAAAAAAGGGCTCACTCCAGCTGAACTTGTAATTAGTGTCACTTTTATTGCAATATTTGTTGGAATTTTATTTTCAATTTATTTAAAACTTGAAAGAAAGGCAAATATGGTAAAAGCCAAATATGACCTAATAAATTTAAATCTTCTTGTAAAATATTTTTACATAAAAAATAAAAGGTATCCAGTTAATTTATTTGAGCTAAAAGAGAAAGGATATTTTTATATTCAAAAAACACCAATAATTTCAAATAAAAGCAAATTTAAAGGTAAGATTTTATACGACCCTTTTGGAAATCCATATATTTATGATAATAAAAGCGGAAAGGTTTATTTTTCTCCAGAAACTAAAAAAATTTTCTTGAAATGAAATTATGTTTTATGTATTTAAGATTACATATAATAATTATGATTTTTGTTAATAATTATGGCACAATTTGTGCAAAATTAAATTTTAAATTTAAAGTTTTGGAAAATTTTTCCGAAATAGTTAAAAAATTTTTTAGGAGGAGGGAAAATGAACAAAAAAGGTTTCACTCTAATTGAATTAATTATTGTAATTGTTATCTTAGGGATTTTAGCTGCAGTAGCAGTTCCTAGGTTTACAGATTTGCAGGAGGATGCGAAAAAGGGTAGATTAAAGGGATTAAAGGCAGCAGTAATTACTGCAGCTAATATTGGTCATGCTCATTGTATTTTGAATACAGATGATACCGATAATTGTTCAAATGGTTATCCAAAAACAGAGAAAATATGTGCTTTTTTAGACGATAGTGTAAGTGATGTTTGGTGTGATAACGGTTCTACTGAAAATAAAATATATTTTTCTGGAGACAACGACAGTAATTGTTATGTAAGTTATAAAAATGATAGTGGTAGTATTTCAATAGAAATTAAAGATGATGGTTGTAAATAATTAATTTTTAAATTTTGTTCTTTATATTCTTGGGGATAGAAATAAGTAATTTCTATCCTCAAGATTATTTAAATTTGAATGATAGGGAAAGATGGAAAGTAATTGTTATGTAGATTATGTAAATATCAGAGGATATGCAATTGTCAATTATTCATCTTTTTTAAATATTTATTTTCAGAGAATGATTTACAAATTAGGATTTTATTTTTATAAGAGCAGATCCAAGAAATGTTATATTTAATTCCCAGATAATGAAAAAAGGAGTAAAAGTCTATTTCGGTTTAATTATAATATTTCACAAGGGAATTTATAAACTTATACTTTTTTAGGTTTTACTATATAAATAACCAAGATGAATATTTATCCTCTAATTTCTTCTGGTTCCTCAAGTTTAAAAATCAAATCATTGATTTCTGAATCGCTTTCAGGAAGGTTCAAAATGTTAATGTCAAGAAAAAATCCCCACCTTA
>CAZQKL010000037.1:0-19140 GCA_964593895.1 uncultured bacterium
TTTGATTTAAATTTCTGATAGGAGTGATAAAAGGATTGAAGAATTTTTATTTAGAAAAAATTTAAAATTTTTTTTATAATCATTTAAAATGTTTTCATCGCCTCTATCTGTAACAGTTTTAAATATTAAAAATTGTTTCTTATTAATTGTGCAGACCTGTGAAATTGAAGCTCCTTCCCAATCTGCAATATCACCAGAAAATTTTTCTCTTAAAACCCTTTTTTTTTCAACTGAGTCAACATTTTGAGTTGCGGTAAGTAAAATCCCTTTTTTTATATTGTATTTTTCTAATAATTCATCTGAAATTTTAAAATTGCATTCAAATTCAGGAAAGAAATTCCTTAAAGTAAGAAAATCATACTCTATTGTTTTTACACAATAAATTAAATCTCCTATTTTCAATTCATCATTTACGCATCCGCAACTTCCAAAATTCACAATCAAATCAAATTTAAAATTATCAATACAAAATTGAGTAAATGAGGCGGACCTGATTTTTCCAAGACCACATTTTGCTGTTATTACCTCTAAATTTTTATACTTTCCGTAATAAAATTTAAATGGATATTCACCCTCTGTTTTTAAAATTTCTAAATTTGAATTTAATATCTTAAGTTCTTCATTTAAGGCACATAAAACAATAATTTTCATTAACTTCCCTTTGTAGCAAAAATTAGGTATCCAGTATGAGCAACCATTCTGTCTTCTGGTCTTAATCTCTCATAAACAGTCTTATAATCTCGCAAAAATATCTCTTTTACCGATATATCATAGAAATTTCTGTTTTCTAATTCCTTTAAAATATTTACAACCTGATTTACTGTAGGCACCAATATTCCTAAATTTTTCCCAGATTTTAAAATTTCCTCAACTTTTCCAATAAGTTTCCAAGGCTCTCTTGTATCAAGAAAAGCTGCATCAAATTCTTTTTCTTCAATATCTTCATTTTCCAAATCTTTTAAATTTAATCTCACATAATCAATTAAATCCATTTTTTTTAAATTTCTTTCTGCTATTTTTAAAAACCTTTCTCTTTTTTCATATGTAAAAACTACACCTTTTTCTTTAACACAATTTGCCATAAACATTGTTAAAGCTCCACTTCCAGTTCCACATTCAAATACTTTATCTCCGCTTTTTAAATTTAACTTTATTAATATATAACCAGCATCCTTTGGATAGATAATCTGAGTTTCTCTTTCTATTCCATAAAGCACAAAATCCACTATTGAAACTGGAGAAACTCTATATTTAAAACCTTTATGAGTTTCAACTATCCCACCCCATTCTACTTCATGAATATCTTTTAATAAAATATTGCCCTTATTTGTGGAGATAAAATTTCTATCTTTAAAATTTTCAAGGTAAAAATAGGTTTTTTTATTAGTACCAATCTCTACAAGCAAAATATTTTTTTTCATTATTTACCTCATTATGTATGCTTTAATATCTCCAAAAATTGGAACTCCTGGCAAAATTCCTTCTAATGGTACCATTTTTGTATCAATTACCCCTTCAATTTCATCTCTTTTTGTCTTTACAATATCTTTAAAAATTTTAGCCTTTAACAAAAATTTATCTTTATATTTTTTAATCAAAAAAATTCTAATAAATCTATTCTTTTTTCTTTTTTCAGGAAAAACCTTTATCATCACTTCATTGTTTTTTTCAGGAAAACCGTAAACTCCCATTCTAAAATTATATATAGCTGTCAGATAATCATCACAAAGTGAATTTAAAAAAATTACATACTCTTTTCTTTTTATTAATTTTCCATTTTTAAATTTTTTAATTACCTTTTTAATCCAACCATGCTCAAAATCAAAAAAATATTCAGATTCTCTTGTTTTTTTATTAATCTGAGTTTTTTTTATAAACTTTATTGGAATAAATCTTTTTAATTTTTCATCATACTTCATAAAAGAAACATATTTATCTTTTCTAAATGCAGTAAAAAGTCCTATTATCCCACATGTTTTTCCATTTAACTCAGCCATATATGTATTATTACCAATTTTTTTAAATTTTATTTTAACAACAGCAGCTTTTCTAAAAATAAAAAAACTAAATCTATATTTTAATTTTTCTTTCTGAAAATCTTTTATGCTCAAAAAATGAATATTAGAGCAATTAAGATTAAAAATTAGTAAAAATATTTGAACCAACTGGAATTTTAGTTGCCTTTGAAACATGCTCACACTTTATTTTTAACCCAAAAAATATATTTTCTTTTTTTAAATTCCATAATGTTTCAAAATTACCTTGACCTTTTGAAATTATTAAATCTGAACTTTTAAAAACATTTTTAAAATCATCTGAAACTTTGTTTAATGGGACACCAGGACCAGAAAATCCTGTGGAAATAATTTCTGAAAATTCATTAAATTTTAATTTATAAAGTTCTTCATATGTTATATCATTTATTACAGGTTTTTCTCTACCTGCAACAATAATTCTAATATCAGGGAAATTTTTTTTAATAATTGAAATTAAAAGTCTATCAAAAATAATTTCTCCTGAATTGTCAACAATATATAAAAGTTGTTTTGTTTTTTTCAAAAATTCATAAAACTTTTCAAATTCAAAGATTAAAAAATTTATATTTTTTATCTCTGAAAATGAAAAATTTTTATCTCCAATGCCAAAATCAATAACATTTCCACAAATTGCATATTTTAATGCTTCCTTTAAAGAAAGCTCCTCTGAAAAAATTTCTTTTGCAATATTGAGTGCTAATTCATTTGTTTTATCTTTAATTTCTTTAAAAGGGTCATCATTTTTTAAAAGAAAATTCAAATATGAATAAATTTGTTGAGCAATTTCAGGAGGAGTTACACTAAATTCAAGTTTAGAAAGAAATTCAATACTTTTTTTAAAAATTTCAATTTTTTTCTTTTCATCTATTTCTTTTCCAGCAATTTTAATAACTTTATCAATTTGATTAATAAAACATTTGCAACACTCATATCCAGCGGTTATACCCATACCTTCCATTTTTTAATATTTTTCCCTAAAAATTGCAACTTTTTATTTATTTTTCTTGACAAACACCATTTTACAAAATAATATTTTAAAAACTAAAAATGGAGGGGGAGATGAGTGTATATGCAAAAAAACTGTTAAGAATTAATTTATCTAAAAATTCATTTTCAATTGAAGATATTCCTGAAGAAAAAATAAAAAAATTTCTTGGTGGCAGAGGGCTTGGGACAAAATATCTTTTTGACGAAATTTCACCAGATGTTGACCCATTAAGTCCAGAAAATAAGCTTATTTTTGTTACAGGGCCATTAACTGGAACAATGGCACCAACTGGTGGAAGATACATGGTTGTTACCAAAGGTCCTCTAACAGGAACAGTGGCATGCAGTAATTCTGGCGGATTCTGGGGTGCTGAATTGAAAAAAGCAGGATTTGACATGCTAATTATTGAGGGAAAAGCTGAAAATCCAGTCTATATTGCAATTAAGAATAATGAAGTAAAAATTGAAGATGCAAAATCTCTTTGGGGCTTAAATACTCATGAAACAACGGATAAATTAATTGAAAAATTTGGAGAAAAGGATGCAAAAGTTGCCTGCATTGGACCTGCTGGAGAAAATAAAGTTCTTTTTGCATGCATTGTAAATGACAAACATAGGGCAGCAGGAAGAACAGGAGTTGGAGCGGTAATGGGAAGTAAAAATTTAAAGGCAATAATTGTAAAAGGAACAAATAAAGTTGAACCAGAGGATACTGAAAAATTTAAATCAATCATAAAAGAAAAGGTTAAAATTCTTAAAGAGAATGATGTTACAGGAGAAGCATTACCTAAATTAGGGACAAAAGTTCTTGATAGCATAATAAATGAAAATGGACTTTATCCAACAAGAAATTTTCAAACTGGTGTTTTTGAAGGCACAAATGAAATTAATGGCGAAGCTCTTGTTGAGAAAAAATATTTAATTAAAAATAAAGCATGTTTTTCATGTCCAATTGCTTGTGGAAGGGTTGTTAGACTTCCTTCTGGAAGAGAAGGTGAAGGTCCAGAATATGAAACAGGATGGGCTTTTGGTGCATGTTGTGGAGTTAAAGATTTAATAGCAATCACAGAAGCAAACTTTTTATGTAATGAACTTGGACTTGATACAATCTCCACAGGTGTTACTATTGCTTGCGCAATGGAACTTTATGAAAAAGGATACATTCCAAAAGAAGACCTAAAAAATGGACCTCAATTAACTTTTGGAAGCTCTGAAGCTATTGTTTACTATACTAAAGCTATTGGTTACAGAGAAGGATTTGGAGATAAACTTGCTCTTGGTGCATATAGACTTGCGGTTATGTATAATCATCCAGAATGTGCAATGACTGTAAAAAAGCAGGAACTTCCAGCGTATGACCCAAGGGGAGCACAGGGACATGCACTTCAATATGCAACTTCAAATAGAGGTGGATGCCATGTAAGAGGATATTTAATTGCACCAGAAATTTTAGGAGTACCTGAAAAATTAGACCCTCAAGCAGTTGAAGGAAAAGCAAATTGGGTTAAATTATTTCAAGATTTAACCGCGGTTATTGATTCTTCTGGATTATGTTTGTTTACATCTTTCGCATTAGGAGCAGATGATTATAAAGATATTATAAACTCTGCTACAGGACTAAATTTATCCACTGAAGAAATGTTAAAAATAGGAGAAAGAATTTATAACCTTGAAAGATTATTCAATTTAAAAGCTGGAATATCCCCAGATGAAGATACACTTCCTGATAGATTTATAGAAGAAGAGATGCCAGTAGGACCTAATAAAGGTGCTGTGGTAAAATTAGGTGAATTATTACCTGAATACTATAAAGTTAGGGGATGGACTGAAAATGGAGAAATTCCTGAGGAAAAATTAAAAGAGCTTGAATTAATCTAATGGAAGTAAAAGTAAAATTCTTTACACTTTTTAGACTTGAGTTTGGCTTATCTGAATTAAAAATTGAAGTTGACAAAGACTTTATAACAGTAAAAGAACTTTTAAGCTTAATAGATAAAAAAACAAAAAAGAACATATCAGAAAAACTTTTAAATAATGAAGAAAAAATAAAAAATTCCGCTATAATTTTAGTGAATGGAAAAAATATCTTTCATTTAAATGGATTGAATACAAAAATTTTCAACAATGATGAGGTCTCCCTCTTCCCTCCAGGAGGAGGGGGATAATTTTTTGAGAAAATTTTATCAATAACATTTTTACGTTTCGCTTAAACTTTAAAACATTGTTTTGAATTTATTTTAAAAAAGTTATGTAAAATCAATTCCTTATGAATAAAATAAATAAATCTAATTTTAATAACACTATTTGTTTATTTTTTCAAAAAAACTTGACAAAGAATAATACTTTTTTTATAACACAGCTTACGTAAACTTGTTAATGTAAATTATTTGAAAATAAAAAATTTTTTGAATATTTTTTCTAATTCAAAAACAATGTTATAAAAGGTTAGAAAAATGGAGAAGAAAGAGATTTTACGAGTAGAAAATGTTTCATTAGCGTTTGGCGGGGTTATGGCTCTAACAGATGTGAGCTTTGAAGTTTATGAAGGCGAAATTTTTTCAATAATTGGGCCAAACGGTGCTGGGAAATCAAGTATGTTCAATGTTATTTCAGGTTTTTATAAACCTTTAAAAGGAAGAGTAATTTTTAAAGGAAAAGATATAACAAAACTTCCTCCACATAAAATCGCAAAACTTGGGATTGCAAGAACTTTCCAAAATATTGAATTATTTAAAGGAATGACAGTTCTTGAAAATTTGCTTCTTGGAAGGCACATTCATATAAAAAATAATTTTTTCGCTGATATAATATGGTTTGGAAAGGGAAGAAAAACAGAAGTTGAGCATAGAAAATTTGTTGAAGAAATAATAGATTTTCTTGAAATTGAGCAATACAGAAAAAAAATTGTCGGAATGCTACCTTATGGAATTCAGAAAAGAGTTGAACTTGGTAGAGCTCTTGCAACAGAAGGAGATTTAATTCTTCTTGATGAACCAATGGCTGGAATGAACCTTGAAGAAACTGAAGACCTTGCAAGATTTATTATTGATATAAACCATGTTTGGAAAAAAACAATAATTCTTATTGAACATGATATGGGTGTTGTTATGGACCTTTCAGATAGAGTTATTGCTCTTAATTTTGGTGAGAAAATTGCAGAAGGCAAACCTGAAGAAGTTCAAAAAAATCCAGAAGTTATTAATGCTTACCTTGGAGGAGAAGAAGAGCTATTTCTTGGAAGATAATAATTTTTTGGAGGAAATTTAATGGCTGAGAAACTTAATTATATAAAAGGTGAAGAAAAACCTCCTAAAGGTTATCTTGAAGATATTGACCTCAACACGGCCACATTTCCAAAATTATTATTAAGAGCAAAGAAAAAATATGGTAATAAAAAAGTTGCATTAAGGGAGAAAGATTTTGGTATATGGCAAACTTTTACATGGGAAGATTATTATAATCATGTAAAATATTTTGCTCTTGGATTGAAAGCTCTTGGTTTTGAAAAAGGTGATAAAATTTCAATAATTAGTGATAACAGACCTGAATGGGTTTTTGGAGAACTTGCAGCACAATGTTTAAGAGGTTGTGGAATAGGGATTTATCAGGATAGTGTTGTAAAAGAAGTAAAATACATAATTGACCATTCAGACAGCAAATTTGTTATAGCTGAAGACCAGGAGCAGGTGGATAAAGTATTGGAAATTAAAGATGAATTACCAAAAGTGAAAAAAATTATATATCATGACCCAAAGGGAATGTGGAAGTACAATGACCCAATTCTTATGGATTTTAAAGAGGTGGAAGAACTTGGAAGAAAGTATGAAAAAGAAAATGACATAGATTTTGATTTATTAATTGAACAGACAAAACCAACTGATGTTGCACAGATATGCACAACATCTGGAACAACAGGGTTTCCAAAGCTTGCAATGTTAACTCATAAAAATCTTCTCTCAATGGCTTACAATCTTGGAATTGTTGATAGAAAGTATGAAACAGATGAATTTGTTTCTTTCCTTCCACTTGCATGGGTTGGAGAACAGATGATGAGTGTTGCAAGCGCGCTTCTTTTTAACTTTACAGTAAATTTCCCAGAAGAAGTTGAAACCGCAAGAGAAAATATCCGTGAGATTGGACCAAATCTTATGTTTTCTCCTCCAAGAGTATGGGAAAATTTAGCAGCAACTGTTCAAGTAAAAATTCTTGATGCAACTCCTTTAAAAAGGTGGATTTTCAATAAATGCTTACCAATTGGATATAAATGGGCTGATTATAAATTTAATAAACAGAAGCCTCCATTAATTGATAAAATAAAATATAAAATCGCATATTTTCTTGTTTTCAGAGCTTTAAAAGATAGGCTCGGATTTAGTAATATGAGAAGTGCAACAACAGGTGGTGCAGCGCTTGGTCCTGATACTTTCAGGTTTTTCCATGCTCTTGGAATTGAATTAAAGCAAATTTATGGACAAACTGAAATTTCTGGAATTTCATGCATTCATAGAGATGGTGATATTGACTTTGATTCAGTTGGCAAACCAATTCCTCAAACAGAAATAAGGATAACTGAAGATGGAGAAATAATTTCAAGAAGTCCAGCTGTTTTTGTAGGTTATTATAAAAATGAAGAAGCAACAAAAGAAACAATTAGAGATGGTTGGTTGTATTCAGGAGATGCTGGTTATATTAATGAAAAAGGTCATCTTGTGGTAATTGACAGAGTAAAGGATGTGATGACTCTAAAAGATGGGACAAAGTTTTCACCACAATTTATTGAAAATAAATTAAAGTTCAGTCCATACATAAAAGAAGCGGTTTGTATAGGTCATCAGAGAGATTATATTGTAGCAATGATTTGTATAGATTATGGAATTGTTGGGAAATGGGCTGAACAGAATAGAATTGAATACACAACATATACTAACCTTGCTGGAAATGAGAAAGTGCAGGAATTTATAGAAAAAGAGGTTTATAAAGTTAACGAAACTCTACCTGAGAATGCAAGAATAAAAAAATTTGTTTTGCTTTACAAAGAACTTCATGCAGATGATGATGAATTAACAAGAACTGGAAAAGTTAGAAGGAGATTTATTGACCAGAAATATAGACAGGTAATTGAAGGTATGTATGCAGGATTAAAAGAAATTCCAATTGAAGATACAATTAAATTTCAAGATGGTAAAACAGCAACTATTAAAACTACATTAAAAGTTAGAGAATATAAACCTCAAGGAGAATAGTTATGGAGTTTTTTATTCAATTAATAATTACAGGAATTGTTCTTGGAAGTGTTTATGCACTTGTAGGTCTTGGATTTGTTTTAATCTACAAATCCACAAGTGTTATTAATTTTGCTCAAGGTGAACTTTTAATGCTTGGAGCTTATATCTGTCTCCAATTTGTTATTGAATTGCAGGCTCATACCCATCTTAGCCTTTTTGCAATTTTCTGGATTTCATTTTTCTTAACATTAATTGTTTGCGGAATTATCGGACTTTTAATTGAAAGATTATTTTTAAGAAAAATGATTGGAGAACCAATTATATCAATTATTATGCTTACAATTGGACTTTCAAGTTTTTTAAGAGGAGTTATCCAGTTTTTCTGGGGAACTCAAACTAAAGTTTTTCCACCAATATTTTCACAAGAACCTATAAAACTATTTGGGAAAATTCCAGTATCAGAAGTTTACATCTACAGTATAGTTTTTGCAGCAATATTTTTAGCTATTTTTACTTTATTTTTCAAATATAACAGAAGTGGAATTGCTATGAGAGCAACTGCTGATGACCAGCAGGCTGCAATGAGCATGGGAATAAGTATTAAAAAAATCTTTGCAATGGCTTGGTGTATTGCTGCAATTGTAGCAGCTGTTGGAGGAATTCTCATTGGTAATATAAATGGAATTAATGTTTCATTAAGTTTTTATGGATTAAAAGTTTTTCCAGTTGTTATACTTGGAGGTCTTGATAGTATCGGAGGTGCTATCTTAGGTGGTTTAATTATTGGAGTTTTGGAAAATCTTTGTGGTGGTTATCTTGACCCATATTTATCTGGAATTAAAGATGTAGCTCCTTTTGTTATTTTAATAATAATTTTAATGATAAAACCATATGGTTTCTTTGGCACAGAAGAAATAGAAAAAGTATAAAGAAAGGAGTAATCTTATGCATTACGGAGTTTGTGGAGATTTCAAAGAAAGTTATGAAAAAGATATGGTGATTTTTCAAACTAAATTTGCAAAAGCTTGGCTTTATGGATTTATAATATTTTTATACATTTTTCCTCTTTTTGCTACAAAGTATTTCCTTTATATTGGAAATTTAATGGCAATATTCATAATTGGTGCAATAGGGTTAAATCTATTAACTGGATTTGCAGGTCAAATTTCCATTGGACATGCTGCATTTGTGGGAATAGGTGCTTATGCTTCAGCATATTTTACAGCAAATTTAGGTTGGCCTTTCTGGATATCTCTTCCTGCTGCTGGAATAGTTTCTGCACTTATTGGAATGATTTTTGGTATCCCATCTTTAAGATTAAAAGGACTTTATCTTGCAATTGCAACATTGGCTGCACAATTTATAATTGAATATGTTATTGTTCATTGGGAAGCTGTAACAAATGGTGTGCTTGGCAAAATGGTTCCATTTGCATCAATAGCTGGTTTTTCATTTGATAACGATAGAAAATATTTCTATCTTTCTGTAACAATCGCAATTATTATGACAATTTTGGCAAAAAATATTGTTAGAACAAAAACTGGTAGAGCATTTGTTGCTATTAGAGACAACTATATTGCTGCTGAAATAATTGGAGTTGATATATTCAGATACAAATTATACGCATTTGCAATAAGCTCATTTTATGCTGGAATTGCTGGAGCTTTATGGGCTCATTATTTAACTATAATCACTCCTGAACATTTTACAATTAGTGTATCAATAGAATATCTTGCAATGATTATTATTGGAGGATTAGGTAGTCTTATTGGAACTATATATGGGACAATATTTTTAATTATCCTACCAGAATTTTTAAGATACTTAAGTGGAATAATTGCTCATACTTATCCACAAATTGTGGATTTATTTGCTGCAATAAGAGAAGCTGTTTTTGGACTTGTAATTATACTTTTTCTTCTCTTTGAACCAAAAGGAATGGCTCATAGATGGGAAATAATTAAAGCTTACTGGAAGTTATGGCCATTTTCATATTAATTTAAGGTATTAGTGAAGCTGGAAAAAAATTCCAGCTTCACAAAAAAATAAAAGGAGGTTTAACCATGAGAAAATTTTTAGTAGCACTATTGAGTGGATTATTACTTGTAGCACTTTCATCATTCGGATTTGCTAAGGAAAAAGTAATTTACATTGGCGGAATCTTTGATATTACAGGACCTACAGGTGCAGTTGGTGCTCCTTATGCTGAAGGAGTAAGAGATTATGTAAAATGGATTAATGACCATGGTGGATTACTTGGATACAAAATTAAACTACTTGATGTTGATTATCAGTATAAAATTCCTCAAGCTCTTGCTGCATATAAAAATTTAGTAGGAAAAGTCGTTGCTATTCAAGGTTGGGGAACTGGAGATACAGAAGCTTTATCACCATTAATCACAAGAGATAAAATTCCTTACATGTCAGCTTCTTATTCAGAACATTTAACTGACCCATCAATCACACCATACAACTTTCTTATTGGAGTTACTTATACTGACCAAGCACGAGTCGCATTAAAGTTTATCAAACAACAATTTAAAAAAGAAGGGAAAAAAGGTAAGCCAAAGGTATGTTTTATTTATAATGATGAGGCTTTTGGTAGAAGCCCATTTTTTACGGTAAAATATCATGGAAAAGTTTTTCCTGCTGCCGATGAATATGCTAAAAAAATAGGGGTTGATGTTGTTGATAAAGAAATTGTTCCTTTAAATGCTCTTGAAGCAACAAGCCAATTATTAAATATGAAGAAAAAAGGAGCAGAATGGGCAATTATTCAAGAAACAAAAGCTACTGCAACAATCTTAAAGGATGCTAAGAAATTAGGATTAAAAACAAAATTTATAGCACTAAACTGGGGAATGAACAAATTATTTGCAAAACTTGCAGGTGAAGCTGCTGAAGGAGTATATTGGACATGTCCATTTGCTCTCTGGACAGATACTGATTTACCAGGTGTTCAATTAATGAGAAAAGTTAGTTTAACATATCATCCAAATAAAAAAGATAGAATTGTATGCTACACACAAGGTTTTGCTGCTATGTATGTAATGGCTGAAGCTTTAAAAAGAGCTATAAAAATGGGAGATATTTCAGGACCTGGAGTTAAAAAAGCTCTTGAATCTTTGAGAAATTTTGATACTGGTGGATTAACTGGGCCAATTACTTTCACTAAAAAAAGCCACAAAGGTTCAGTTTCTTTAAGAATTTATCAATTTAGAAATGGTAAATTTGTTCCTGTAACAGGATATATTTCTGTAAAAAGATAAAAATTCTTCCAGGGGGTTTCCCCTGGTTTTTATTAAAAGGGGTAGAAACTATGGCACAAGCTGATAAAGATAAATGGTTTGAAGGAAAAGAAATTGTTCTTGAAGTCAACAATATTGAAGTTGTTTACAATGAAGTTATTTTAGTTTTAAAAGGATTATCATTGAAAGTTCCAAAAGGCCATATTATTGCACTTTTAGGTTCAAACGGTGCAGGTAAAAGCACCACATTAAAAGCAATTTCAGGACTTTTAAAATCTGAAGATGGTGAAGTTACTGATGGAAAAATCTTATATGAAGGGGAAAATATAAATAACAGTGACCCTGAAGATATTGTTAGAAAAGGAATATTTCAAGTAATGGAGGGAAGAAGAGTTTTTAAAGAATTAACTGTAGATGAAAATTTAATAGCTGGAGCTTACACAAGAACAGATACTGAAAATATAAAAAAGGATAAAGAATACATTTATGAACTATTCCCAGCTTTAAAAAGAAGAATGAATATGAGAGCTGGATACCTTTCTGGTGGTGAACAGCAGATGCTTGCAATAGGAAGAGCTTTAATGGCAAAACCTAAACTTCTGCTTCTTGATGAACCATCATTGGGGCTTGCACCTTTGCTTGTAAGAGAAATTTTTGAAAAAATTCAACAGATTAATAAAGAAGGAACAACAATTCTTCTTGTTGAGCAAAATGCAAATCTTGCTTTACAAATTGCTCATTATGGATATATAATGGAAAATGGAAAAGTTGTGCTTGATGGTCCAGCAGAGGTTTTAAGAAATAATGATGATGTTAAAGAATTTTATCTTGGATTAACAGAAGTTGGTAAGAAAAAAAGTTACAGAGATGTAAAACATTATAGAAGAAGAAAAAGATGGTTATCTTAAGGGAAAGGAGGGAAAATGAATAGAGTGAATTTTTATGATAAAACTCTTGAGACTATGCCACATGAAGAGAGATTAAAAAGAAAGTTTCAACAATTTAAAGAAGACTTAAAATTTGCCTATGAAAATTGTTCATATTATAAAGAACTTCTTGGAAAAGATTTCAATATTGAAGATATTAAAAATTTTGAAGATATTACCCAGATTCCAATTACAAAAAAATCTGAACTTGTATCAATTCATAAAAAAACAGAAGTATTTGGTGGTATTGTCCCAAAAAATGCAAAACTTAGTAGAATTTATATCTCTCCTGGACCTATATATGACCCTGAAGGAAAAGAAGAAGATTATTGGAAATTAAAATCTATATTTGTAAATACAGGATTTATCCCTGAAGATAGAGTAATGATTACATTCAGTTTTCATCTTGTTCCAGCAGGAATTTTTTGTGATAATGCTTTAAGAGAAATTGGATGCATCACAATTCCAACAGGTGTAGGAAACACTGAAATTCAGATTGAAACAATGAAAAATCTTAAAGTTACAGGTTATGTTGGCACACCTTCTTTTTTACATTTAATTGTAAAGAAAATAAATGAATCAAATGAATATGATTGGGAAAGAGATTTTAACCTACAACTTGCTGTTGTTGCTGGAGAGATGCTTCCTAAAGCAATGAGAAAAGAACTTGAAGAGGATTACAAAATTACAGTTAGACAATTTTTTGCTACCGCTGATGTAGGAGGAATTGCTTATGAGTGTCAACATAAATGCGGATTGCACTTTTCAGAATATAGATTAATTGAAGTTGTTAATCCAGAGACAGGAAAGCATTGCTCTCCTGGAGAACCTGGAGAACTTGTAGTTTCAACTTTAAATAATAAAACTTATCCTCTTTTAAGATTTGGAACAGGAGATTTGGTAACTTATGAAAGAGAAAAATGTGAATGTGGAAGAACCGCATTGAGAATTACAGAAATTCTTGGAAGAGTTGACCTTGTAACAAAAGTCAGAGGAATGTTTATCCATCCAACACAAGTTCAAGAAATTATTAGAAAATTTGAATATATTGAAAAAGGAAAGATTGTTGTTACACGAGAAAATGATTACGATATTATGACTTTTATGGTTGAACTAAAAGAAGGAATGGAACCAACTGAAACATTAAAAGAAAACATATTAAATGCATTAAAGGATATTTTAAAGTTAAGAGGAGAAGTTAAATTTGTAAAACCTGGAACAATCAAAAAGGATGACAAAATTATTGAAGACCAGAGAAAATGGAATTAATTGATGTTCATCTTCATATTGGCCATGTTTTTGAATGGACAGAAAATGCTGTCAAACTGTGGATGGATACAGGAGATTATAGAAAAAAAATTTTTGATAAAAATGGATATTTAATAATTGAAGAATATGTAAAAGTAATAAAAGATGAAGGTGTAACTGCAGGAATTCTACTTCCTGAATATTCACCTTTAACTGCTGGCGTTTTGCCAGTTGAGGAGGCAATTGAATTTAGTTCAAAATTTCCTGAATTTATTCCTTTTGGAGCAATAAATCCAAATGTTCATATATTTCCATTAAAAGAATTTAAAAGGCAAATTGAACTTGGCGTAAAGGGATTAAAACTTCATCCAGTTCATGGATTGTATTTTGTTAACGATAAAAGTCTTTATCCTGTTTATGAATATTGTGAAGAGAATAAAATTCCTGTTATGATGCATGCTGGAAGCTCAGTTTTCCCAGGAACTAAATTAAAATATGCTGATCCATACACTTTTGATGAAGTAGCAAGTGATTTTCCTAATTTGACAATAATCTTATGCCATGCTGGAAGAGGCTTCTGGTATAATATTGCTGAATTTTTAATTAGAAGGCATAAAAATGTGTATATTGATATTTCAGGACTTCCTCCAAAAAATCTTTTAAAATATTATCCTAATCTTGATAGATTTTCAGATAAATTTCTTTTTGGAACAGATTTTCCAGGAGTTCCAGGGATAAAAAAGAATGTTAAAGATATAAATTCTCTGCCAATATCTGAAAAAGCAAAAGAAAATATTTTTTTTAGAAATGCAAAAAGAATATTAAATTTCTGGAATTAAATTTAATAATAATTTAAAATTTCATCTTCTTCAATAATTCCTTTGGATTGTAATTTCTTTACTATATTTTTATTTAAAAAAATCTCATCTGGCCATTCCCTTTTAAAACCATCAAAATCTCTCTTTACAGTTGCATCAACTCCAATTATTTTATCAATAAATATATCGTAACATGCATCAATATTACTTGTTACTCTCCATAAAAGAAGATAAAGATTTTGCCAATCATTTATCTTATTGTCTATAAAAATCGCAAATCTTAAAAATTCACTTAATCTATTTTTAATTTTTTCAAAAATTTTAATTACTGGCTTACTTTTATTAACTTTAATTATGCAGATTGGGTCATATTCATTAAAAACAATATTTTTAATTTCTGTAATATCAGTATCCCAACTTTTTAATAATCTTTCAAGTTCACTATCATTTATTTTTCTTAATTTTCTTTTCGGTTTTAATTCTGTTGCATCAATTGCAAGTTTTCCTCCAATTAAATTTTCATAACTTGAATGGTCAAGCTGGTCAACTATACCTTTTGAGATAAAAAATGAGTTTTCGGAAATTCTCTGTAAAATATAGGAAGTTAAATTTTTATAATCAGTCAATTCTGGTGCATCTTCACCAACAAAAATTACATGTTTTAAAAAACTCATCTGTCCAAGTCCCCATAGTGCATGAGAAATTTTATAAATTGCCCCAGGAAAAGTTTTTTTAATTTTTACAATCATTAAATTGTGAAAAACTCCAGCTTCTGGCATGTGATAATCAATAATTTCTGGAATAGATATTTTTATAAATGGAAGAAAAATCCTTTCAGTTGCCCAACCCATATATTTATCTTCACATGGAGGTTTACCAACAACAGTTGAAACATAATGAGGATTTTCTTTTGAAGTAATTAATTTAACATGCATAATAGGAAATTTTTCCATAGGAGTGTAAAAACCTGTATGGTCTCCAAATGGACCTTCATATGCAAATTCATTAACATCTATCTCTCCTTCAATAACAATATCAGCATCATTAGGGATAAAAATATTGTTTGTTTTTGATTTTACAAGAATGGGTTTTCTTTTTCTTATGAAACCATAAAAAAGTAGTTCAAAAAAATCTGGAGGAAATGGAGATTGCGCACACCATAAGTATAATGGGTCTCCACCAATTGCAATTGAAACAGGCATGTTTAATTTCTTCTTTCTATAATAGTTAAAAATTGAATTTCCATCTTTATGTAGTTGCCAGTGAATTATTAATTTATCTTTTGAAATCTTTTGCAATCTGTAAAGTCCAACATTTTGAATATTTGTTTCTGGATTTAATGTATAAACCTGGCCTGCGGTAATGAATTTTGATGCATCTTTATCCCACATTTTTAAAATTGGAATTTCATCTAAACTTTTTAAAATTTTCTTTTGGCACTCTCCTTTTGATTTAATTTTTTTTGGTATCAAATTTTTAAAAATTAAAATCTTTTTTAATAGTTTTATTTTTTCTGAAAAGCTTTGTGGAGGAGAAAATTTTAACAGAGAATAAATCTCTTGAGATATTTTGTCAGGAGAATTTCCAAATATAAATTCAGTTACTTTAAAATTTGCAAACATATTCATAATAATTGGAATTTTATATTCTTTACTTTCAGTTTTATCAACAGGATTAAGAAAAAGTAATATCTTTGGATTTTTCTTTTTGGCTTCAATAAAGGCAATATGGGGAATTTCTAAATTAACATCTAATTTTTCATGAAAAATCTTTATCCATTGATTTTTTTTTGCAATTTTTAAAAAATTTTCTAACCCTTGCATAATTTGACAATATAATATATTAAAAAAAAACTCAATCTTTGAGGAGAAAAATGATAGAGGAAAAACTTATAGAAATTTTAAAAAAAAGAAAAATTGATGAATTTGAAATTTTAAAAAAGAAAATTAAAAAGACAAGTGTTGAAGTTAAAAATGGAAAAATTGAGGACTTTAAAAATTCTGAAGATATACAGATTTCAATAAGAATTTTAAAAAATAAAAAATTAGGGTTTGGATATTTTGCTGGGAGTAATTTTAATGATAATGAAATTGAAAAAATTGTAGATAAAACAATATCATCAACAGAAAAATTACCTTATGATGAATTTTTATGCTTTAATGAAGAAAATGTAAATGAAAATTATAATTGGGAAAATAAAGAAATTCACTCTCTTGATTTCAATAGACTTACTGAATTTTCAAAAGTAATAGAACAATCTGCATACAATTTTGATAATAGGATTAAAAATGTAAAAAATTCTGGTTGTGCAAAAGGGGAAATTGAGGTTATCTATATAAATTCTTATGATTGTCAAAAAACATTCAAAGGTAATTATATATCTTCTCAAGTTGTCGCAATTAGTGAAATGAATTCTGAATCATATATGGGTTATGAGAATGTAATTTCAAGAAAATTGGATATAGATTTTGAACAAATTGGTAAAAATGCAGGAAAGAAAGCTGTTAGAATGTTTGGAGCAAAAAAAGGTAAAAGTTTTACTGGAGTTGTTATTTTTGAAAATGAGGTTGTTGCAGAATTATTAAGTATCATTTCACCTTCATTTTATCTTGAAAACATTGAAAAAAGTAAATCTCTATTTTTCAAAAATAAAAAGGGAGATAAAATTGCAAATCCAATAATTACAATAATTGATGATGGTTACAAAAAAGATTTAAATGGTTCAATACCATTTGATGATGAAGGTGTAAAAACAAAGGAAAAATTTTTAATTGAAAATGGAGTGCTTGGCTCATTTTTAAATAATTTGCATTATGCAAAAAAGTTTAATGTAGAACCCACTGGAAATGGTTTTAAACCTTCTTTTAAAACAATACCCTCTATTTCAGTAACAAATTTAATTTTAAAAAAGGGAGAGAAAACTTTAAATGACGGGATAAAATCAATAAAAAACGGCATTTTTATTACAAATTTAATGGGACTTCATATGGCTAATACTATTTCTGGTGATTTTTCTCTTGGTGCTGAAGGAATAATGATTGAAAATGGGGAATTAACAAATCCTGTTAGAGAAATTGTAGTCACTGGTAACATTAAAGAAATTTTAACAAAAACTTGTGAAATTTTTAATGATGTAAAAGCGGTAGGTTCTATATATGCACCATCAATTATGGTTGATGGAGTAAAAATTTCAGGATAAAGAGGTAAAAAATGGAAAATAAAGTATTAAAATTAGCTTTAACTTTTGATGATGTTCTTGTTGTTCCATCATATTCAGAAGTTTTACCAAGTGAAGTTGATGTTTCAACTTATTTAACAAGAGAAATTAAATTAAATATTCCTCTTATTAGTGCTGCAATGGATACTGTAACTGAAAGTCAAACCGCTATAACAATGGCAAGAATGGGTGGTATTGGTATTATTCATAAGAATATGAGTATTGAAAGACAGGCAATTGAAGTTGAAACAGTAAAAAAATCTGAAAGTGGAATGATAGTTGACCCAAAAACTGTTGAACCTGAACAGAAGATTTCAGATGCTTTAAAAATTATGGAAAAATATAAAATTTCTGGAGTTCCAGTTGTTAAAGGTAAAAAGCTTGTTGGAATTTTAACAAATAGAGATTTAAGGTTTGAAACTAATTTTAATAAAAAAGTTGAAGAAGTTATGACAAAAGAAAATTTAATTACAGTTCCTCAAGGAATTTCCATGGAAGAAGCAATAAAAATTCTACATAAACATAAAATTGAAAAACTTCTTGTTGTTAATGAAAACTATGAACTTACAGGTTTAATAACAATTAAAGATATTCAGAAAGCAAGAAAATATCCAAATGCTGCAAAAGACTCTCTTGGTAGATTAAGAGTTGGTGCAGCTGTTGGAGTTGGAAAAGATATGATGGACAGAGTAAGTGCTCTTGTAGAAAATGATGTTGATGTGATTGTTATTGACACTGCTCATGGAAATTCAAAAAGAGTTATAGAAGCTGTAAAATTAATAAAAAAAACATATCCAGAGCTTCAATTAATTGCTGGAAACATTGCAACAGAAGATGGTGCAGAAAATTTAATTAAAGCAGGAGCTGATGCAGTAAAGGTCGGTATAGGTCCTGGCTCAATCTGTACAACAAGAGTTGTTGCTGGTGTTGGCGTTCCTCAAATCACTGCAATTATGGATTGTTACAAAGTCTGCAAAAGATATAAAATTCCATTAATTGCAGATGGTGGAATAAAATTTTCAGGAGATATAGTAAAAGCAATTGTTGCAGGAGCTGATACTGTAATGATTGGTAACTTGTTTGCTGGAACTGAAGAATCTCCAGGAGAAACTATTCTTTATCAAGGTAGAAGCTATAAAATTTACAGAGGCATGGGCTCTCTTGAAGCAATGAAAGAAGGTAGTAAAGATAGATATTTTCAGGAGAATATTGAAGACCAGATGAAGCTTGTTCCTGAAGGGATTGAAGGAAGAGTTCCTTATAAAGGTCCTCTTGCTGATAGTGTATATCAGCTTGTGGGCGGCTTAAAAGCTGGAATGGGATATGCTGGTTGTAAAACAATTGAGGAATTAAAAACAAAAGCTAAGTTTATTCAAATTACAAATGCAGGATTAAGAGAAAGTCATGTTCATGATGTAATAATTACAAAAGAAGC
>CAZQKL010000038.1:0-18746 GCA_964593895.1 uncultured bacterium
CTCGTTGGGCTCATAACCCAGAGGTCGCAGGTTCAAATCCTGCCCCCGCAACCAATTTTTCTTTAAATTATGAAACTCAATGATTATGAAATTGAAATAATTAAAGCCATTCAGGAAGACCTGCCACACAGTAAAAATCCTTTTAGAGAAATTGCAGTAAATTTAAATATTTCAGAAGATCAACTTTTAGAAAAAATTAAAAATTTTAAAAAAAAAGGAATTATTAGAAGATTTGGTGCAATTTTATACCATCAGAGGGCTGGTGTTAAAGAAAATGGAATGATTGTTTGGAATGTTGATGATAATAAAGTGAATGAAATTGGAGAAAAATTTGCCTCCTTTAAAGAAGTTTCACACTGTTATGAAAGACCTAAATTTAATGGTTGGAATTACAATTTATACACAATGGTTCATGGAAAAACAAAAGAGGAAGTAAAAAAAATTGCTCAAAAGCTTTCTGAAATATCAGGGGTAAAAGATTACAAAATTCTTTTCAGCATAAAGGAGTTTAAAAAATCAAGTATGAAATATTTTGTGGAGGAAGATTAGAATGGGAAATTTATCATATCAATTATTTGAAACAGCAAAAAAATTTCTTGTTGGTGGAGTAAATAGCCCAGTTAGAGCTTTTAAATCAGTTGGATTAACTCCATTATTCATTTCAAAAGCTAAGGGAAGTAAAATATATGATGTAGATGGAAATGAATACATAGATTATGTAGGTTCATGGGGACCAATGATTCTTGGTCATGCAAATCCAAAGGTTGTTGAAGAGTTGAAAAAACAGGTTGAACTTGGAACAAGCTATGGAGCGCCAACAGAAAAGGAAATTGAAATTGCAAAGTTAATTATAAAAGCATATCCTTCAATAGAAAAAGTAAGGCTTGTAAATTCAGGAACTGAAGCAACAATGAGTGCAATAAGACTTGCAAGAGGATATACTGGAAAAAGTAAAATAATAAAATTTGAAGGTTGTTATCATGGTCATGGTGATTCAATGCTCGTAAGAGCTGGTTCAGGAGCTACAACTTTAGGAGTACCAGACTCTCCTGGAGTTCCTGAAGAACTTGCAAAATTAACTTTAACCGCAAAATTTAATGATATTAATTCTGTCAAAAAATTAATTAAAGAAAATAGAAATGAAATTGCATGCGTAATACTGGAGCCAATTCCAGGAAATATGGGTGTTATTGAGCCTGATATAAACTTTTTAAAAGAATTAAGGGAAATAACAGCCAATGAAAATATAATTTTAATTTTTGATGAAGTTATGTGCGGTTTCAGGGTCGCATTTGGTGGAGCACAGGAACTTTACAATATAAAAGCTGATTTAACAACTCTTGGAAAAATAATTGGAGGAGGCTTACCTGTTGGAGCTTATGGTGGGAAAAGAGAGATAATGGAAAAAGTTGCTCCAGAAGGTCCAGTTTATCAGGCTGGAACTTTATCTGGAAATCCATTAGCAGTAACCGCTGGAATTGCAACTTTAAAAATTCTTGAAGATAAAAGAGCTTATGAAAAATTGGAAAATTCTTCAAAATATCTATGTGAAAATATGGAAAAAATTGCAAAAAAGTATAATTTAAAATGCTCTTTCAATAGAGTTGGTTCCATGTTTTCAATCTTTTTTACAGAGAAAAAAGTAGTTGATTATGAAACTGCAAAAACTTCTGACACAGAAAAATTTGCAAATTATTTTGCAAAAATGCTTAAAAAAGGGATTTACCTTGCACCAAGTCAATTTGAAGCTGTTTTTATTTCAACTGCCCATACAAAAGAAGACCTTGATAAAACTTTGGAAGCATTTGAAGAAACAGTAAAAGGGTTATAAAAATGGTAAAAAGAACAATAATTTTTTTAATTATTGGAATTGTAATTACAATCTATTCATGTGCTACCAATCCTGTTACAGGTAAAAAACAATTAATGCTAATTAGTGAAAAACAGGAAATTTCCATTGGTAAAAAATCAGATAAAGAAATAAGAAAAGAATATGGTGTTTACAAATTCAAAGATTTAAATTCTTACATTAACTATGTTGGAAATAGACTTATTCAGCATGTTCATAGGAAAAATTTAAAATATCATTTTACAATTATTGATTCCCCTGTTGTAAATGCTTTTGCTGTGCCAGGTGGTTATGTTTATATAACAAGAGGGATTTTAGCATACATAAATAATGAAGCTCAACTTGCATCAATTCTTGGCCATGAGCTTGGACATATTAATGCAAGGCATTCTGCAAATATGATTTCAAAGCAGATTTTATTTAACATTGGTCTTGGAATTGCCTATGCAACATCAAAAGATTTTAGGAAATATGCAGGAGTAGCTCTCATTGCAGGAAACTTATTATTTCTGAAATTCAGTAGAAATGATGAATATCAGGCTGATGAACTTGGAGTAGAATATGCAACTCTTTCAGGATACAATACCTATGAGATGGCAAAATTTTTTAAAACTCTTGAAAGAATAGAAAAAAGGGCTGGATTTCATCTTCCAGAATGGTTTGCAACCCATCCATCACCACCACATAGAATTGAAAAAGTTAAAAAATTAACAGCTTATTGGCAGAAAAAATCTGGATTAAAAAAATTTGTTATTAACAGAAATGAGTATCTAATTCATATAGATGGGATTTTATTTGGTAAAGATAAGAGATATGGATATGTTGAAGGAAATACCTATTATCATCCAAAAATGAGATTCTTTTTTAAATTTCCAAAAGGTTGGAAATTAACTGATACTAAAAATTACATACTTATTGCAAATCCCAAAATAAAAGATATTCAAATTATTATTACTGTTACAAATGACCTTCATCATATTGCTATTGAAAAGTTTTTAAAAAGAACCCCAGGAAGATTAATATTTATGAAAAATCTGAAAATTAATGGCAATGATGCTACTGAAATTTTAAAATATGTTAAATTCAATGGTAAGGAATTTGCAGTAAAAACTTATTTTATTGATTATAACGATAAAGTATTCATATTCAACTGCAAAGTTCCTTTAGAACTTTTTCTCCTTTATCTTAAGAAAATTTCAATGCCAGCTGAAACTTTTAAAAAGCTTACTGACCCTAAAAAGATTAATGTTAAAAATAAGTATATAAAAGTTGTGAAAGCAGAAAAAACTGCTCCTCTAAAATATTTCCTTAAAAAATATCATATCCCGAAAAAAGAGTATAAAGATATTGCACTTATAAATGGAATTTATGAAGATACAATTATTAAAAAGGGAGAACTTTTTAAAATTATTTTAAATTTCTAAAAATTGCTTCCTGTAAAATTTTTACTTCTGGCTTTGAAATAAAATCATTTGCTCCAAGTGATAATAATTTTCTTCTGTTTTCTTCAGAGCACATTGATGAAAATACAATAATTGGCAAATCATCAAATTCTGGAATTTCCCTTATCTTCTTAATTAAATGAGCTCCATCCATCTTTGGCATTTCTAAATCAGTAATTAAAACATCAATGTATTCTTTTACGCTTTTATTTTCTCTTTTTGCTTTATCTAAAATTTGTAATAATTGATGAAAAGCCTCTTCACCATTATTTGCAACTGAGACTATGTATCCAGCATCTTCTAAAGCTTTGTTTACAAGCTTTCTAATCACTGAAGAATCTTCTGCAATTAATGTTTTAATTTTTCTATCAACTTTTTTAAGTTGAGTTTTTTCTGGAGTAAAATAAAGTTCAGGAAAAATATCACCAACTATTTTTTCAAAATCAAGAATTAGTATCATTTTATCATCAATCTTTGCAATTGATGTAACACAATTTTTCTTATCTTCATAATTCAATTCATCAGGTTGCATTAAATCTTTCCAGTTAATTCTATAAATTCTTGTTACATTATTTACCAAAAAACCATTTATTGCTTCATTAAATTCAGTAATTATTGCTTTTGATAATGGTTTTTCTGTTTCAATTTCAAGCCATTTTGGAAGATTAATCATTGGAATAATTTTCCCTCTTAAATCTGTAATTCCTTCTATACAAGGATGAGCTTTAGGAACTTCAGTAATTTTAGGTGTTCTAATTATCTCTCTAACCTTTGCAACATTAATCCCAAAATTATGAACTTTATCTTTTCCCTCTATTAAAAATTCAACAAGTTCAAATTCATTTGTTCCTGATTCAAGTAGTATATTTGTTTGTTTATACATGTTCCCCTCCCTAACCTTTTATTGCAACTGCAACAGCATAATTTTTATTGTGAGACACTGAAACACTTATTATTTCACCTTTTACCTCTGCAAATGGTCTTCTATTTTCATAAAAGATGGTGACATCTTTGTAAGAAATATCTCCCAAGCATTTTATAATAGCTTCTTTCATAGCAAATATTCCAGCTAATTTTTCTATAAATCTTTTTCTATTTTTAATTGAATAAATTAAGTTAAGTTCCTTTTTGGTTAAAATTTTTTCTAAAAATTTTTCTCCAAATTTCTTATATACTTTTTCTACTCTATCCAATTCAATTATGTCAATACCGATATTTTTCATAATAATTTAAATAATAAAAGTGTCAAATCATCAAATTGCTGGGCTTTTCCACAAAATTTTTTTACATCGTTTAAAATCAAATCTTTTAAATCTTTTGGAGAAATTGAGTAATTTTTCTCAATTAAATTTATTAATCTATCCAACTCATATCTTTCTCCATTTTCATTAATAGCATCTAGTATTCCATCTGAAAAATTCAAGAGAATATCACCTTCTGAAAAATCATAATCATAACCTTCATATTCAATATCTTCAAACATGCCAATTGGAAGGTTATTTGAAGGGAATTTTTTTACTTTCTTTTCTCTATTTGAAAAAATTAAAATATCTGTATGACCTGCATTCACAAGTGTCATTTTTTTTGTTAATAAATCAATTATAAAAATTCCAAGAGTAAAATATTTTTCTCCAATACTTTCATTTGAAATAATATTATTTATTTTTCCTATGACTTCACTTAAATTGGAATTAAAATTTACAAGAGTTTTAATTAAAATCATAGACATTGAAGTCAACAATGCTGCAGGAATTCCTTTACCTGCAACATCTCCAACAAATCCAATTATTTTTGAGTTATCTTCAGAAATTAAATAATTATAAAAATCTCCTCCAACATTCATAGCTGGTAAAGAAAAACCACCTATATAAAAATTTGATGTAATAATATCCTCTTGAGGAAATAAATTTTTTTGAAGTTCAGATGCTACTTTAATTTGATGTTTTAACTTTTCTTTTTCAATTGAATCTTTAAAAAATATTGCATTTTCAATCCCAATTGCAGCTATTTTAGTTAAAGTCTCTAATGTTGACAATTTAACATCCATAAAATCCACATCAATCTCTATATTTACTAAAACAAGTACTCCAAGATTTTTATTTTTTGTATAGAGAGGAATACCCACAATTGATTTTATTAAATACTTGTCTTGAAGTTCAAATTCATATTCTGTATTTTGAGAAGTATCGCTGATTATTATAGGTTCTTTTGAGGTAAACACCTCTTCAATAATACTTTTATTTGAAAATTTGTTTTTAAATCTCTGAATTACACCTTTGGGAACTCCCCATGAAATTTTTTCTTCAAATTTATCATCATCTTTTAAAAAAATCACACCTACATCACCATCAACAATGTTTACCGCACCTTCTAAAATTTTTGTTAAAACAATTTCAAGGTCAAGACTTCCAATTATCTCTCCAATTTGATTTAAAAAATCAAGCTGAAGTTTACTAATTACAATTGAATTCTGATAATATTTTAACAAAGTCAACTTTTGAGATTCTACAACATAGTGGTTGAAAAATATTTCAAGATTTTTATTAAATTTTATGTCATCGTGAATTAACATTTTGAAAATAATTCCATCTTCAGTTGTAAAAGAAATTTCTTTTGAAACTTTTATGCTTCTATCTCCAAATTCTAAAAAAAAAGGAGTTGAATTTTCTATTTCAGCATCATAAAAAAAATGTTCTTGGGGAAAAATAGTGGATAATAAAATTTTATATGAAAAATCCTGTTCATTGTAATAAATTACTGTAAAATCGTTAATATTAAAAATTTCTTTTATTTTTTTTGAAAAAAAATTGTTTAACTTATCCAAATTTCCCATTGAATGAAGTTGCAGTAAAATGTGTTCCATTTTAAAAAATCCCTGTATCAATTTTTGAAAGAGAATCTTCACATGATTTAAAAATAAAATTATACTTATTTTCATCAAGATTTAGGTTTTTTAACGTAATCTCAAGTTTCATTTCATCATTTTTAAAAACTGGAAGATTTAGTAACTGCTTTGAAATATAATTTGCAAGTGAAACTATGCAGACCTCTTTATCTATACCGTTTTCTCCATTTAAATGGTGATATGAAATTATTTTTTTATGAATTTCTGGAAGATTCCACTTTTCTGAAATCAAATTTCCAGTTTCCTGGTGGTTCATAAAAAAATACTTTTTTTCAAGCTCAATAATTGAATTATTCTCATTTACTTCCTTATGGAAAAAAATCTTTTCATCTTTTGCTATTTGGCCAATTATTAATTTCCCAATATCATGTAAAAGCCCACCTACAAATAATTCCTCTTGAGTTTTTTTGTCAAATTTAAATTGTTTTGAAATCTCTTTTGAAAAACAAGCGGTAACATAACTATGCTTCCATAGTTCATTCTTTTTATATCCGTAAGAGGGTAAACTCACACTTAATAATTTTGAAGTAAATGCACTGTAAACTACGCTCCTTAAAGTATCATATCCCATATAAGCGACACTTTCAGATATTGTGGAAATTTTTCTTGAAAGTGAGAAAAATGGAGAATTTACTATTTTCAAAACCTTAGCTGTAATAACCTGGTCTTTTTTTATAACATCTTCAAAATCTGATGCACTTGATTTTTTACTATTTATTAAAGCTTCAATTTCTCTAATTACTGAAGGAAAAGGTGGTAATTGTTCTATTTTTCTCTTAATTTCATCAACGATTTTGTTTTTCTTTATAAGATTAACATCTGAAGGCTGATTGCTGATTTTTATATTTTTTTCATCTAAACCTAATAATTTAAAAACCCTTGTGATTAAATCTTTTTTGTTGAATGGATAAAGGATAAAGGAATTAACTTTGTATTTTTTTGCAAGAACAAGAATATCTTTATCTGGCTTTGAATGGTATACAATTACTGGAATTAACAATCTTTTTTCATTTCTTAACCATCTAATAAAATAAAATGGGCTAAATCCCTCAAAAATAGGATTTGCAATAATTAAATCAGGTGGATTTTTTTCAATTAAATTTACAAACTTTTGGAAATTATTAACATTTTGGACCTGAAAATTATACTGATTAAAAAGATTATTAAGCTCTTTTGCTATATTTTCATTTTTTTCAATTATTAAAATTTTCATACAGCACTTTTCTTATATTTTCTGCATTTATGTCATCAAGTTTCATATATTTTCCATTCATAATTTTAGCAAGTTCCCAGCTATAACCAAAAGCAAGATGGTCAGTTTCTGTATCAAAGATAATAGTTCTAATTCCTAATTTTTTAATATATACACCAAAAATCTCTGCCTGGTCAAGACAATTTTTCCCTTCATAAGGGACATTTCCTCTACCATCTGAAACAAGTATCATTATAAAATTACCATCAGGATTTTTCAATTTCTCCTGTCTTAATATTTTAAATGCAAGCGCCAATCCATGAGCAAGAGGAGTTTTTCCGCCTGTTGGAAGTTTATCAAGTTTTTTCTTTGCGACATACACATTATTTGTAAATGGTAAAAGTAATTTTGCTTCATTTACACGAAATGAAATTAATCCCACTCTGTCTCTTTTCTGGTAGGCATCAATTAAGAGTGAATAAATTAAAGATTTAACTTTAATCATCTGCTGTTTAACTCCCATTGAACCACTTGCATCAACCACAAACAGAATTGTTGACCCTTGAGTGTCCTCTCTTAAATTTTCCCTTAAATGTTCATATTTTACTTTTAATTTGCCATTAGATTGAAGCGCAGCTGTTTTAATGGAAGGAATTATTGCAATGTCAGTTGGTTTTCCTTGAGGAATTTTATATCCAATTACCCTTCCTTTTTTCTCTAAATTAATACTTCCTAATCTTTTACCTGTTCTTTTTGCTAATCTCTTTTTTATGTTAAAACTTAATTTTTTTAATTTAAATGGATTTCCTGTTTCAAAAATACGGTATTTTGTTTCTATTTCTTCTTCTAATTCTCTGCTACTTTTAAGTTTTTTTTTTAACATAAATAATAGAACTCTCCTCTTTATCTTCTCTTTTAACCTCTCCTTCTTTAACTTTTTTTATAGCTTTTTCAATAACATCAGCTTCAACTTCCATCTCTTCAAAAGGATTTTTTCTCATTCTGTGGGGTAATGATAGCTTTGCAGAAATTCTAATATGGGTTTCATTAACATTTTTTTCTCCATAAAAAGCACACAAAGCTTTTGCTGTTTTTTCCATAACAATATCAGCTCTATGTCCATCAACATTTGTATCAATTGAAATTTGAGCAATCATTTCTAAAATTTTATCACTAATTTTAACTTTTTCTAAATTCTTTTTTGCTCTAATAATTTTTCTGCTTAACTTTTTATCAAATTTTTCCCATTTTTTTATAAATTTTTCAGGATTTTTTTCAAACTCTTCTCTTCTTTTTACAATTTCAACTCTATTTTTCACGCTTTTTATACCTTCAATTTCAACACATAAACCAAACCTATCAAGAAGCTGAGGTCTTAAATCTCCCTCCTCTGGATTCATTGTGCCAATTAAAACAAATTTACTTGGATGAGAAATTGATATTCCTTCTCTTTCAATATAATTTTTCCCCATTGCAGAAGCATCCAATATTGTGTCAATTAAATGGTCGCTCAATAGATTAACTTCATCAATGTAAAGAATTCCCCTATTAGCTTCTGCAAGTATACCTGGCTCAAAACTTTTTATCCCATTTTTTAAAATTTTCTCTATATCAACTGTTCCTATAACTCTATCTTCAGTTGCTCCAAGAGGTAAATTTACAACCTTTATTTTTCTAAATTCATATTCAAGTTTTTCACCTTTTTTTAACTTTTCTTTACATTCCTCACATAAAGAAGTGAAATCATCTGGGTCACAGTTAAACCTACAATTTTTTACTACCTTTATTTCAGGTAATAGATTTGCAAGTGACCTTACCGCTGTAGATTTAGCGGTTCCCTTCTCACCTCTAATTAACACTCCACCAATTGATGGGTCAATAATATTTAAAATTAACGCAAGTTTCATTAACTCTTGTCCAACTATTGCACTGAAAGGATAAATATATTCCATTTTACATCTCCATCCTTTTTTGAAGTAGTATAAAATCAGCAATAACAATCCAAGTCATTGCTTCTATTACAACATTAATTCTCGGTATTGCACAAACATCATGTCTTCCAGAAATTTCTATTAATTTTTCATTCCCAGAAATATCAATACTTTTCTGCTTTTTTAATATAGATGGTATTGGTTTTATTGCAACCCTAAAAATTAAATCTTGTCCAGTTGTAATTCCGCCAAGAATACCACCTGAATTATTGGTTATAAAACCATTTTTATCCATTTCATCGTTATTTTCAGAACCTAAAATTTTTGAAGAATTAAAACCAAGTCCAAATTCAATACCTTTTGTCGCTCCAATACTCATAATTGCATGAGATAAAACTGCATCAAATTTATCAAAAACAGGTTCTCCAAGACCTGAAGGTAAATTTTCAATTTTTACTTCAACAATACCACCAAAACTATCTCCCTGTTTTTTTATTTTTTCTGCAAATTTTATAATCTCATCTAATTTATCTGGGTCTGCAAAGAAAAATTCTCGTTTTTCATAATCATTTAAATTAATTTTTTCAGCTTTTATACCAGCAATTTCAACAGTATAAGAAAAAATTTTTATTTTATATTTTTCTAAAATTTTTTTTGCAATAGCACCAGCAACTACTCTTGCAACTGTTTCTCTTGCTGATGCTCTTCCTCCTCCCCTCCAATCTCTTATTCCAAATTTTTTAAAATAAGTATAATCAGCATGTCCAGGTCTAAAAACATCCTTTAAATTTTCATAATGTTCAGATTTAACATCTTCATTGAAAACAATTACTGAAATTGGAGTTCCAAGGGTTTTATTTTCAAAAACTCCAGATAGAATAATTGCTCTATCACTTTCTCTTCTTTTAGTTGAAAACTTATATTTTAATGGATTTCTTCTTTCAAGTTCTCTATTTAAATAATCTTCAGTTAATTCTATATTTGAAGGCACTCCATCAATTACTACTCCAATAGCTTTTCCATGAGACTCTCCCCAAGTTGTAACTTTAAAAATCTTTCCAAATGAATTCATCTATTTTTCTTCCAGTAAATTTCTCTTAATTTTGATTTCTGAATTTTTCCTGAACCTGTTTTAGGTAGCTCTTTTACAAAATCTACAGATTTTGGAGCTTTATACCTTGCAATTTTACTTTTAACAAAATCTATTATCTCCTGCTCTGTTGCAGTCATTCCCTCTTTTAAAACAACTATTGCCTTTACAGCTTCACCCCATTTTTCATCTGGAACTCCAATAACTGCAACTTCTAAAACAGCTGGATGTTCATAAATAACATTTTCCACTTCTGTAGAATAAACATTCTCACCACCAGTAATTATTATATCTTTTTTTCTGTCAACAATATTTACATAACCTTCCTCATCTATAGTTGCCATATCTCCTGTATAAAGCCACCCATTTTTTATAGCCTTTTTTGTTTCTTCCTCATTTTTCCAATATCCAGGAGTTACTATATCACCTTTTACAATAATTTCTCCAACTTCTTTATCATCAGGTTTTATATCTTCACCATTTTCATTAACAACTCTTAATTTTACTCCTAAAAATTCTCTTCCTGTTCTTGCTTTATATTTAAACTGCCTCTCTGGTGGAAGCTTTTTTAAATGTTCTTTTAAAATAGAAACAGTAAGATATGGGCTTGTTTCTGTCATTCCATAAGTTTGAATATAATCACAACCAAATTTATCCATTATTTTTTTTACCAATTCTGGGGCAATTGGAGCACCACCACTTAAAATAACCCTTAAGCTTGACAAATCGTAATTTGATATTTTCTCGGAATTTACAAGAAGATTTAACATTGTTGGAACCATATTTGAAATTGTGACTTTTTCCTTTTCTATTAATTCAAAAACCTTTTCCACCTCAAAATCATTTAAGAAAGTATGATATGCACCTTGAGCAGTAAATGCAAAAGTGCTCCAAGCATCTGCAAGATGAAACATAGGTGCGGCATGTAACCAATTATCTTCATCTTTAATACAGAATTCTGCTATTGCACATATTGAGTGCACGCAAACATTTTTATGAGTTAGCATAACCCCCTTAGGTTTTCCTGTTGTTCCACTTGTATAATAAAGATGGGCAATATGAGTATCATCAAATTCAATCTCTTTTAAATTAATCTCCTGGGAATTAATTATTTTTTCATAATCTCTATCAGTAAAAATAACTTCAGGTAATTTTTCTTTTATTTTGTTTAATTCATTTTCATATCTTGAATGGGTAATCAGAAGTTTAGTTTCTGAATTTTCAAGAATGTATAAAATTTCATTTGCTGATAATCTTACATTAATTGAATTTAAAATTAATCCACAAAATGAAGATGCAAAATAAACTTCATAATAGTAATGACAGTTAAAATGCAAAATAGAAATAACATCTCCTTTTTTCAAACCTTTATTTTGTAAAAACGAAGCAAATTTTTTAACCCTTTGAAATGTATCATAATATGAATTTTTTAAATCATTACAAATAATTGCCTTTTTACGAGGATACAACTTTACTGCTTTTTCAAGAAAATTATGAATTAACATAATTTTTCTCCTTTTATTTTTAATTTTTAGAATTGATAAGATGTTAAAGAAAAGATAACGGGGACGATGGGATTTGAACCCACGGCCTCTGGCGTGACAGGCCAGCGCTATAACCTGGCTTAGCTACGCCCCCGTACAATATATATAAAGTAGGCGGAACAGGGATCGAACCTGTGACCCCCGGCTTGTAAGGCCGGTGCTCTCCCAGCTGAGCTATCCGCCCACTTTAAAATAGATTAATTAACTAACAGCTTCTTTTAAACCTTTTCCAGGTCTAAATTTTGGAGCCTTTGTTGCTGGAATTGTTATCTCTTCACCTGTTTGTGGATTTCTTCCTTTTCTTTCAGCTCTTTCAATAACTTCAAAAGTTCCAAATCCAACAAGACTAACTTTGTCACCATTTGCAAGTGCTTCTTTAACAGCATCCATAAATGCATTTAAAGCTAATTCAGAATCTTTTTTGCTAAGTCCTGTTTTTTCAGAAATTTTTGCAACTAATTCTGCTTTTGTCATTCCAAACTCCTTTTATGTATTGGTTTCACAGGTATTTATAATTTTCTTTTTAAGATTTGTCAAGATTTTTTTTAAAAATCTTTAAGAAATCTCAAAAGAGAATCTTTCCAATGAGAAAAAGTATTGTAACCTATTAATTTTAAATTAAAATTTTCTAAAACTGAATTTCTTGGTCTTTTAGCTGGTCTTGGAAATTCTTCAGTTGTGCAAGGAATAATATTAACTTTTATATCCATATATTCAAATATAGATTTTGCAAATTCATACCAAGTGCACTCTCCTTCACATGTTGCATGGTAAAGCCCAAAATTTTCTGTTTCAATAAGATTATAAATATTTTTTGCAATTTCATATGTGCTTGTAGGTGTTACCCTTTGGTCATTAACCACTTTCAATACTTCTTTTTCTCTTGCTAATTGAATTATTGTTTTAACAAAATTTTTACCATATTTCCCATAAACCCCAGAAACTCTTAAAATAAAAAAGTAAGGGGTATGCTCTTTTACAAAAGTTTCTCCAAAAAGTTTTGATTTTCCATAAATGTTAATTGGATTTGGATTATCATATTCATTATAAGAATTTTCTTTTTCTCCATCAAACACATAATCTGTGCTTATATGGAAAAGTTTAATATCTAATCTATTTGAAATTATTGCCATGTTTTTTGCACCAATGGAATTTACCTTAAAAGCTTTTTCAACATTTTTCTCACATTCATCAACTAAAGTATATGCTCCACAATTTATAATTATTTCTGGTTTTAAATCTTTCACTACTTTTAAACAGAAATCTAAATTTGTAATATCAAATTCTTTTGAAGAAAATGAAAAAATTTCATAATTTTTTTCCTGCAAAAATAGAGTTAACTCTTTTCCTAACTGACCTTTACCACCTGTAATTAAAATTTTCATAGTTTACCTCATATATTTTTATGAATTAAAATTACAGTTACAATTGTGCCTTTATTTTTTTTAGATTCTATCTTTATCTCTCCACCAATCTGTTTAATAATACTGTAACTTATAGGTAAACCAAGTCCAGTTCCGTTTGGCTTTGTTGAGTAAAAAGGTTTAAAAATATTCTTCATAATTTCTTCATCAATTCCTATTCCTGTATCCTCAATTTTTATCTCAATTTTTCCATCTTTATACTCAGTTGAAATAATTATCTTACCTTTTCCTTTAGGTTTAACAGCTTCAATAGCATTAATTATTAAATTCATAAAAACTTCTCTAAGTTGAGTTTCAAAAGAATTTATTTCAGGAATATCATTTAAATTTAAACTTATCTCTATTCCTAACTGCTGGCTTTCATTTTTCAAAGGAATAACAATATCTTTTAAAATTTCATTTATATTTACTTTCTCCATTTTCACATCTTTTTTCTTTGAAATTGCAAGTAATTTTTCAATAATTCTCTGAACTCTTTTTACCTGATATTTAATTAATTCCATCTCTTTTGTATTTTTCAGACCTTTTTCTTCAAGGTAAAGCTCTAAAACATCTAAATTTCCACTAATAATTGCAATTGGATTGTTAATCTCATGTGCAACTCCTGCTGCAAGTGCTCCAATTGCTGCAAGTTTTGATGTATGAATTAACTCTGCTTGAAGTTCACGATACTTTTTTAAATATTCATTTAATTCTCTGTTCTTTTTTGCAAGTTTATCTTTTGCTTCCTCTAATTCTTTTGTGCGAAGGTGAACTTTATTTTCCAAATCTTTATGTAGCTTTTTTAAAGCATTCTCCTTCTCTTTTATTGTTCGTATCATATTGTTAAATTCCTGTTCAACTTTCCCAATTTCATCTTGGGATGTTATTTCAATAAATTCTTCATAATTACCTTTTGCAACTTTTTTAATTTTTGATTCCAAATCAACAATTGGGTCAATAATTTTTTTAGAAAAAATAAATGATAAGAAAAGGATAATTGAAGAAATTACAATTAGGAGGGAAACAAAAATTAAAGCAATTCTGTATTTAATTTTTATAAAAGGCTTTTCAAGAATTCCAACATACAAAGCACCAATTATATTATATTCTAAGTCATAAATAGGTTCATAAGCGGTTATATACCAGTCATTTACAACAAAAGCTCTATCAATCCATTTTTGTCCATTTAAAATTACTCTATTAAAAACTTCCTTTGATAATCTTGTTCCAATTGCTCTTTTACCATTTTTTAGTCTAACATTGGTGGAAATTCTTAAATCACCTAAAAAAATTGTTGCTGTGCCTATTGGTTTGTTACCAAAAACAATACTTTTAATCTTATCAACTATGTAATAATTTCTATTCAATAAAATTCCACCATAAATAACACCTATGACTCTAAATTTCTTATCATAAATTGGAGCACTTGCTTTAATTACCATTCCTGAACTCTCAACCTTTTTTTTTGATGGAATTGCCTTTGGAGTTTCTAAAATTTTTGTATAAGCGAGTTGTGCAAGGTCCTCTCCCTCTTTTTTAAGTTCATGTTGAGAAAGAACTTGAACTCCACCAACAACTTCTCCAATTAAACTCTTTTTAACAAAAATATCATTACCTTCATAATCGTATTTTTTTATTGGATTCCTTGCTCTATAAATTACATATCCACGATTATCAGTAACTGTTAAAAAATCAAGATGTTCTTCAACTCTAATTCTTTGAAGTTCTGATAATAGTAATGGAAAATTTTTATTAATTATTGCTTTGGAAAGTTCACTCCATTTTGAGGAGAATCTCACAACATCTTTTAATCTTCTAATTTCATTGTAAAAAATCTCATGAGCTGAATTTAAATCATACTGAACTTTGCTTTGAGCAAGCTTCATCACATAGTAATCAATTAAATAAAAGGTTAGTTCAGAAAAAAGTAAAAAAATTAAAATGATTGGGATAAGCTGGAAAAAAATAATTTTTCTTTTTAATGATTTTTTAAACATTTAAATCTTTCAACTTTCTATCAAGAGTTTTTCTTGAAATTTTTAAAATTTCAGCTGTTTTTAGTTTATTTTTTCCGCATAAAATATAAACCTTTTTTATATAATGTTTTACAACTTCATCAAGAGACAAGATATTATCTGAATTTTCAAAACTATTACCCAATAAATCTTTTGGCAATTCATTTAAAGTAATTATAGAATTCTTTGCAAGAATCACCGCTCTTTCTATTAAATTCTCAAGCTCTCTTACATTTCCAGGCCATGAATATCTTTTTAAAATTTTAAGAGCATCCTCGTCAATGCCATTAATTTTTTTATTAAATTTCTTTGAATATTTTGAAATAAAAAATTCAACCAGAGGTTCAATATCTTCTTTTCTTTCTCTTAAAGGTGGCAAATTAATAGTAATTACATTTATTCTGTAAAAAAGGTCTTCTCTAAAATTCCCTTTTTTTACTTCTTCTTCCAAATTTTTATTTGTTGCAATTATAAATCTTAAATCAGTTGATTCAATTTTGTTACTTCCAATTGGAATAAATTCCTTATATTGAATTAATCTTAAAAATTTAGCCTGCATGTTTATAGGGATTTCACTAATCTCATCTAAAAAAAGAGTTCCGCCATTAATCTCTTTTAAAATCCCTTTATTTGAAGTATATGCACCTGTAAATGAGCCTTTAACATATCCAAATAGTTGACTTTCAAAAAGTGTATCTGTAATAGAAGCACAATTAATCGGGAAAAAAATTTTATTTTTTCTATTACTGAAATTATGAATCAATCTTGCAATTAATTCCTTTCCTGTTCCACTTTCACCAGAAATTAAAACAGTAGAATCTGAAGGAGCAACATTTTTGGCTAAATTTATAACACTTTCCATTATTTTTGATTTATAAATTATGTCCTGGAAAGAAAAATTTAGTTTTATTATATGCTTTAAGCTTTTGTTTTCTTTTTCAAGCAAATACTTTTCGCATGCATTTTTAACAACTTCCAAAATTTTTTCCTTTGGAAAAGGCTTTGTAACATAATCGTATGCACCAATTTTCATAAATTCAACAGCTGAATCTATATCTCCATAAGCTGTGATAATTATTACTGGAGTTTTTAAACCTCTCTGTTTTATGCTTTTTAATACTTCCAATCCATCTAAATCTGGCAATTTAACATCAAGAATTATTGCATCAACTTCATTATTTTCTAAAAAATTTAGCCCATCATAACCATTGGTGAATGTAAAAACAGAGTAATTTTTAAATTCAAAAAGTCTCTTTAAAAAATGAAGCATCCCTTCTTCATCATCAATAATAAGTATCTTAAACATGTTAACAAAAATAAATCTTATTATATTCTTTGTCAAGGACAAAATTACACAATAACCTTGGTCAAAATTACCCAAAATTATCTTTTTATAAAACATTTTAATTTCTAACTATTTGAAATTACAAGAAAATATTAAATTTTAAAACATGGCATAATAATTGTTAAAACAATATTTAAAAATTTTGTATATGGAGGGGAAGATGGGTGTAAAACTATCTCGTAGAAATTTTCTTAAAGTTGCTGGTAGTTCAGTTGCATTTTTAAGTGGTGCAAAATTTATTAAACCTAAAAATTTACATGCACAGGTTCCTGTAAAATATGTAAAATGTAAAGAAACTACAACTATCTGTCCTTACTGTGCAGTTGGATGTGGAATAATTGTTCACACAAGAGATGGGAAATTTATTGGAAGTGAAGGAGACCCAGACCATCCAATTAATAATGGAAGGCTCTGTCCAAAAGGAAAATCATTAACTCAATTAAGTTATGATTTCAACAAAAACAGACTTACCAAACCTCTTTACAGAGCTCCATATTCCACAGAATGGAAAGAGGTGAGCTGGGATTGGGCTCTTGACCAGATTGCTAAAAGGATAAAAACTTACAGGGACAAATATTTTATTAAGAAAAATGCAAAAGGACAAGTTGTAAACAGACTTGAAGCAATAGCTTCAGTTGGAAGTGCAGCAATTGATAATGAAGAATGTTTTATTTTCCAAAAATGGTTACGCTCCCTTGGACTTGTCTATATTGAACATCAAGCCCGTATCTGACATAGTGCAACAGTAGCGGCTCTGGCAGAGTCGTTTGGAAGAGGAGCAATGACAAATCATTGGATTGATATTAAAAATGCAGATGTTGTTTTAATTATGGGCAGTAATGCAGCTGAAAACCATCCAGTTTCTTTTAGATGGGTAGATGAAGCAATGAGTAAAGGTGCTACTTTAATTCATGTTGACCCAAGATTTACAAGAACTTCATCCAAAGCTCATATTTATGCACCAATAAGACCAGGAACAGATATAGCATTTTTAGGTGGAATGATTAATTATATTTTAGAAAATAAGCTATACTTTGAAGAATATGTAAAACTTTATACAAATGCTACTTTTTTAGTTGACCCAAGATTTAAATTACCTGGCGATAATGGTGGTGTATTTTCAGGTTATGACCCTGTTCATAGAAGATACGATAAATCAACTTGGAAATTTCAGGTTGATGAAAATGGAATTCCTAAAAAAGACCCAACAATGAAAGACCCTCATTGTGTTTTTCAACTTTTAAAAAGACATTTTTCAAGATATAAATTAGAAATAGTTTCTGAAATTACAGGAACTCCAAAAGAATTATTGCTAAAAGTTTATAAAACTTATGCATCAACAGGAAGAAAAGATAAATCTGCAACAATTATGTATGCAATGGGATGGACCCAGCATACAGTTGGAACTCAAATAATTAGAGCAATGGCAATAATTCAGTTATTGCTTGGAAATATTGGAGTTGCTGGCGGAGGAGTTAATGCATTAAGAGGTGAATCAAATGTTCAAGGCTCAACTGACCATTGCCTATTATGGCATATTTTACCAGGTTATTTGAAAACTCCAAGAGCATCTCAACAAACATTTGAACAGTATAATAAAAAATACACTCCAGTTTCTTATGACCCAATGAGTGCAAACTGGTGGAGTAATTATCCTAAATATTCTGCAAGTTTCTTAAGAAGTATGTTTGGACTAAATGCAGATTTAGAAAAATGCTATGAGATGATGCCAAAAGTTGATGATGATAAAAATTATTCTTGGTTAATAATTTTTGAAGAAATGTTAAAAGGAAATATCAAAGGATTTTTTGCATGGGGCCAAAACCCAGCTTGTAGTGGGGCAAATTCAAATAGAGTAAGAAAAGCTCTTACAAAATTAGACTGGCTTGTGAATGTCAATCTATTTCATAATGAAACAGGTTCATTCTGGAAAGGACCTGGAATGGACCCAAAGAAAATTAAAACTGAAGTATTTTTACTCCCATGTGCAATGAGTTTTGAAAAAGAGGGTAGTATAACCAATAGTG
>CAZQKL010000039.1:0-18436 GCA_964593895.1 uncultured bacterium
TCAAGATATGTTGATGGAGTAATTATAAGAACATTTGAGCATGAAAAAATTGAAGAATTTGCCAAATATTCTTCAGTGCCAGTGATAAATGCTCTTACAGATAAAAGACATCCATGCCAAGTGTTAACAGATATTTTTACAGTTATAGAATTTTTAGGTGAAATTGAAGGGAAAACAATATCTTTTATAGGTGATGGCAATAATATGATGAACTCGTGGATAACTGCTTTATTGAGATTAAATTTTACACTAATATGTGTTTTTCCTGAAGGATATAACCCAGATATGAAAATAGTTAAGAAAGTCAAAGAAAAAGGTTTAGGCAAGTTAATTTTATCAAATAATCCTGAAGATGCTTTTAAAAATGTTGATGTGATTAATACAGATGTTTGGGCAAGCATGGGGCAGGAAGAAGAAGCAAAAAAAAGAAGAGAAATATTTAAAAATTATCAGATAAATGAAGACTATTTAAAACTTTGCACAAAAGAGCCAATTATTCTCCATTGCCTGCCAGCACATAAAGGAGAAGAAATAACAGAAGAAGTTTTTGAAAAATTTTCAAAATATATTTTTACTCAAGCAGAAAATAGATTGCATGTTCAAAAAGCAATTATTTTTAAACTCTTTTCTGGGAGCAAATGATGAATATAAAAAAAGTTGTGCTTGCATATTCAGGAGGTCTTGATACTTCAGTAATATTAAAATGGCTTAAATTGAAATACAACTGTGAGGTTATAGCTTTTTGTGCTGATATTGGTCAACAGGAAGAATTAGATGGGTTAGAAGAAAAAGCATTAAAAACTGGAGCAAGCAAAGTTTATATAGAAGATTTAAAGGAAGAATTTGTAAGAGATTTTGTTTTCCCAATGTTTAGAGGAAGAGCGCTATATGAAAATTATTACCTTCTTGGGACATCAATTGCAAGACCACTAATAGCCAAAAAACAGATTGAAATTGCAATAAAGGAAAATGCAGATGCTGTTGCACATGGAGCTACAGGGAAAGGAAATGACCAAGTTAGATTTGAATTAACATACTATTCTTTAAAACCTGATATAAAAGTTATTGCACCTTGGAGAGAATGGGAATTAACTTCACGAGAAAAATTAATTGAATTTGCAAAAAAAAATAATATTCCAGTTCCTGTAACTAAGGAAAAACCTTATAGCTCTGATAGGAACCTTCTGCATATAAGCTATGAAGGTGGAATACTTGAAGACCCATGGAACGAACCTGATGAAGAAATGTTTGTATTAACTAACTCACCTGAAAAAGCTCCAGATAAACCTGAGTATATAACTATTGAATTTGAAAATGGTATTCCTGTAAAAATTAATGGGGAGAAATTATCCCCTGCAGATTTACTTTCCAAATTAAATGAAATTGGAGGTATTCATGGTATTGGAAGAGTAGATATTGTGGAAAATAGGTTTGTTGGAATGAAATCAAGAGGTGTTTATGAAACTCCAGGAGGGACTATTCTTTATCATGCTTATAGAGCTATTGAATCAATTACAATGGATAGAGAAGTTATGCATCTAAGAGATACAATAGCTCCTTATTATTCAAAGTTAATCTATAATGGATTTTGGTTTTCTCCAGAAAGGGAAGCTTTACAAAAATTTATAGATGAGGCACATAAAAATACTTTTGGGATTGTAAAATTAAAGCTTTATAAAGGTAATGTAATAATTGCTGGAAGAAAGTCTGAAAAATCGTTATATTCATCTGAACTTGCTACATTTGAAGAGGATAAAATATATAATCATAAGGACGCTGAAGGATTTATTAAATTAAATGCTTTAAGATTGAAATTAAGAAGTTTTCTTAATTAAAATATGTTAAAAAAGCTATTAACTTTTATATTAGCTGGTGGAGAAGGTAAAAGATTATATCCTTTAACAAAAGATAGGGCCAAACCTGCTGTGCCTTTTGGTGGAAAATATAGGATAATTGATTTTACCCTTTCAAATTGTTTAAATTCTGGAATAAAAAAAATTTTTGTTCTAACACAATACAAATCTCATTCTTTAATGGCTCATTTAAGGAGAGGCTGGTCAATTTTCAATCCAGAAATTGGAGAATTCATAATTCCTGTTCCACCTCAGATGAGAATTGGTAAAGATTGGTATCTTGGAACTGCAGATGCAATATATCAAAATTTGGATTTACTTGATGAAGAGTATGATCATATTAAACCTGAATATATTTTAATTCTTTCTGGAGACCATATTTATAAAATGGACTATACAAAACTTGTTGAATATCACATAAATAACAATGCAGATTTAACAATTTCCACTATTGAGGTTTCACCTGAACAGGCAAAATCTTTTGGAGTTCTTAAAGTTGACCATTCTTTTAGAGTTATTGATTTTGTTGAAAAACCTGAAAATCCACCAACAATTCCAGGCAAAAGTTCTTCTCTTGCTTCAATGGGTATATACGTCTTTAATAAAAAAATTTTAGTTGAAATTTTAAAAGAAGATGCTGAAAATAAAGATAGTTCTCATGACTTTGGAAAAGACATTATCCCAAAACTTGTAAAAGAAAATTACAGAGTATTTTCATATCCATTTAATAAAAATAGGATAGCAGGAGATGCAGATTACTGGAGAGATGTGGGGACAATTTCTTCATATTATGAAGCAAATATGGATCTTGCTTATGTTGAACCTAAATTTAATCTTTATGATAAAGAATGGCCCATAAGAACATATAACATTCAAAGTCCTCCTGCAAAATTTGTATTTGCAAATATCCGAGAACAAAGAGTGGGACATGCATTAGATTCAATTATTTGTGATGGAGTAATTGTAAGTGGTGGAAAAGTAGAAAATTCAATATTAAGTCCAAATGTAAGGATTAATAGTTTTAGTTATGTTAAAAGCAGTATCCTATTTGAAGGAGTAAATGTTGGAAGAAAAGCAAGATTATATAGAGTAATTGTTGATAAATTTGTAGATATTCCACCAGGAGAGGAAATTGGCTATGACCTTGAAAAGGACAGGAAAAGATTTACAGTAACAGATGATGGAATTGTTGTTATTCCAAAAAATTATAGGTTTAAATAATGAATAAGAAAGAAATAATTAACTTTTTGTTACCTAAAATTATAAAAAGTTTAAATCCTAAAAAGATTATTCTTTTTGGCTCATTAGCAAAAAACAATTACAATAAATTTTCCGATATAGATTTCGCAATTGATACTGATCGTCCTTTAAGTTACTTTGATTTCCCAGGCAATTTTGATATTATTGATTTGAATAGGGTTAATGAAGAATTTAAAAAGAAAATTTTAAATGAAGGTATTATCTTATATGAACGAAAAAATTAAGATAATATTTAATGATTTTGAAAAAGCGTTAAATAATTTAAAAAAAGCAACAGAAATAGCAAAAGATGATTTAGATATTGACGGAACAATAAAAAGGTTTGAACTTACTTATGAATTATCATGGAAATTAATCAAATCTTTTCTCGAATATAATGGAATATTTTGTAAATCTCCAAGAGAATGTTTTAAATATGCTTTTCAAAATGGAATTATAGATAATGAATTGATATGGATGAAAATGATTGATGATAGAAATTTGCTTGTTCACACTTATAATTTTGACTTTTCAAGAGAAATATTTGAAAATATAAAAAATAAATATTTGAAATCTTTCTATTATGTGAAAAAATTTATTCAAAATAAATTTTAAGGAGTATAATATGTTTTCAAAAATTTTATTACCAGTTGATTTTACAGGATTAGCAAAGGAAGCTATTGATATAGCTATTGATATTGGTAAAAAATATAACAGTAAAATATTTCTTCTTACTGTCTCAGAAATTGGAACTGTTGGATATGGAGAGTTAGTTTTACCTGAGGAAATTTTTGAAAAACATAAAGAGCTCATAAAAGAAAACCTTGAAAAAATTGCAAAAAATTTCAGAGAAAAAGGATTAGAAGTAGAAATTGCAGTAAGAGACGGTATCGTATATGAAGAAATACTTGAATTTGCAAAAGAAAAAAAAGTTGGCTTAATAATTATGCCAACTCACGGAAGAAAGGGGATTACTAAATTTTTACTTGGAAGTGTTTCTCAAAAAATCGTTAAACTTGCCCATTGTCCAGTATTAACATTTAATCCAAAATATAAGGAGGAATTTATAAATGAGTAGTCTTGTAAATTTTATTGTAAAAACTAAAGATGCAAAAGAGAGTGATATTAAAAAAGCGCTCAAAGATGCAGGAATTGAAGTAATTAGCGTAGCAACAGTTTATAAAGAAGAGATAAAAAATGAGAAAAAGGAGGAGTAAAATGCCATTTATTGAAGATATTATTGCAAGAGAAGTGCTTGATTCAAGGGGTAATCCAACTGTTGAAGTTGAAGTTTATACAGAATCAGGTGCATTTGGTAGAGCAACAATTCCATCAGGAGCTTCTACTGGAGAACATGAAGCTATTGAATTGAGAGATAATGACGAAAATAGGTTTGGAGGAAAAGGGGTTTTAAAAGCAGTTGAAAATGTAAATGAAATTATTGCGCCTGAAATAATTGGTATGAATGTTTTAAATCAAAGAAATATTGACTTATTTATGATAGAACTTGATGGAACTGAAAATAAATCAAAATTAGGAGCAAATGCTATTTTGGGTGTTTCCATTGCTGTGGCAAAAGCTGCAAGTGATTATCTTGGTATTCCAATTTATCAATATGTTGGTGGAGTAAATTCTCACATTATTCCAGTACCTTTAATGAATATTTTAAACGGTGGAAAACATGCTGATAATAATGTTGACCTTCAGGAATTTATGATTGCACCAATTGGAGCAGAAAGTTTTAAAGAAGCTTTAAGAATGGGGGCTGAAACTTATCATTCTTTAAAAAAAGTATTAAAAGAAAAAGGGTATTCCACATCTGTTGGAGATGAAGGAGGTTTTGCTCCAAATTTAAAATCTAATGAAGAGCCTTTAGAGTTGATTGTTGAAGCAATAGAAAAAGCAGGTTATTCTCCAGGAGTAGATATCTATATTGCTCTTGACCCAGCTGCAAGTGAATTTTATAAGGATGGAAAATATATTCTCAAAGCAGAGAATAGAGAATTAACTTCAGAGGAGATGGTAAAATTTTATGAAAAAATAATTGATAATTATCCAATTTTTTCCATTGAAGATGGTTTAAGTGAAGATGACTGGGATGGATGGAAAATTTTAACTGAAGCATTAGGAGAAAAAATCCAACTTGTTGGTGATGACATTTTTGTTACAAATACAGAAAGAATAAAAAAGGGAATAGAATTGAAAGTTGCAAATTCAGTTCTCATAAAATTAAATCAAATTGGGACATTAACTGAAACAATTGAAGCTGTTGAAATTGCAAAACAGGCTGGATATACATCAGTTGTTTCTCATCGTTCAGGAGAAACTGAAGATACTTTTATTGCAGATTTTACAGTTGCAATGAATACTGGACAGATAAAAACAGGTGCGCCTTGTAGAATTGATAGAGTTGCTAAATATAACCAACTTTTAAGAATTGAAGAAGAATTAGGTGATATTTCAATTTATGGCGGTAAAATTTTAAAATGGAAGTAAATCAGATTTTAAAAGATTTAATTGAAATTATTAAAAATGAAAGTAGCACTGAAACTCTTGATAAAATTTTAATTGAATATGTTAAAAAAGGATTAATTTCAAAAGAATTTTATGAAATTTTAATTAACCTTTTTGGAATAACAGATACTGTTATACGTGAAGTAATGATTCCACGTACAGAAATGATTGCTGTTCCTGAGGATATTTCATTTCAAGAGCTTATTGAAACTTTTAAGAAACATAAAAAATCTAAGCTTCCAGTATATAAAAACAACATTGATAATATTGTTGGAATTATTCATATTAAAGATATAATTGAACTTTGTGGTAAAAAAGTTGAAAAATTCTCAATTAAAAATTTTTTAAGAAAACCTTTTTTTGTTCCTGAAACAAAAAAAATATTAGACTTATTGAAAGAATTTAAAAATAAAAAAACTCTATTTGCACTTGTTGTTGATGAATTTGGAGGTATTTCAGGTCTTGTTTCAATTGTTGATATTTTGGAAGAGATTGTAGGTGATTTTGATTATGAGGAAAATAAAGAAGTTGAAGAGATTAAACAAATAGGAGATTCAACTTTTCTTGTGGATGCTAAAATGAATATTGAAGATTTTAAAAAAAAATTTAATGTGAAAATTAATGAAGGACCATTTGATACAATAGGAGGTTTTATAATAAATGAATTAGGCAAAATTCCTGAAAAAGGGGAAAAGATTAAGATTGATAATCTTTGGCTTATTGTAAATGAAGCTTTTGAAAGAGGAATAAAAAATATAATTGTAAAAGGAAAAGATGATGAAAATTAAAAACATAATAATTGGGAAAATAAAGAAAGATTCTTTTTTGCTTGAAAAATTAAATGAAATAGTGAAAGAAAATAAAATTAACTGTGGCATAATTTTAGGTATTGGAGCGATACAAAACCTAAATTTTGGATTTTACAACCAAGAAAAACATGAATATAAAACTATTACAATAAACAAACCTTTAGAAGTTCTAAATTTAACTGGAAATATTTCAATTAAAGAAAATTCTCCATTTGTTCATTGTCATATAACGTGTGCTGATGAAGATGGTAAAGTTTATGGTGGTCATCTTTTTGAAGGCACAAAAGTTTTTGCATTTGAGTATAAAATTTTTGAAGTTGAGGGAAAGTTTTTAATTAGAAATTTTGATAATTTAACTGGCTTATTCCTGTGGGAAAGATAAAAAAACCAAAGGATGTTAAATTATTATTTAGTTTATTGACAAATAAAGAAAAATTAATAGTTGAAGTTTCAAAAATTTTATCTGAAAAGTATGGTAAAATAGAAGAAATAAGTGAAAAATTTGAATTTACTCATACAAATTACTATACTCCTGAACTTGGAGAAAATCTATTTAGAAGATTTCTTGTTATAAAACCATTAATACCAAGAGAACATATTGCTCTTGTAAAAGTATTTACAAATAAAGTTGAAGAAAAATTTTCAATTAATGGAAAAAGACAGATAAATATTGACCCTGGATATATTACACTTGAAAATTTTATTTTATTTACCACAAAAAATTATACACATAGAATTTATCTTGAAAGCGGGATTTATGCTGATTTAACTTTAATTTTTCATAAAAAAGAATTTCATCCTTTAAACTGGACATATCCTGATTATAGAGAAAAAATTATAAGAGATTATCTGAAAAAAATCAGAGAAAAGTATAAAAAACAATTAAATGAACTTGAAAAAGAAATTAGCTAATTTTTCAGCTTGAGCTTCAAAAGAATATTTTTTTATACTTTCTAAAATATTTTTCTGCATTTTTTTATAAATACCCTCAATATCAGAAATTATAAATTTTAAAGTCTCATACCACTTTTCATTATAAACTAAAAAACCATTTACTCCATTTTTTATAACTTCCGTGTTATTTCCATAAGCCTCTCCAACTGGAATTACTCCTGCAGCCATATATTGAAGCAATTTGTAACTGCATTTACCTTTATCATACGGAGAAGATGTATTTAATGGCATGATACCTATATCAAAATTTGCAATTTCATATTCTTGAGTTTTCAAATTCCATTTTTTATTTTCAATAAATGGTAACTTTTCTGGATAATTTTCATTTGAAATAATTACAAGTTTAAAATTTACTTCATTCCACAATTTTATTAATTGTCGCATTATCTTTTTTAAATACATAAATCCTCCACTTAACCCAATCCAACCAATAATTATTGGGTTATTTATTTTATTTTTATCTTTTTTGGGAACATCTATTGGAACTGGGGTTGGATATATTAAAAAAGGTTTATTTGTATCTAAAATAAATTCTGCCAGAAATTTATTTCCGCATGTGAATCCAGAAGAGAAATTTTTTATTAAATTAAATTTTATTTTTCTTGATAAACTATCATAAGAGTTATTTTTTGGAATCATCCTAACAAGTAAATTATCATCATAATCAAAAATTATTGGAATTTTTAGATTTTTAAATAAAAAATATTTAAAAAAATTTGGCATTTTTTTCTGAAGCCATAATATATTAAATCTTTTCTCTTTTTCTAAAATTTTTTTTAATGTAAAGAAACTTTTTGGATATCTTACAATATGAATATTAATTCCATATTTTTTTAAAAAAGGACTCATCTCGTATACTCTTAGCCTTGTAGATGGAGTATAAGATTTGCCTGTTAATGCTAAAATATTTATTACAATGCTCTCATCCATTCTTCTCTTAAAGGAACTTCCCCTTTTAAAGCTAATTCAATCATATTTAATGCCTTTTTCTTATCTTCAGGTAGTTTTACTTTTAAAGGTAAATAATTTGACGCATGATTACTTGTAAAAAGTCCATGAGTCATATTTGTATTTTCAAGCATTACTTTAAGCTCTTCTAAAAGCTCTTTTTGGTTGTATGGTTTAAATTTTCCTTCTTTAACCATATTATACAATTCTGTTCCTGGAACAATCATTACAGTTAAAGCTGAAGCATAATCTGGGTCAATTTTAGTTAATACATTACCAGTATCAACTGCATGTGAAAAACTAAGTCCTCTTGGAGCAATTCCCAATAAAACTGTACATGATAATTTAATTCCAGCTTCAATAACCTTTTTACCCTGTTCTATTAATTCAGATGAACTTGTTCCTTTTTTAACAAATTTTAAAACCTCATCATTTCCACTTTCAATTCCGTAATAAATAATTCCAAGCTTTAAATCCCTTAACTCCTTTAATTCTTCCAAGCTTTTTCTTTTTATAGCCTTAGCATTTGCATAAATTCCAATTCTTTCAACTAATGGCAATTTTTTATTTATTGTTTCTAAAATCCAAACAAGCTTTTTCTGTGGAATAATTAACGCATCCCCATCCATTAAAAATAATCTTCTTACATTAAAATAGTAATTGGCTGCATACTCAATATCTTTTAAAATAATCTCATCAGGTTTTATTTTAAATTTTACTCCTTTATATGTTGGACAAAAAATACATTTGTTATGGGAACATCCAACAGTTACCTGAAGTAGTATACTTCTTGCTTCACTTGGAGGTCTAATTATGTGATTTCCTTCATAATGCATTCCATTCATAGCTCACCTCGGAATTTTAAAAAATCTTTTCCATCTTATTTTATGAAGCCAATCAGCTTTACTATCCCATGAAAAATAGATTATCATTGGTGTTCCTCTAATATATTTATAAGCAACTGGTCCCCAAAATCTACTGTCAAAACTTTCATCTCTATTATCTCCCATTACAAAATAGTTATCTTTTGGAATTTTGTAAGGTCCAAAATTATCTCTCGGATTCATTTCTCTTGGATAAATTATTTTATCGTAATGAACTCCCCATGGGTCTTTTAATTTTTTTCCATTTATGTAAACAACTTTATTTTTAATCTCAATAGTTTCACCTGGAAGACCTATAACTCTTTTAACATAATACTTATCAGGTTCAATTGGACATTTAAATACTAAAATATCCCCTCTTTTTGGCTTTTTTATTCGCCATATTACTTTATCAGTAAATGGAATATGAGTTCCATAGATAAATTTATTTACAAGAAGATGGTCTCCAACAAGTAGTGTTGGCACCATTGATGAAGATGGAATTTTAAAAGCTTGGATAAAAAAAGTTCTAATAAACATTGCAATTATAAATGCAACAACTATTGATTCAATCCAATCATAAATTTTGGCTTTTAAACCATTTTTTTTCATTTTCCCCTCCACTAAACTTTTAAAACCGCAAGAAATGCTTCTTGAGGTACATTGACATTTCCTATCTCTTTCATTCTTTTTTTACCTTCTTTTTGCTTTTCAAGTAATTTTCTCTTTCTCGTAACATCACCACCATAACACTTTGCTAAGACATTTTTTCTTAATGGCTTTATTGTTGTTCTTGCAATTACTTTTGAACCAATTGCTGCTTGAATAACAACCTCAAATAATTGTCTTGGAATAATCTCTTTTAATTTTGAACATAAATCTCTACCTTTATAATAAGCATTATCTTTATGGACAATTACAGATAATGCATCAACTGGTTTTCCATTAATAAGAATATCAAGTTTAACAAGATCTGATTTTTTATATCCAGAAAATATATAATCCATTGAAGCATAACCACGAGAAACTGATTTTAGCTTATCATAAAAATCAAGAACTATCTCATTTAAAGGAAGCTCATATTCAGCGACAATTCTTCCAGAATTTAAATATTTAAGCTCTTTCTGAATCCCTCTTTTTTGCTCACAGAGTTTTAAAATTGGACCAATATATTCTTGTGGAGTATGAATTGTCGCTAAAATATAAGGCTCTTCTATATGGTCTATTAAAGTTGGATTTGGAAGTTCACTTGGATTCCTTATTTCAATAACCTCTCCTTTTTTTGTAAAAACTTTATATATAACAGTAGGAGCTGTTGTGATAATATTTATACCATATTCTCTTTCTAATCTTTCCTGAATTATTTCCATATGAAGAAGTCCTAAAAACCCACATCTAAATCCAAATCCAAGAGCTTGAGATGTTTCCGGTTCAAATGTGAATGAGGAATCATTTAAAGCTAATTTTTCAAGAGAATCTCTTAGATCTTGATAATCATCTGAATTTACAGGATAAATTCCTGCAAAAACCATTGGTTTAACTTTCCTAAATCCTGGTAAAGCCTCTTTAGCAGGCTCTTTTGCATCTGTAATTGTATCTCCAACCCTTATATCCTTAATATCTTTTATACCAGTTATAACAAATCCTACATCTCCTGTTACTATTTTATCAACTTCTTGAGCAAATGGAGCATAAATTCCTAACTTTAAAACTTCACATTCTTTACCAGTGGACATGAATTTTATTTTCTGTCCTTTTCTTATCTCTCCATCAACAACTCTAATTAATGCAACCACTCCTTGATATGAATCATACCAAGAATCAAAAATTAATGCTTTTAATGGAGCATTTTCATCTCCCTTTGGAGGTGGCACTTCTTCAATAATTCTATCAAGAATCTCTTTTATTCCAATTCCTTCTTTTGCGCTTGCCAAAATTGCATTTGAAGCATCAAGACCTATTATTTCTTCAATCTCTTTTTTAACCCTTTCTGGTTCAGCATTAGGTAAATCTATTTTATTTATCACAGGAATTATTTCCAAATCATTATCAATTGCAAGATAAACATTAGCTAATGTTTGCGCCTCCACACCTTGAGATGCATCAACAACAAGTAATGCACCTTCACATGCAGCAAGGCTTCTTGAAACTTCATATACAAAATCAACATGACCAGGAGTATCAATTAGATTTAATATGTAATCTTTATATTTAATCTTAACAGTTTGAGCTTTAATTGTTATTCCCCGTTCCCTTTCAAGTTCCATTTTATCAAGAAACTGTTCTCTCATTTCTCTTTCAGATACAGCACCTGTAAATTCCAAAATTCTATCTGCTAAAGTGGATTTTCCATGATCAATATGGGCAATAATTGAAAAATTTCTAATCTTTTCTTGCATGCCTGAAATTTTAACATAATTAAAAATCTTGTTCAAGGTTAAATATGGATTGACAAATTTAATTTTAAGAAATATTATAATAAAAAATAAAAGTGGAGGTGAAAAAATGAAAAGAAAAAATTTATTAGTAACAATTTTATTAGCAATTTTATTATTAGTAACATCATTATTTGCTTACAATTCAAAATATGCTAAAAACATTACTCCTCTTCAAGCTTATGATATGCTTGTAAATGGTAAAAATGTATATCTAATTGATGTAAGGTCAAGATATGAATATCAGTTAATTGGTCATCCTATGTGGATAAAAAATGGAAAAGTTTATATGGCTTATAACATTCCTTTTATGTTTCTAACAAAAGAATTTGCAGTAAAAGGACAAAAATATGGAAATGGAAAAATTGCAAAAGTTACAAGATATCAGTTTGTTCCTAATCCAGATTTTGTAAAATGGCTAAAAAAGATGTTTAAACCAACAGACCATTTAATTTTTATGTGTAGAAGTACTAAAAGGTCTCATAAAGCAGCTGATATAGCATATAAAGCTGGTTTTAAAAACAGTTATAATCTTTTAGGAGGTTTTGAAGGATACAGATTTGCAGGTAAATATAAATATGAAAAAAATTTAGCAAAAAAATATAGTTTCTACTATGGAAAACCTGGGAGATTAAATGGTTGGAAATGGTATGGTCTCCCTTGGACATATAAAATTGACCCAAAATATGTTTATCCACCTGATGTTAAAAAATAATTAATTTGACTTTAATTTTAAATTGAGTTAAAAATTTAACAAATTTTCATAAAGGGGGTTAATATGAAAAGAGTGTTAACAAGCATAATTTTAGTGTTGGTAATGGCAGGAATGTTATTTGCAGGAAATGTTTCTGAACTTGTAAAAAAAGGGGATAAAGCTTGCAAAATAGGAAATTATTTAGCAGCAAAAAAATTTTACAAACAAGCAATTCAATTAGACCCAAAAAATGAATCTTTGTGGAAAAAATATGATAATGCATTAAAAATGCTTTATGGCGGTGGAGAAGAAGAAGGTGAAGGAGGTTGCTAATATAAAGGTGCTCTTTGCGAGCACCTTTTTTATAAATGAATAAAGAAAAATTAATTGAAAAAATTGAATTAGCTATTAAAATTTTTTCATATCCAGAAAATAGTGAATTAGAAGAAGAATTTATCTCTTTATTTATTTCAAATTTTAATGGAATAAAATGTTCTCCGTATGCATTTGACTACCTAAAAGATAGAAATCCTATTTTTTTTATAAATTTAAAAAAAATTTATGAACTTTCAGGTTTAAAATTATCTCCTGAATATAAAGAGAGAGAAGACCATCTGATTACTCTTTTAGAATATCTTGCAATTCTTTTAGAAGAGAAAATTCCTGATGAATATATAAAAAAATTCTTTAATAACTATCTTTTCTGGATAGTTGAATTTGCAAATAAACTTGAAAAATCTACAAATAACTCCTATTTTTTACAAGGAGCAAAAATTTTAAAAGAGATACACTATGAAATATTTAAGAATAGCTGATGCAAATATAAATAGAGCTTGTGAAGGTTTGAGAGTTATAGAAGATTTTTTTAGATTATTTTACAATAATTCTCAATTATCTGAAAAAATAAAAGATATTAGACATAAAATAAGAAAAATCGGTGAAGAAAAAAATTATTTATATTATCGCAACTCAAAATCAGATATTGGGAAAGATTTTAAGTATGACAAAATTTCAGAAAATAATTCTTTTGTTTTAAAAAAAAATTTTAAAAGAGTTCAGGAGAGTTTAAGAGTATTAGAAGAATTATTAAAAACTGAAAACATAGAATTTGTTAAAGAAATTAAAAAGTTTCGTTTTGAAATTTATGAAATTGAAAAACTTTTTTATTCAAAAAAAGAGAAATTTAAAAAAATAATATCCAAAAATAAGCCAATTTTATACGGAATAATTGATAAAAGATTTTCTCAATTTAATCATATTGAAATTGCTGAAAATATGCTTTCTGCTGGTATAAAAATTATTCAATTAAGGGAAAAGGAACTTAATGATAAAGATTTTTTAAAAATTGCATGTAAAATAAAAGAGATGTGCAATGATAATGATGCAATATTCATAATTAATGACAGAGTAGATATTGCAATTTTATCAGAAGCTGATGGAGTTCATTTAGGTCAAAATGATATTGAAATTGAAAAAGCAAGAATGTTATTTGGAGAAGATAAAATTTATGGGTTATCAACTCACAATTTAGAACAAGTTGAAATAGCAGAAAAAATCTCTCCAGATTACATTGGATTTGGACCAATTTTTGAAACTAAAAGTAAAGAAAATCCAGACCCAGTTGTTGGAATAGAATTACTTCAAAAGGTAAAAAAATTGTATAAAAATATACCTATTGTAGCAATTGGTGGTATAAATTTAAAAAATATAAAAGATGTTATCTGTTGCAAACCTGAAATGATTTGTGTTATGAGTGGAATAATTTCTCAGAAAAATATTAAAGAAACAATTAAAAAATATATGGAGATAATTGATGACACAATTAGAAGCTGCTAAAAAGGGCATTATAACAGAACAAATGAAAAAAGTTGCAAATGATGAAAATAAAGATGAAAAGTATATTTTATCAAAAATAAAGGAAGGTAAAATAGTAATCCCTGCAAACATCAATCATAAAAATCTTTCTCCAAAAGGAATTGGAGAAGGATTAACAACAAAAGTAAATGTAAATTTAGGTTCATCAAAAGATAAAGAAGATTTTGAATTTGAGTTAAAAAAATTGGAAATTGCTCTGAAATATGGCACAGATGCAGTAATGGATTTAAGCACTGGGGAGAATTTAGATGAATTAAGAAAATTAATAATTGAAAAAAGTCCAGTTCCTGTTGGAACAGTTCCTATTTATGAAGCTGCAATTTTAGCGGTTAGGAAATATGGTTTTATAGGTAAAATGTCAAAACAACTTCTTTTTGAAACAATAGAAGCTCATTGTGAAGATGGAGTTGATTTTATAACAGTTCATTGCGGAGTTACCCTAAATTCTATTGAAAGAATAAAAAAGGAGGGAAGAATAACAAATGTAGTAAGCAGAGGAGGTTCATTTTTAGTTGAATGGATGATTTATAATAATAAGGAAAATCCTTTATACGAATATTTTGATGAACTTCTTAAAATAGCAAAAAAGTATGATGTTACATTGAGTCTTGGAGATGGACTTCGTCCAGGATGTTTAAAAGATGCAACAGATAGAGGCCAAATTTATGAATTAATTACACTTGGAGAATTGACCCAAATAGCATGGGATAATGGAGTTCAGGTAATGATTGAAGGTCCAGGTCATATTCCGATAGATGAAATAGAAATGAATATAAAATTAGAAAAATCTTTATGTCATGGTGCTCCATTTTATGTATTAGGACCAGTTGTAACAGATATTGCCCCTGGATATGACCATATTACTGCAGCAATTGGTGGTGCAATTGCAGCATGGCATGGAGCAGATTTTCTATGCTACGTTACTCCAGCTGAGCATTTAAGATTGCCAGATATTGAAGATGTGAAAGAAGGTCTTATTGCAACCAAAATTGCAGCTCATGCTGGAGATATAGGGAAAAAAATTCCTGGAGCAATTGATAAAGATATTTTAATGGCAATAGCGAGAAGGAATTTAGACTGGAAAAAGCAAATTGAATTAAGTTTAGACCCTGAAAAAGCCAAAAAATATAGAGAATCTCTACTATCAAAAGATGAAGATGCTTGCAGTATGTGTGGAGAATTTTGTGCAATTAAAAAAGTAAGGGATTATTTCTCCTCAAAGTAAATTATATTTCACAAGCTTTTTCTTTAAAGTATTTCTATTTATTCCTAAAATTTCAGCAGTTTTTTTCTGATTTTTTCCCGCATGTTCATATACAGATTTAATTAAACTTTTTTCAAAAATATTTAAAAGAATTTCATAAAGATTATGATTGTTTGATTTGCAATTTAATTGATTTAATAATTCTTTAAATTTATATTCAAGAATTTCACTTAATGAATATTTATCAATATCCATTTTCAACCCAATACATTATTTCATTGAAAAATTCAACACATTTTTTTATTTTTGAAATTTTAGCTCTAAACTTTGCAGAGCCTTTTTCTCCCTTTGTTAAGTGAATAATATGTTTGATTGAAATTTTTAATGCTTTATCTTCTCCATAATAATTCCTAAAATAATCAAACAATTTTTTAAAATAGCTAATTTTATCTTTTAGAGTAAATTTTTTATATTCTCTTTTTTCTTTAAATTCATCCCATTGAATTTTTAAAAAAGGATTTTCAAGAAATCCTCTTCCAATCATAACAGCATCACAATTTGTAAAATTAAAAATCTTATCTATGTCTTCTGGAGTTTTTACATCTCCATTTCCAATAACAAATAAATTTTTAAATTTCTCTTTTAATATTTTAATTTTTTCCCAATTAGCCTTTCCAGAATAGTATTGTTTTCCATATCTTGGATGTAAAGTTATTGCAGAAATTCCTTCATTATACAAAATATCAGCAATTTCTAAATAATTTTCACTTGTTTCATCATAACCAAGCCTCATTTTTACTGTAAAATGAATGTATGGGAATTCTTTTTTTAATTTTATTATTATTTTCTTTACTTTTTCAGGCTCTTTCATAAGTGCAACACCACAACCTTTTTTAACAATCTTTTTTGCTGGACATCCAAGATTTAAATCTACAATTTTAAACCCATTGTATACTAATATTTCAGTTGCCTTTAATAAAATTTCTGAATTATTTCCAAATAATTGTGGAATAATAACAGGTGGTTCTTTAATAATTTTAATCATATCCATTGTCTTATTTATCTTTCTTGATAATCCATCTGCGCTTACCATTTCAGTAAAAGTAACTTTAACACCTAATTCTTTCAATGACAATCTAAATGGTTCATTTGTAACTCCTGACATTGGAGCAAGTATTACTTCATCTTTCAATAGTTTCATCATAAAATTTTTTATTTTACAAAAATTGAACTTAATTTCAAGTTTATTCTTGTATTTTTATAAAGTATTTGGTATACAAAAAACAAAATTTTAAAGGAGAAGATATGAAAGAAAAAATGGATATGCATCTAACATTAAGGGAAAAAATATATGATGCAATTATGGAAGCAATTTTAAAAAAGGAGCTAAAACCTGGTGAGAGATTAACTGAACTTGAAATTGCCCAGAAGTATGGAATTAGCAGAACACCTATTAGAGAAGCTTTTAGAATGCTTGAAAGAGATGGTTTTTTAAAAATTGTTCCAAGAAAAGGTGCAATTGTTGCTGATATTACAGAAGAAAGGGTTGTTGAATTTTATGAAGTAAAAGGTGTACTTGAAAGTTATGCTGGTAAAATAGCATTAAAATATATAACAGATGAAGATATAAAAGAGCTTGAAGAAATCAATAATGAGCTTAGAAAAATAGCATTATCAAACAGTAAAGAAGAATTGAAAAAGTTTGTAAAAATTCATAATAGATTTCATCAAAGATTTGTTGAAATATCAAGGAATAGATTGCTTATGGAATTATTAAACAATCTTGTTGAAAGATATTCAAAATTTAGAATTATTGTTGCTTATTCAACAATGTTAATAGATATTGTTAAAGAACATGAAGAAATAATTGATGCTTTTAAAAAAAGAGATGAAAAATTAGTCCAGGAAAAAATATGGAAAAATGCACAATTTGGAATAAATATCATAAAAAGATACTATTTACATAAATAAATGGAGAAAATATTATGATTATTGACCATAAGCCTCTACCAGAAAAAATTGCTGAATTTATTAGAAATCAAATTATTCAGGGTAAATTAAAATCTGGTGAAAAAATTTTAGAAGCTCAAATCGCAGAGGACTTAAATATTAGTAGAACACCAGTAAGAGAAGCTATTAGACTTCTTGAATGTGAAGGATTTGTAGAGCTACTTCCAAGAAGAGGAGCAATTGTAAAAGAATTCTCAGAAAAAGATTTCAAAGATATAGTTGAAATAAAAGCTTGTTTATCAAGTCTGACTGCTGAACTCTCTTTTGAAAAAATTAATGAAAATATAATAGGAAAATTAAAATCTATTATTGAAAATGAAAAAAAGATACTTGCTAATAATTCTTTTACAAATGAGAAAATTTATAAATTTTTTAAAGAATGCTCAAAGTTTCAAGAAACTTTTCTCAAATTATGTGATAACACACATCTTGTTGATTTGAATTTAAAAATTGAAAATCATATAAAAAGATATAGATTTTATTTTTTAAAGTTTCCTGAAATTTTAAAAAAAATTCCAGAGTTACAAGAAAATGTAGTAAATGCAATAATTGAAAAAAATATTTTTAAATTAAAAGAAGCTTATTCAGATTATATTAAAATTCCCTACTTTTCTCTTATAAAAAATCTAAAAAATGAAAAAAATTGAGCTGTTAGCTCCTGCTGGGAATTTTGAAAAATTAAAAATAGCTTATGAATATGGTGCAGATGCAGTTTATGCAGGAGCAAAAAAATTTTCTTTAAGAAATCTTACTGAAAATCTATCATATGAAGAATTTTTAAAAGCTAAAGAATTAAAAGAAAAGTTAAATAAAAAACTTTATCTGACTCTAAATATTTATCCTTATAATGAAGATATCCAGGAAATTGAGGAATTTATTACAAAATTCAAAGAAATTCCTGATGCTTTTATAGTTTCAGACCCAGGAGTAATTTATCTTTTTAAAAAAATTGCTCCAGAAGTTAAACTACATTTATCAACACAGGCCAATACCACTAATTTTTTATCTGTAAAATTCTGGAAAGATATAGGAATTAAA
>CAZQKL010000040.1:0-14714 GCA_964593895.1 uncultured bacterium
AATTAGACTTTCTCCTCAGAAGGATTGGGAAGTGAATGAAACTGAGAATTTAGAAAAAATTATTAAAATTTACGAAGAAATTAAGGATGAATTTAACTCATCTCAGAAAAATGGCAAAAAAGTATCCCTTGCAGATTTAATTGTTCTTGGTGGTTGTGCTGGAATAGAGTTAGCAGTTAAAAATGCCGGGTTTGAAATATCTGTTCCGTTTACTCCTGGAAGAGTAGATGCTACTCAGGACCAAACAGATATTTTTTCATTCTCTGTAATGGAACCTGTTGCTGATGGTTTTAGAAATTACTTGAAAAAAGATTATTTTAAAAAATATAGATTTTTACCTGAGGAATTTTTAATTGATAAGGCGCATCTTTTAACATTAACCCCTCCTGAGATGACAGTTTTAGTTGGGGGCTTGAGAGTTCTTGGGGCAAATTTTAACAATTCTGAATTTGGAGTTTTTACAGAAAACAAAGAAAAATTGACAAATGATTTTTTTGTTAACTTACTTGATAATAATATTGAATGGAAGCCAATATCTGAAGACCAATTTATTTTTGATTGTGGAAAATACAAAGCTACAAGATTTGACCTTATTTTTGGAGCAAATGCAGAATTAAGAGCAATTGCCGAAGTTTATGCAAGTGATGATGCCAAAGAGAAATTTGTAAATGATTTTATAAAAGCTTGGGATAAAGTTATGAACCTTGATAGATTTGATGTTAAGTGGTGGTAAAAACTTTTTTGAAAATATAGTCCATATATTTAAGATGGTATTTTAAATCAAATAGCTCTTTAAGTTCAGAGATGGAGAGGTATTTTGTTACCTCTTCATCTGAACTTAATTGAGTGAAAAAATCTTTATTTTCTTTCCAAACTTTCATTGCATTTCTCTGAACTAACCTATAAGCTTCCTCTCTTGTTAAACCCTTCTCTGTTAATGCAAGTAAAACTCTTTGAGAAAAGATTAGGCCATTTGTTAAATTTAGATTTTTTTTCATTTTTTCAGGGTAAACAACTAAATTTTCAATAATTCCTTTAAATCTATTGATTAAAAAATCAAGATTTGTAGTGCTATCTGGAGCAATAATTCTTTCAACTGATGAATGGCTAATATCCCTTTCATGCCACAAAGCAATATTTTCAAAAGATGGAATTACATAACTTCTTACAACTCTTGCAAGACCTGTAACATTTTCAGATAAAATTGGGTTTCTCTTATGAGGCATGGCAGATGAGCCTTTTTGACCTTCAGAAAAATATTCTTCAGCTTCAAGAACCTCTGTTCTTTGTAAATGCCTTATTTCAATAGCAAATTTTTCAAAACTTGAAGCAATTAACCCTAATGTTGAAAAGAATTGAGCATAAATATCTCTTTGAATAATTTGAGTGGAAATGTTTGCTGGTTTTAGACCAAGAATTCTACATGCTATTTCTTCAACTTCAGGCGGAACATTTGCATAAGTTCCTGTTGCACCTGAAATTTTACCAATACTTATTTCATCAATTGCTCTTTTTAATCTATCAATATTTCTTTTAGTCTCATCATACCAAACAGCAAGCTTAAATCCAAATGTTATTGGTTCTGCATGAACTCCATGCGTTCTTCCAATCATTACAGTATCTTTATATTGATACGCTTTTTCCTTTAAAATTGAATTAAATTCTATTAAATCATCAAGTAAAACTTCTCCTGCTTCTTTTAAAAGAAGACTAAAAGATGTATCAAGAATATCTGAAGAAGTCAAACCCATATGGATAAACCTTGAGTCTTCTCCAACATATTCAGCTACACATGTTAAAAAAGCAATAACATCATGCTTAACAACTTTTTCTATTTCCTTAATTCTTTGAACATTAAAATTTGCTTTTTCTTTTATATTTTTTAAAGAATTTTCTGGAATTTTTCCCAATTTATGCCAAGCTTCACACACAGCAAGTTCAACATCAAGCCATTTTCTAAATTTATTCTCTTCTGACCAGATTTTTTTCATTACATCGCGAGAATATCTTTCAATCATTTTGATTTAACCCTTTCCACATATTCTCCTGTTCTAGTATCAACTTTTATTATATCACCATTATTTATAAAAAGAGGAACATTTAAAGTGTATCCAGTTTCAACTGTTGCAGGTTTTGTTGCACTACTAACTGTATCTCCTTTAATCCATGGTTCAGTATGAGTAACTTCAAGTTCAACAAAGTTTGGTAGTTCAACACTAACTGGTTCACCTTTAAAAAAAAGAACAGTTACATTTATATTTTCTTTTAGAAAATTTTTTTCATATTCCAATTTTTCTTTTGAAATTGGTATCTGGTCATAAGTTTCATTATCCATAAAATAAAAATTTTCATCATCTGAATAAAGAAATTGCATCTCTTTCTCTTCAAGGTCAGGTTTTTTTATTTTTTCTCCAACTTTAAAAGTTTTATCAAGAACCTGACCTGTTATTAAGTTTTTAATTTTTGTCCTTACAAAAGCAGCTCCTTTTCCAGGTTTAACATGAAGAAAATCAATTATTATATAAGGTTCATCATTGAGTTCAATTTTTAATCCCTTTCTTATATCTGATGTGTTATACATCTCTCCTCCTTTTAATTTAAGATTTTGCTTTCATGTTTTTCTTTCTCTTTGCTGTTAATTATTTCATGAAATTCCCGGATTATATCTTTTGATTTATTTTCACTATTTCTATCTCCAATGTATTTTTCAATTGTTTCAAGTGTCCATTTTTTTATCCCATTTTCAACGTAATCGTATCTCAATTTTTGAATTAAAACAATCCCAACAGCAATTATTTTGTAGTAATCTCTTAATAAAACTCTTGCTTCTTCATAGTTATTTAAACTAACAACAGCACCCATGGAGAAAAAAGCAAATAAAATTCCCTTTTCTTGAAGATTTTTAAAATTAAATGTTTCAAAGATTTTTTCAAAAAAGTAATCAAGAAAGATGTTTCTTGTTATATCAAGTTCTTTTGAAAAAAAGTATATTCCTGCATTCCAGCTTAAAAAACATTTATTTTTCATAGATTTTATCTCATATTTTTCAATGTTTCTTTTAATTATTGGATAGCACAATTCAAAGGAATTAAGCAAATTGTATAATTCTTTTGCTTTTTCTTTAACATTTAATATTTCCATTTTAATCACCTCTATTTTATTCCATATTTTTCAAATGCTTTGTCAATCTCTTTTTTCAAAATATCTGGTTTAAAAGGTTTAACAACATAACCATCAGCCCCAAGCTTTAATGCTCTCTGTTTATCTTCTTCTCTACCTTCTGTTGTTAACATTATTATCGGAATATTTTTAAATTCTTCATGATTTTTTACCCTATATAAAAATTCAAGTCCATTCATATTTGGCATGTTTATATCGCAAATTATGAAATCAACTTTGTGACCACTTAAAATTTCAAGAGCTTCAAGCCCATCACCAGCTTCATACTTATTTTCAATATCATACATTTTTTTTAATGCAAATATAACCATCTTTCTTAAAGTTGGCGAATCATCTACTACTAAAACTGATTTTCCCGCCATTTTTTTCTCCTTAAATTGAAGCTTCTATTTTTCTTACTATCTCTTTTGGAATTTCCTGTAAAGGTAAAACTTTATCAACAAGTCCCTTTTCAATTGCAACTCTTGGCATACCAAAAACTGCTGATGTTTCCTTGTCTTGGGCAATTACATAAGCTCCTTTTGGCTTTAACTTTTCAAGCCCTTTTGAGCCATCTGAACCCATCCCTGTCATTATTACAGCTATTACATCACCACCAAGGGTCTCTGCAGCAGTTTCATACATAATATCAACTTGAGGATGATAAAGTGTATCTTCAGGCTGTTTTGTAATATTTAAATAAACAATTGAGCCTCTTTTTCTGATTTTTATATGATATCCAGCTTTTCCAATAAAAATCTTACCTTTTTGTAATATATCACCATCATTTGCTTCAACAACTGTTAAAGGGCATAGTTTATTCAATCTATCAGCCATCGGTTTAGTAAATCCTGGTGGCATGTGCTGAGCAACAACTATTGGAACAGGAAAATTTTCAGGAAATTGAGGTAAAATTTCCTGAAGAGCAGGGGGACCTCCAGTTGAAATTCCAATTAATACTGCCTTGTATTTTACTTTTTCTAATGGCTTCTCTTTTATAGTTAATTTAGGTATTTCTAATAGTCTTCTTTCAGGTTCAGGTCTTTCTATTATTTTTCTTTTTGCCTTTTTTAAATCAACAGTGACAGCAGCTCTTATTTTTTCAACAAGTTCTAATTCAAGTTTAGCAAGTTCACTTGCAAGTGCAGTTGGTTTTGTAATAAAATCTACAGCTCCCAAATCTAATGCTTTTAATGTAATATCAGCTCCTTTTGCTGTTAATCCACTTACCATTATACATGGAATAGGATTAGGCAAGCTCATAATTCTTTTTAAAGTTTCAAGCCCATCCATAACAGGCATTTCTATATCAAGAGTAATTACATCAGGCCTTGTCTTTTCTATAAATTCAAGGGCTTCTTTCCCATTTTTTGCATATCCAATAATTTCTATATCTGGATACTTTTCAAGCATTTTTCTAATTGTAATTCTTATCAATGCTGAATCATCAACTATTAAAACTTTGATTTTTTTCTCCATTTTAAAAAAGCCTCCTACTCTTTTTTGTAAAGTAGAACCTTAGATGTTGGAACAAGTTTGTATAAATTTGTTACTTTAAAAAGAGATTCTGATTGTCCAATGAAGAGATAGCCACCTTTAACCAATGATTGATAAAAACTTTCAACAACTTTTTTCTTTGCTTCAAGGTCAAAATAGATTAAAACATTTCTGCAAAAAATAACATGGATATTTTTCATTAAACTCATCTGAGTTTTATTTAAAAGGTTTAAATATCTGAAACTCACCATTCTTTTAATTTCATCTGAAATTTTGTAATAACCTTCAGGGGTTTTGGTAAAATACTTTTTCTTATATTCTGGTGGAGTAGTTCTAAATGCAGCTTCAGTATAAATCCCTTTTCTTGCTTCTTCTAATGCTGAAATTGAAATATCTGTTCCAATAATTTCAACTCTCCAGCTTTCATCAAGAGGCTTTTTCTCTTTTAACAAAATTGCAATTGTATATGGTTCTGCACCTGTAGAACAAGCAGCACTCCAAATTTTTATATGCTTTGTGGGGGTATTTTTTGAGATTTCAGGTAGAACAAAATTTATTAATGCATCAAATTGAGCTGGTTCTCTGAAAAAATATGTTTCATTAACAGTTAAAAGGTCAACGAGCACCTTTAATTCTTCTTCTCTTTTTGGGTCATACTTTAAAAATTGGTAATATTCTTTGAAAGATGATAATCTCAATTTTTCCACCCGAGATTTTACTCTTTTCTGAAATAAAATTTTTTGACTGCCTGTAAATGTTAGACCACAATAATTATAGATTAAATCAGATAGAAGCTTAAATTCCTCTTCTGACATTTTTAATAGAGCCATTTATCACTCCAATACTATTGAATTTGAATTAAACCAGTTACATAATGTTTTTAAGAAATTATTTTTTTCTTTATTGCAAATTTCCATATAATCTTCCTTTATTGCATGAAAATATTTCAAAATCATCATTTTTATAGAAGTGTAGGGGGTGTTGAAATATAATTCTTTTAAAAATTTTACTTCATTTTTCAATTTAAGTTCTTTTAAAATTGAAAGTAGAAGTCTTTTAATTACAATATTTTCACTTTCTTTAATAAATTTTTCAACAACTTCAAAAAGGTAATTATTACTTTGTAAAATTTGAAAAATTGCATCATATGTGGAATATGCTAATTCAGGATTAGCAAGATTTGGTATTAAATTTGATAATACATCTTCATAAGGATAATTTTTTAAAACCTGAATACAGCTATTTTTAATTATATTTTCAGCTTCTCCTTTAACTTCTTTAAATACTTTTAAAATTTCATCCTTTATCTCATCTGAAATTATATTTTTTAATGCAAGTATAACTGAATTTTTAATAAGCCAGTTATCTTCTTCAAGAAATGGAAACAGATATTCAAGGACCTCTTCTTTACCAATTTCTCCCATCGTTAAAATTATTTCACTCTTTAGGTCTATTTCATCAGTTTCAAAAAGAATATCTGATAATGGTTCAATAATTGTCTCATCACCTATAACTCTCAATGCTTGGACAATTATTAATTTTGTTTCAATATCAGTCAATTCATCCTGCAAAATTTCAAGAAATGTATCTTTAAGGTCTTTTTCATAATAATTTCTGATTGCTCTTACAATATAAGGTTTTAATTTTTTTAAAGCTTCATCAAATAAGATGTTTTTTAAAGCTTCAAAAGCTCTATCTTCCTGGATTGAACCAAGAGCATAAATTGCTTCAATTTGCACAGCTTCATCAGTATCATAAACTCCAAGTAATATTTTATCATAAAATTCACTCTCAATTATTATTCTTCTATTAAGTTCAATTTTTGCAAGATAATCAATTGCACTATAAACTTCTTTTCTTACAAGTGGATTTGGATGTTCAATATAAGATAAAATTTTTGGAAGATAATCTGTGTTGTTTGATATAGCAATAATTTTTATAACAGATGGAAGAGCCTTTGAATTTTCATTTTCAAGAATATTTACAAGTTTATTCAAAATCTCTTTATAATTAGCAAGCACAATAAGAACACGCTCTGATGCTTCTCTAATTTCATCATTTGAGCTTTCAAGCATTGAAAGTAATTTGTTTACAAATTCTTCTTTTGCTTTAATCTCTGAAAAGCTTAGGATTAAAGCTTCACTTGCTCCAACTATAATTTCATTATGTTCATTTTCAAGTAAAGAATTTAAAAATTCATTCACCTTTTCTTCTGTTGAATATCCAAGAACCTTTGCAATGTGATATCTTATGTGGGTATCATTAATTTCATTGAATATTTTTATTAATTTTTCAGGATTATCGTAAGCATGTTTTATTAAAAGTTCATTTGCTAAATCTTCAAGCTCTTCAACTGGAATGAGTTTTATAAGAATTTCAATTGGCAATGTATTTCCTGCCCATTGAATAATTTGTAAAATTTTATATTGGAGTTCAATATCTGAACCTTCAAAAATTTCCTTAAAAGTCTCTTCAAGATGAGAAAAATCTATTTTTTTTAAATTTTCAAGAGTGTAATCCTGCAAAAATCTATTTCTTTCAAGCCTTCCAAAATTGTAAGTATTCTGTGCTATGTTAAATATTGCTTTTAATCCTTCTAACTTTATATCATTGTCAGTTGAAGTATTTACTTCCTTAATAATGTATGGCAAAGCTTCTTCAAATCCAATTTTCCCAAGGGCTTCAAGGGTCACCTGTTTTAATTCATCAAATTCAAGTTGTTTAATTAAATCATGAATAGCAAGCTCATCACCTATTTCACCAAGTGAAGTAATAATTACAAATCTTTCCCATATATCCTTTTCTTTAAGTTTTTTTAATAAAGGTAAAACCGCTTTTGGAGATTTTATTCTTCCCAGAGCTTCAGCTGATGCATAAAAAACATTTTCATTTTCATCATCTAATGCTTCAATTAAACCCTCTACTGCTCTTTCTTCACCAAGATTTCCAAGAGTATTGCATGCAAAAATTCTCACATCTTCATCATCATCCTTTAAAGCTTCCAGAAGTGGGGGAACAACATCTTCTCCAAGTTTTTCAAGTGTTTGCATAGCAGAATTTCTAACATTAGGGTCTTCATCCCTTAAATATTCTGTTAAAATTGGAATTGCTTCAGGTGATTTAATTTTGCAAACCGCTTCAATTGCAGCATTTCTAATTTGCCAGTCTTTGTGAGAATATAACTCAAGTAAAGGTTTTAGTGCCCGCGGGTCACCAAATTCTCCAAGCACCTGGATTGCCCGAAGTTTTGTTGCAAAATCATCCTCTTTGAGCTGGTTAACAAAAAATTCAAGTTCATCCATTGAATTTACCTCTTTTAAAGTTTATTCAATAATGCAATATGCTTCTATTTCTCCTTTTTCAAGCATATTTAAAAAATTTTCTATTTTATCCTCTTCAAGGCTCATACTTTTAAATTCATATCCTGGTTTATAAAAGCAGTTTAAATTATTTAATAATTCAACATTTATTGCTGGTTTCTGCAAATCATTCTTATTTCTTTTAATAAAGTGAATATACCTTGCTTTTTTTAATTTTTCAAGAATTTCTTTTTTTCCATTCATTTTCAAGCTCTCTCCTTATTTGATGAAAATTTCCAGAATGAATTGGTGAAATATGAATTGGAATAACCTTTTTAGCATTTATCATTCTTGCAATGTATCCTGCTTGTCTTGCGGTTAAATGGTATCTCTCTCTTGCCCTTTTTGCATATTTATTTGAAAATGTTGTTTCAATGTATAAAATTGAAACAGAATTTCCAAGTTTTTTTATCTTTTGTAGATTCTTTTTTGAAAAAATTAAATCTGTTATATATGCAATTTTTTTCCCTTCTGTGATTTTTGTAATTTTATCTTTCAAATCTTTAACTAAAAATTTTTTCCCTTTATAAATAATGCCTTCGTTTAATTTGTTTTCATAAATTAGCTGTTTTAAATTTTTAAGCCATGGTCCAACTTCAAATCCTGCTTCAATTAATTTATTTTTTAGAATGTTTATTTTGAACTTCTCCTCAAACATAAAACACAATGATGGAATTCTATGCTCTAAGATTTCACATTTTACAATATGGTCATCTTCTTCAACAATTATGTTTGACTTTCTCTTTTCTCTTCCAATTATTCTCTTTTTAAATTTTTCTCTGCATAAAAACTCTGCAATAATAGATGAACGAGGATGAATTTCATATACAACAAATTTCAAATTATTTTTATAGTTATGGACAAGATTCCAGATATATCCATTTAATTTACCTTCCACGCATTTTATTATACCATCTGGACCGTAAATATGGACTGTTTTCTCTTTGCCAAGAAATATTCTCAACAATTTATCAAAACCGAAAAAATGGTCCATATGAGGATGAGAGACAAATACTCTTTTAATTTTTAAAATTGAACGATTAGTTAAAGATGAAATTTCTCCAAGGTCAATTAAATAGGAAAAAGATTTTCCAAATAATGAAAGTTCCACCACTGGGTCACCATAATGTCCATTTAAAAGTTTTGGTTGAAAAAGAGATGGCATTATTCCACTATAACTCTATTTCTTCCTGAATTTTTTGCTTTATAAAGAGCTCTATCTGCTCTTTCAATTATTGTTTTTTCGTTATCATTTTTATTTAATTCTGTTACACCGATACTAATAGTTACAGGGAATTTTTCCCCTTTATATATGAATTTTGTTTTTTCAATTTTCTTTCTTATTCTTTCTGCAATTTCATTTGCTGTTTTTATATCTGTATCTGGTAAAATTATACAAAATTCTTCTCCACCGTATCTTGCGAGAAAATCAAAATCTCTTATAACTTTCTTTATCTGCTTTATTAGAATTTTTAAAACCAAATCTCCTGTTTGATGACCGTATGTATCGTTAATTTTTTTGAAATGGTCAATATCTATCATCATAAAACATAATTTTTTCCCTTCTCTTTTTGCTTTTTCAATTTCTTTTACAATTCTATCATTAAACACAGCTCTTGTGTAAGCTCCAGTTAATCCATCGTAAAGAGCCTGTTTTTTTGCTTTTTCCATTTCTTCTTCTAATTTTTTCATCTTTTCCTGAGCCTGCTTTATCATTCTGTCAGCTTCTGTTAATTTTTTATGAATATTTTCAGTTTTATTTTTAATATTTTCAGTAGCTTTTAATAGTTCAAGCTTTATTTTTTTTATTTCATCAACATCATCTGTTTGCTGAATTTTATTAACAAATTCTTCTATTGTTTTTGAAAATTCATCACTACTTCCTAAAAATTCTTTTAAACTTTCAGCCATAAGAAGAATTATATTTTTTAATTCCTTTTTTTCCTCTTCAAGAACTCTTTCAATAATTCCAAGTTTTAAAAATAAGTCTTTTACTTCACTTTTGAATTGTTTTATATTTTCTAATGTTTCAAGTTGAGAAATCTCTTCTTTTAAGTTTTTTATCTTTTGTTTTAATGTTTCCTCTGTTTCAAAAAAGTGAGTTAAATTTTTTATAAAAATTTCAATAGTTTCAATTAATTCTCTTTTTTGCTTTTTTAATTCTTCCTCTTTATTTAAAAGATTAATAATTTCATCTTTTCCATCCCCATTTTTAGTAGATATTGTAGATTTTAACTCTTTCTGATACTTTTTTAAATTTTTTATAAAATTTTCAATTTTACCTTTTTTATACAAATCGTTAAATTCTTTGGATATTTTGTAAAAAACTTCATCTGCCTTTTCATCTGTAATTAAATTTTTCAATAGTGTTATAAATCCATCAAAAATTTCTTTTTCATAATGCTTCTCTTCCCCTTTAATCATTAAATTTTTAAATTCTTTTTCCAAAATATCTTTAAATTTTTTAAATGAGGTTTCATTAAACGGATAATTTTCTTCAATTTCATCAATTATTTTTGAAGATTTAAAGTATTTTGCTAATAAAGTGCCGATGGATTTTAATGCTTCTAAATTGTAATCTGCCATGTTATTCCTCTCTATTTCTCTTTGTTAAAATTACAATATCCTTTAAAATTGATTTATCTTTAGCACTTCTCCATCTCTCTAAAAAGTGCTTTTGATTGACTATTTGAGCAATTGCTGCAAGTGATTTTAAATGAAAATTTCGCTCATCCATTGTTCCAATTAAAATAAAAACAATTTCAACATTTTCACTCTCTGGGAAAATAATTCCTTTTTTCCCTCTAACTAAAACTATTTCAAAATATTTTTCACCATCAATTATAATGTGAGGAATTGCAAGTTCTTTTTTAATAACACTACTGTATTTTTCTTCTTTTTCCAAGAATTTTTTAAAAATTTCATCTTCAGATAAATTCAGTCTTTTTGATAGAGGTTTTGATATGATTTTATACATTTCTTTGTAGGAGATTTTCTCATTAAAATCAAAAGTTAAAGCTTTTTTTATTATTTTATCAAATCTATCTTCAACGATGTAATCTCTTTCTTTTAAAATCTTTTTTAATTCTTTTTCAAGTTTGGTTGAGGTTAATTTTTTATTTATAATTCTTTCAATTAAATGGAGAATTGCTGATTCTTTTTTATTCCTTTTTCTTCCATAAAATATATAAATCAGTAAACTTCCAAGAATCATTACTCCTGTAGCAAAAAGGGCATCTTTTCCTATTTCAATAATTAAGAAAAGATAAATTATAATCCCAAGTATTTGGAGATATGGATAAAATGGAACTTTGTATTGTGGCTGATAATTTGTTAATTTGCTTTCTCTCATAATTATAACTGAAATGTTTGCAAGAATATAAGTTAAAATTAAAGATGTTGAAGCAATTTCCACTAAGAAATTTAAATTTAAAAATAGAGAAACAATTATTACAAAACCTGTGAAAGCAATTGATATGTGGGGAGTTTTATATTTTTTACTTACTTTTTGAAATATCTTGGGAAACATATTATCTTTACTTAAAGCAAATGGATAGCGGGACGCTGACATAATTCCAACGTTTGAAGCAGAGGTAAATCCTATAATTGCAGCAATGGATAAAAGAATTTTTCCAAATTTTCCTAAAATTATACTTCCAGCATCTGAAATTGGTGTGATTGTATTTTTTAAAGATTGAGAATCAACTATCCCTACTGTTACAAAAACTAAAAGAGTATATATAACAATTATTATTCCAAGTGCAAGAAACATTCCTTTTGGAAGTTTTTTGGCATGTTCAACTTCCTCTGCAAGGGAAGCTACTTTTAGAAGACCTCCGTATGAAACAAAAATAAATCCAGATGTTGATAAAAGAGTTAAAGGTTTTACTTTATTGAAATCACTAAAATGATGAACATTAACATTTCCAATCCCTTTAAAAATAAAAAAAATTAATATTGAAAAAAGAGTTAAAACAAGATAAACTTGAATTCTACCAGCTTTTTTTACTCCAAAATAATTTATAAGAAGAAAGATTAAGCAGATTGAAATTTCAATAATTTTTGGATTAATCTTAATAATTAGATAAGCATAAGTTGACAATCCAACAAGAGCAAAAGCTGTTTTTAAAATTAGAGAAATCCAGCTCAATATTCCAGCAACAGTTCCAACTCCAGCACCTAAACTTCTTGTAACAAAAAAATAACCACCTCCAGCTTTTGGCATAGCGGTAACAAGTTCAGCAATACTCATTACTCCTGGAATAGAAAATAAACCAGCAAGGAAATAAGCAAAGAAAACTGAAGAACCACATTTTGAAAAAGCAATACCAGGAAGGAGAAAAATTCCGGCGCTAACCATAGCGCCAGAAGCAATTGAAAATATATCTATTAATTTTAGGGACCTATGCAGCATTTCTTCCGCAACACTTTTTATACTTTAGACCACTTCCACATGGACATGGGTCATTTCTTCCAATTTTTTTACCAGTTCTTCTAATTGGAGTTTTTTTCTTTTTAGTTTCAGTTGAAGCTTCTCCTGAAACAAGGGTATATTCTCTTTCTTTTTTTGTTTCTCTTTCAAGTTTTTCAAGTTCTTCTTCATTAACAAGCTGAATTCTAAAAATGTCTCTTACCGCATGCTCTTTTATTTTATCCACCATGTCAACAAAAAGCTCAAATGCTTCCTTTTGATATGCTCTAATTGGGTCTTGTTGAGCATATCCTCTAAGCCCAATACCTTCTTTTAGATGGTCTATATTTAAAAGATGCTCTCTCCAATGAGTATCAAGTGCATTTAAAAGAACAAGTTTTTCAAGCTCTCTCATTGTTTCAGAGCCATATTTTTTCTCCTTTTCCTCATAAATTTTCTTTATATAATCCAATAACTTACTTTTTATCTCTTCTGCAGAAAGCTCTTTAAGCTCATCTTTTGAAAAATTAAACTTAATCATTAAATCAAATTCAAGTTTTTTTATTAAGCCCTGAATATTCCATTCATCTTTTGGCAATTTTTCATCAATAAAAGAATAAAATACATTTTCAAAATACTCTTCAATGTATTCTTCCATTAATTCTTTTATATTTTCGCCTTTTAAAATTTCCTTTCGTAAAGTGTATACTGTTTCTCTCTGTTTATTCATAACATCATCATATTCAAGGAGCTGTTTTCTTATTTCAAAATTGTGTGCCTCAACTTTCTTTTGAGCATTTTCAATTGATTTTGTGATTAATCTATTTTCAATAGGCTCACCTTCTTTAATTCCAAGTCTATCCATTAATGAAGATATTCTTTCTCCGCCAAAAATTCTCATTAAATCATCTTCTAAAGATACATAAAATCTTGAAGAACCAGGGTCACCCTGCCTTCCAGACCTTCCTCTTAACTGATTATCAATTCTTCTACTCTCATGTCTTTCTGTTCCAATTACATGTAATCCTCCAGCTTTTAAAACTTCTTCTCTTTCCTTTTCACACTGTTTTCTCAATTCTTCCAGTCTCTTTTCATATTCTTCAGGAGTATACTTTTTACCTAATTTCAAAATTTCATATTTTAACATCATTTCAGGATTGCCACCAAGGATAATATCAACACCTCTTCCAGCCATATTTGTTGCTATTGTTACAGCTCCTTTTCTTCCAGCTTGGGCAATTATGTAAGCTTCTTCTTCATGATGCTTTGCATTTAAAACTTTATGAGGAATTCCTCTTTTTTTTAGCATTCTGCTTAATCTTTCAGATTTTTCAATTGAAATTGTTCCTACAAGAACAGGTTGACCTCTTTTATGGCATTCAACTATTTCTTCAACTACCGCATTAAATTTTTCTTTTTCAGTTTTATATACAACGTCATTATAGTCTTTTCTAATCATAGGCTTATGGGTAGGAATGACCACAACATCAAGGTTATAAATTTTTTTAAATTCAACAGCTTCAGTATCTGCAGTTCCAGTCATTCCAGCAAGTTTATAATACATTCTGAAATAGTTCTGAAAAGTAATTGAGGCTAAAGTCTGGTTTTCTTTTTCAATTTTCACCCCTTCTTTTGCCTCAAGTGCCTGATGTAATCCATCTGAATATCTTCTTCCAGGCATTAATCTACCAGTAAATTCATCTACAATTATTACCTGTCCATCTTTTACAACGTAATCAACATCTCTTTTAAATAAATGATGAGCTCTTAATGCTTGGTTAATATGATGCAATAGCTCAACATTTCTTGGGTCATAGAGATTTGGGGTATGAAGTAATTTTTCAAGTTTTGCTATTCCCTCATCTGTGATTACAATTGTTTTTGCTTTTTCATCAATTTCAAAATCAACATCCTTTTTTAAAAATTTAACAACATTATTTATTTTTTTGTAAATTTCAGTTGTTTCTTCAACAGGACCAGAAATAATTAATGGAGTTCTTGCTTCATCAATTAAAATACTATCAACCTCATCAACAATTGCATAATATAGCTCTCTTTGAACATAATCATTTATATCGTATTTCATATTGTCCCTTAAATAATCAAATCCAAATTCATTATTTGTTCCATAAGTAATATGTGCATTGTAAGCTCTTTTTCTTTCCTCATCAGTTAAATCTGTAACAATAACTCCAACATCCATTCCAAGATAATTATAAATTTGTCCCATCCATTCAGCATCTCTTTTTGCAAGATAATCATTAACTGTTACAATATGTACACCTTTT
>CAZQKL010000040.1:14724-17811 GCA_964593895.1 uncultured bacterium
TCCAACAAGAGCATTTAGGTATGCAGGTAAAGTTGCTACAAGGGTTTTACCTTCACCGGTTTTCATTTCAGCAATTTTCCCCTGATGAAGCACAATACCACCCATAAGTTGAACATCAAAATGCCTCATCTTTAATGTTCTTTTTGCTGCTTCTCTCACAATAGCAAAAGCATCTGGTAGAATTTCATTTAAAATTTTTTCCCTTTTTTCAGGAGGATAATCGTTCTTCTTAAATTCTTCTAGCCATTTAAATGTAAATTCTTTCAATTCTTCCTGCGGTTTTTTTTCATATACTGGCTCAAGAGAATTAATTTTATCTACAATTGGTTTTAACTTCTTTAATTCTCTATCATTTTTTGTTCCAAATATTTTTTTTACAATTGTCCCAATCAATTAAAACCTCCAGAAAAAAATTTAGGATAAAAAAGAATAGCACTTAATTATAAAATTTGCAATAGATTAATTAAGAATGTATCTTAAGGGGTTTACAGGTTTATTGTAAATCCTAACCTCATAATGAAGATGAGGACCTGTGCTTCGGCCAGTATTACCAATTTCTCCAATTATATCACCTCTTTGAACCTTTTGCCCAACTTTAACGAATATTTTGTGAAGATGCCCATATCTTGTTGTAATCCCATAACCGTGAGAAATTATTATTAAATTACCATATCCACCATCTTTCCCAACAAATGTAACAATTCCATCTGCTGGAGCAACAACTGGTGTTCCAATTCTATTTGAAATATCAATTCCCGCATGAAATCTAATTCTTCCTGTAAAGGGGTCTTTTCTATAACCAAAACCTGAAGAAATCCAGCCCTCTGCTGGCATAATTGATGGAGTGCATGATAATTTTATATTTTTCTCTTTTAAATATTTGAACAACTCTTTTATATTTTTATCCTCTTGGGATAATTCATATTTGAGTTTATCAAGAGCATAATGCAATTTTTCAATATTTTCATCCTGAATGGTGTTTAATTTTATAAAATTTTTTACATCTTCAAAAGAGGGACCACCTATTCCTTCATCTTCATGATTATTAATATTTAAATTTGCCATAATTCGTAATTTTGTTGTTAAATCGTTTAATTTTGCTACTTTTTCTTTAAGCTTAGTTATCTGCCTATTAAAATCAACAAATTTCTTATGTAAATATTTATTTTCAGCTTCAATTTTTTTTATATAATCTTTTTTTGGAAGATATTTTTTTAAAATATAGATTGAAACTCCAAAAAGTGAAAATATAATTATTTGAAAAATTATAAAAACTTTTATCAAAAATGTTGGGATTTTAAAGTTGTAGGTTTTTCCATCATCAGTAAATGCCATTACATTTAAATTTTTTCTGGCAAAATTCATTTATAAAACCCCTTTTGGTTTTTCATTCTAATAACAAATAAAATTTGCATTGTCAAATATTTCACTTAAATTTTGGGATAAAAAGAAGTGTTAAAAATGAAAGTCCCAAAATTCCAAAGTATCCAGCATGTCTGAAAGTATCTTGAAAAGAATATGAAGCACTCATTAAAGTTTGAACTTTATAAATTAGAATTTTTGATTTTACATAAGCGAGATTTTCAGGCATTATTGTAGCAAGTTTATTTTTAATTGAATTAAGGTAAATAATTAAATGTTTAAAATTTTGTAAATTTCCTATAAATTCATAATGATGAGCTATTTTTGACTGTAATGTATTTGTTGCAATAGCTGTTCCAAATGAACCACCCATAAATCTTATATATTGAAGGAAGCTTACTCCAATATTTGTTTTTTCACCAAGATTCCTCATAGCAAGAGTTGTAATTGGAGCAAAAAAGCTTCCAAGGGCAAATCCAAGAGGAATTGTTAAAATAATTGTTTTTATTGAGGGAGTATAGTAATTCATTTTTGGAATTAGATAAACAGATGTGAAAATGTATATAAAAGCATTTATAAGTAATACCTTTTTTTCTCCATACTTATCAGAAAGCACTCCAGCAATAATTGATGTTATACAGATAAAAATAGCAAATGCAAGCATATGCTCACCTGCCTGCAGAGTTGTATATCCTTTTAAGTTTTCATAATACAATGGCAAAAGATAAAAAATTTGATAAATTGATAACCCAAGAGTTGTAAAATAAATTAATAAAGCAATTGAATATTCTTTGAATTTAAAAATGGTTCTATCAATTAATGGATTTTTTGAAACTAATTCTGAAATTAGAAAAAGAAAAAGTGAAATTAATGAAATAAAAAATAAATTAACAATGAAGGTAGATTGTTCCCAGCCTTTTTGCTGACCTTTTGATAAAAGAATTAGAAGCGGAATTGTAAATCCTGCAAAAAAAATATAGCTTATAAAGTTAAATTTAAATTTTTCTCTTTTTTTCAAAATAACTGGTATAACAAGCAAGCCAACAGGAACAACAATTAATCCAATGGGAAAATTTACAAAAAAAATCCATCGCCAGTTAAAATGTTCAGTTAAATATCCTCCTATTACTGGTCCAAGAGCAGGAGCAAAACTTACTCCCATTCCATAAATTCCCATTGCAATTCCTTTTTTTTCTTGCGGAAAAATTGAAAAAACAATTGTTTGTGCTGTTGCAACAATGAACGCTTCTCCAAGTCCCTGAATACATCTTGAAATAATCATTTGATGAAGAGAATCTGCAATTCCACAAGTCATGCTACTTAAAGTAAAAACAGAAACTCCTATTAGAAAAAGGTTTTTTAGTCCTAAAACTTTAACAAGAGATTCTATTAACAATAAGCCAGTAGCTGCAGAAGCCATATAAGCGGTAATTACCCACTGGACACCATAAATGTCTGTTTTTAAAGGTGCCATCATTTTTGGAATAACAACATCCACAATAGTAGTATCAAGAATAGCCATAAAAGTTCCGGTCATTACAACAAAAGTAATTATTACTCTTTCAAATGACGATAATTTTTCACTCATTTAAAATTCTCTCTATTTTTATCTCTCCACCCATTCCAGAGATAAGCAGATTTTTGGGTCCATCTGTTATTTTTACTCTAACAATTATTCTTTGAGCAACTTTTGTAAATTCACCTGCAGAAATATCTCTTGGCACA
>CAZQKL010000041.1:0-17587 GCA_964593895.1 uncultured bacterium
CATTAAATTATTTGCATCATTAATTAATTTTTCTGTCTCCTGTTTAACAATATTTATATTATTTTCAAGTTTTTCAACAAAATCATATGTTTCATCAACATTTTTTCCAACATCTTTTATTGATGCACTCATTTCAGTTATTCCAGAAGAAGTCTCTTCTATTGATTTTGTCTGTTCATCACTTAATTTTTTCAATTCTTCAGCTTTTAACATCATTTTGTCAGTTGAAATGTCAGCTTTTCCTGAGTAAAAACCAATATTTACAAGCATCTGTTCAAGTTTGGATAAAAACTGATTAAATGCTTGGGTCATTGTTCCAATTTCATCATTTTTCGTATATTCTAATCTTTTAGTTAGGTCTCCTTCTCCTTTTGCTAAATCAAGGATAAATTTTTCCATAACAAGTAGGGGTTTAAAAATTCTATTTGTAAATAGAAAGGAAATTATTCCAAAGATAATTAAAAGAATTATAAAAGCAATAATTCCTGTGTATAATAAATCTCTTTTTTCCTGTTCATAGATTTGTTTTTTATTTGCAATTTTTGTATAAATTGCATCTAAATAAACTCCTGTTCCAATAATAAATCCCCATGGTTTAAAAAGTTTCACATAGCTTAATTTAGGAGAAGGTTTGTTCTCACCAGGTTTAGGCCACCAATATTTAACAAAACCTTCACCTTTCTGTTTGCATTTTTTAATAATTTCCTGAAATATATACTTTCCTTTTTTATCTTTTAAATTCCATAAATTTTTCCCATCAAGTTGAGGTTTTATTGGATGCATTATCATAACCCCATTTAGGTCATTAATCCAGAAATACCCATTTTTCCCGTATCTCATTCTTTTTATAACTTCTATTGCTTTTTTCTTGAAAATCTCTTGAACTTCATCAATATAAGCACCAGTTCCAATTATCCATCCAAGTTCTGGAATTAGTTTCACATAGCTTAATTTAGGAGAAGGTTTGTTCTCACCAGGTTTAGGCCACCAATATTTAACAAAACCTTCACCTTTCTGTTTGCATTTTTTAATAATTTCCTGAAATATATACTTTCCTTTTTTATCTTTTAAATTCCATAAATTTTTCCCATCAAGTTGAGGTTTTATTGGATGAACTATTATAACTCCATTTAGGTCATTAATCCAGAAATAGCCATTTTTTCCGTATCTTAAATTTTTAAAAAGAGTTTTTAACTGTTGAATTGTCATAAATTTTGCAATTTCTTTATCATTTGTTTTTTTTAAGTTTTTTTCAAAAATACTTAAAACTATTTTTGAAGCAATTTCTGTTGTTCCTTTAAGTTGTGAACCAACGGTTTTTTTTATCTCTTCAAGATTTTGAGAATCTTTATAATAGTTCTGTAATGACTGATAAGCTAAATTCACCAAATCTTTTAATTTTTCTTTTGATATTGCAATTTCATCTTTTTCAATTTTTGCTATTTCTCTGTTTAGTAATTTATTTAAACTATGCTGAGAAAATAAGCCCATAAAGAATAATGATAAAGCTATTGAAAGTATTACCAGTAAATTCAGTCTAAATCTTATTGAAAGATTTTTAAACATATCTTTATCCTCCGTCGTTGGATTTTATATTTTTGATATAAAAAAAAGGAAAAATTCGCAAGAATTATTTAAGGCAATTTTCAATGGCTTTTTTTAAGTCATTTAATTTAAATGGTTTTTTTAATGCATAGTTAAATCCATAATCTTTGTAATTTTTTATAACAGGGTCATCATAATATCCACTGTAAACTATTGCGCAAATTTCAGGATTTATCTTTTTCAAATAATTTATACATTCTTTTCCATCCATTCCTCCTTTAATTGTTAAATCAAGTAACACAATGTTAAATTTTTCTTTTTTAAATTTTTCAATTGCTTCTTCACCTGTAAAAGCAAAATCAGATTTTATACCAAGAATTTCAAACATATCTTTTATAGTATCTTGAATTTCTTTTTCATCTTCTAATACCAGAATTTTTATTCCTTCAAACTTTTTGTAAGAAACTGTTTCAGATTCTTTCTCTTTTTTTATTTCACTAATTTTTTTGTAAGCAGGTAGAATAATTTTAACTTCTGTAAATTCTCCCTCTTTTGAATAGATTTTTATTTCACCTTTATTTTGAGTAATTATTGATTTTACAATAGATAATCCAAGACCACTTCCCTCCTTTTTTGTGGTAAAAAATGGTTCCCATATTTTTTCAATTATATTTTCAGGAATACCTTTTCCGTAATCTTTTATTGAAATTTCAATATTATCAAGAGAATTTACTGCTTTTATTTCAATAATTCCTCTGTCATTTAAAGCATGTCTTGAGTTTATCAATAAATTCTGAATTACAATTCCAAATTGTTCTGGGTCAATTTCTACTGGATAAAGATTTTCATCAAAATCGTATTTTACATTTATTTCAGTGCCAGATAAGACAAAATCTGAAATATCTTTTAAAATTTTCTTTACATCTATAATTTCAGGTTTTGAGATTGCACCACCTTTTGAAAATGTTAAAAGTTGATTTGTCAAAAATTTTGCTCTTTCAAGGGATTGAGATAATAATTGTAATCTTTTTTGAGCTTCCTCTAATTTATTTTTTTCAATATAAATTTTAATTAATTCAACATTTCCTTCAATTGCTGTTAAAATATTGTTAAAATCGTGAGCAATCCCTCCTGCAATTACACTTAATATTCCAAGTTTTTCTTTTTCTATTATCTCTTTTTCAAGTTTTTTTACATAAGTTATATCTGTTAAGGCAAAAAGAATCAATTCTTCATCGTCAAATTTTATCTTTTTTGAAATTCCAAGAACCTCAATTATTTTTTTATCTTTGGTTTTGAATTTCCATTCAAATGTATACGAATCTGTATTTAAGGCCTTTTCTAAGATATTAAAGCCTTTTTTTGTGGTATATCCCTCTGCACTAAAATCTCCAACATTTTTTGAAAGTATTTCATCTTTTGTTAATTTCAATAATTCGCAACATCCTTTGCTAACTTCCACGTAATTCCCATTTTTATCAAATATAAAAATACATGAAGGGATTGAGTTTATAATTGTATTTAATTTTGTATCTTTAAATTTTAACTCTTTAATCATTTTTTTAAGGCTTTTTAAAATGAAATCATATTCTTTGAATTTTGAGGAAATTAACTTTACATTAAAATTTCCTTTTTCAATTTCTGAGAAAATTCCAACAATGTAATTAACAGGCTCATTGACCAATTTTTTAAATAAAAGTGAAATGAGAATTAAAAGGATAAAGGAAATTAAGAAGGTAAAAGATATTTCTGTTATGATAAAATTTTTTAATGACTTTTTTATAAAATATGAAGAGTATGTGAGTTTTACATATCCAATTACCTGATTATTATGGAAAATATTTTCTGAAATTGTATGAATATATTCTTTAGAACACCATTCACTTTTTTTATATTCAACTCCAACTATGTTATTTTCATCATCAAAAATTATTATGCTACAAATTTCATTGTTTGATTGAACTAAAATATTTGATAGCTTATTTAAATTTTTTAAATCAATTTGCCAAAGATAATTTTCAATAACTGGATAGAGATTTTTTGTTATTTCAATGATTTTACTTTGAAGCTGTTTTTTCTCCTTATAATAATTAAAATATGTAAAAAAGCTTACAACAATTAGATTTATACCAAAAATTAAACTTAATAAGGTTAGGATAAAAGAATTTTTAAGAGAGATTTTTTTCATTTTCCACGCAATTTTTCAATTTGTTCATTTAATTTTTTTATGATACTATCACTTACATCTTTAGAGCAAATTATATATCTTAATTCACCTTTTTTTATTTCTTTAATTTTCACCAATTTTAATTCCTCTTTCAAAAAAGAATTTTTTTCAATGAAATATTTTATATGTTCTTCAGAAAAAAATGTATAATCAACTCTTTTTTTTGCAACCATAAAAATTAATTGTTTAGGAGTAATTGTGAAATATTGGATATTTTTAGGTTTATATTTTTTTAACGCATTATCAATAATTTTTCCATATTTAAACCCAGAAATAAGTCCTAAACTGTATTCAGATTTCAAAATATCTTTTAATGAAATTTCTTCTGGTAAATTACTTATTTTACTATTAAAAATAGCTACAATTGGTCCACTTCTATATATTGGGATTGTGTATTTAAAAATTTTTGCCCTTTCTTTTGTAAAATACCATCCAGGCGAACATGAAAAAGAAGCTTTTTCTAAAATATGAAGAATTCTTTTTACAGGAACTTTGTAAAATTTATACTTAATTTTTGCAGAATCAAATATTTTTTTTGTAATATCAATGAGTATCCCTGCAGGTTTCCCATTTGATAATGTGTAATAATATGGAAATCTTTCATAATAATAGACCTTTATTACCTTTGGTAAAAGGTTGTTAACATTGAAAAATAAAAAAATCACAACCGAAAAAAATGTTAATAATTTTCTCATGATAGAAATATTAATAATTAATTTTTAAAAATTAATCAACATAAAATTATTGCTTTTCCAAGAAAAAATTGTTAATAAAACTATTAACCTGTTATCAATTAAGGAGGTTTTTTAATGAAAAAAGTTGCCTTAGTTTTAATATTAATTTTTATTTCAATAGGATATATTTATGCTCAAGATAATAATTTTGCAGAAGATGAGCTTGAACAGGAATTCAGTCAATCTTCTGAAAATTATCAGGTTTGTGACCCATTGTATGGTTATAATGAAAAGGTTACAAAATTAAATGATAAGCTCTATTTCTGGGTTTTAAAACCAACAGCTAAAGGTTATTCAAAAATAATTCCAAAGGGTGTGAGAAGTGCTATTGTGAGATTTTTTAAAAACATTACATTTCCAATTAGATTTGTAAATAGCATTTTGCAATTTAAATTCAAAAAAGCTGGAATTGAAATTTCAAGATTTGTTGTTAATTCAACAGTAGGACTTGCTGGTTTTTTTGACCCAGCTCGTTCCTGGTTTCATTTATCAACATCTCCTGAGGATACTGGCCAAACTTTAGGTTTTTATGGATTTAAAAGACCAATTCATCTTGACTGGCCATTCTTAGGTCCATCAAATACAAGAGATACTATTGGTATGGTAGGTGATTGGTTCTTAAATCCAATTGATTATATTCCTCATTTCTGGTGGGTAACTGCAATTTATGTATTTAAGAAAATAAATTACACTTCACTTCACATTGGTGAGTATGAAAAGTTAAAAAAAGAATCTGTTGATTTTTATCCATTTTTAAGAGATTTGTATGAACAAAATAGATTAAAACTTATAAAGGAGTAGGGAAATGAGAAAAATTTTAATACTATTATTTATTTTTTCATTAATTTCTTTAAGTTTTGCATTAAATGATGATAAAAGTTATGTTGAAAATTTAATAAAAACAACAACAAATAAAGTTTTATCAATTCTTAATGAAAAAGGTATTGGTGAGGCGAAGAAAAAAGAAGAAATTTTTAAAACTGTTAATCCTATATTTGATTTTAACATTATGGCAAGACTTGCTCTTGGCAGAAAAAACTGGAATAAATTGACAAAAGAGCAGAGAAAAAAATTTATAGAGCTTTTTACTAAAAGGATAAGAATGGTTTATTTAGATAGAGTAACTTTAAAAAAGGTAAAAGTTACCTTTAAAAAAGCAATTCAGAAGAAAAAAAATATAATATTTATGCCTGTTATTGCTTCAACTAAGGAGAAGGATTATTCAATATTGTTTAAATTCTGGAAATCTCCAAAAGGATGGAAAGTTTACGATGTTGAAGTTGAAGGAGTTAGTATAATTAGAACTTATAGGTCTCAATTTAATCAAATTTTATCAAAAGGAACTGTAAAAGATTTATTTAAAAAACTTGAAGAAGGTTCAACAACTAAAAAATGAAAAAATATTATAATAAAGGTATAGAGCTTTTTGACAAAATAATACTTGGCCATCCTTTAATAACAATAATTCTTTTTCTCCTGTTTATAGCTTTTTTCTCATACCATGCGAGAGATTTTCGTATAGATGCTTCAAGTGAAACTCTTTTAAATGAAAATAACAAAGAGTTAAAATATTATAGAAAAATTGTTAGAAAATATGAAACAAAAGATTTTATTGTTATCACATACAAACCTTATAAAAAAGACCTATTTTCAAAGGAAGTATTAAATGATATTAAAAGCTTACAAAATGAATTGAAAAAGGTAAAAAAGGTTGAAAATGTTGTTACAATTCTTGATGTTCCATTAATATTAACCGCTAATAAACTTCATTACGATATTACAAAAAAGATACCAACTCTTCAAACTCCTGGAATTGACATAAATCTTGCAAAGGAAGAATTTAGAACAAGTCCAATTTATAAAAATTTACTTGTTAGTCCAGATTTAAAGGCAACAGCAATCCAAGTTGTTTTTAAACCAGATAAACATTACAATGAATTAATCCAGAAAAGAGAAAAATTAATAGAAAAAAAAGAAACCAGAGGTTTAACCCCAGAAGAGAAAATTCAGTATAAGAAATTGTCAAAGGAGATTAGAAAAGAGCTTGATAAAATAAATGATGAGCGTCACCAAACTATTTTGCAGATTAGAAACATAGTTAAAAAATATACAAAAAATGCAAGAATAATTTTAGGTGGAGTTCCAGTTATTGCTGATGATTTAATTCTTTTCATAAAAAATGACCTTAAAGTTTTTGGATGGGGAGTTTTTATTTTTATGTTAATAACCCTTGTTTTTTCATTTGGGAAATTGAGATGGATTATTTTACCAATGTTATGCTGTGGTTTTGCTGTAATTGTTATGATGGGTATTCTTGGAATATTTGATTGGGAAGTAACTGTAATTTCATCAAATTTTGTTTCATTGCAGTTAATTCTTACAATGGCAATTGCTATCCATTTAATTGTAAGATATGAGGAATTTAACTCATTATATCCAGACTGGACTAATAGATTTTTAATTAAAAATACAATTAAGGATAAATTTATCCCATGTTTATACACAACAATAACAACAATAGTTGGTTTTTCCTCTTTACTTTTATGCAATTTAAAACCTGTTAGAACCTTTGGATGGATGATGTGTGTAGGATTAATAATTTCACTTTTACTTACATTTATATTTTTTCCAGCACAGGTAATGCTATTAAAGAAAACAGTTCCAATGAAGAGAAGGGAAATATTTTTCAAATTTTTAACAAAAGTTCCAAAAATTATAAATACAAGAGAAAGATACATTGTTGCAGTTAGTGTTATTGTAATTATTCTTAGTATTTTTGGAATGAGCCGTCTTCAGGTTGAAAACAGTTTCATTGATTATTTTAAACATTCAACTGAAATATATCAGGGATTAAAGTTTATAGATAGAAATCTTGGAGGAACAACTCCATTTGATGTAATTTTAAAATTTAAAAATAAAAAGAATGTTGAAAAGAATAAAGAAGAGGGTGATGATATTTTTTCTGAACTTGAAGAGACAACTGAAGAGAAGCAGAATAAACCAGAATACTGGTTTACTGTTGACAAAGTTGATAGAATAAGAAAAATTCATAAATATATTTCAAATTTACCTCATGTTGGGAAAGTGCTTTCATTAGAAACTTTTCTTGAAATTGCGAAAAAGATTAATAATGGAAGAGAGCTTGATAATTTTGAACTTGCTCTTTTATACAAAGAGCTTCCACCAAAAATAAGAGATTTAATTATAAAACCTTATGTATCAATTAAAGATAATGAAGCAAGAATTGTAGCAAGAGTTAGAGATTCTGATAAAGATTTAAGAAGAAATGAACTTCTGAAAAAGATTAGAAACGATTTTATAAATAAATTTAAATTAAAACCTGATGAATTTCACATTACAGGAATTCTTGTTCTTTACAATCAAATTTTACAGAGTTTATTTGATTCTCAAATTCTAACCCTTGGTTATACTGCAATTTTACTATTTTTCATGTTCTGGCTACTTTTGAGGTCATTTAAATTATCGCTTTTAGCAATGTTTCCAAACCTTTTACCAGTATTTTTCATCCTTGGATTTATGGGTTGGAGTAACATTCATCTTGATATGATGACAATTACAATTGCTGCAATCAGTATGGGAATTGCAGTGGATAACACCATTCATTATCTTCACAGATTTGACCAGGAATTTAAAGTTTTAGGGAATTATAAAGATACAATGTTTAAATGTGGTGAAACAATTGCATTTGCAATGTTTTATACAGCTTTTGTTATAACAGTTGGATTTTCAATTTTAGTTTTTTCAAATTTTATTCCTACAATATATTTTGGTCTTCTTACAGGTCTTACTATGATTGTTGCCCTACTTGCTGATATATTTCTACTTCCAGCTCTTGTAGTTACTTTTAAACCTTTTGGAAAAGAAAAAAGCAAATAGATGGAAGATGCTGTTAAAAGATTTTTACTTTTTATTTCGCATTATAAATTTTTAGCATATCCTGTTATTTCATTGATTTCCTTCTCTGAATCATTTTTTATTATTGGATTAATTGTTCCAGGAGCATTAATAATTGGAACCTGTGGTTTTTTAGCATCTTTGAAGATTTTTAATTTTTATTACACCATAATTTCATGTTCAATTGGAGCAATTTTAGGAGATATTTTTAGCTATCACCTTGCTACTATTTCTGGTGAAAAAATAAAAAAATCAGATTTTTTTAAAAAGTATAAAGAGTATTATAACGCTGGTGTTTTGTTTTTTAAAAAATATGGTGGTTTTAGCGTATTTATTGGAAGGTTTATTGGAGTTTTTAGACCTATAATACCATTTCTTGCAGGACTTCATAAAATGGATTTGAAAAAATTTTATTTTTATGCAATAATTAGTGGAATTCTCTGGGGAATATGCTATCCTGGAGTTGGATTTATCTTTGGAGAAACTTGGAAAAAAGTTGAGGCAAAAATGGGAGAGTATGTAATAATTGGAATAATTTTAGCCTGTGCAATATATTATTGCTACATCTATATAAAAAAATCTGTGGAAAAAGGAAGATGCTCCTCTTGCACAAAAGATTGTTCATCATGTAGTTTATATCAAAAAAATGGAAATAAAAAGATTAATAAATGATGCAATTAGAATAGCAATCAATTCTGTAAATCCTTATAATCTTGTAAAAAATTGTGTGAAAATTGAGAATGAAAAATTGTATGTAAACCAGAAGTGTTACAATTTAAACCAGTTTGAAAAAATTTATATATTTTCTATTGGAAAAGCTTCTTTTCCAATGGCAGAAGCAATTTATGATATTTTAAATGAAAAAATTTCAAAAGGAATTATTTTAACAAAATATGGATATAAAAAAGAGAGAAAATTAAAAAATTTTGAAATTATTGAAGCTGGGCATCCAATATTAGATGAAAATTCAATAATTGGAGCAAAAAAAATTGTGAAATTAGCAGAAAATTCAGATGATAAAACATTAATTATAAATTTAATTTCTGGTGGAGGTTCTTCATTATTTGAACTTCCTGAATTTGACCTAAAACTTAATGAATTGAAAAAAGTTAATGATGTATTATTAAAATCTGGTATGGATATAAATGAAATTAACACAGTGAGGAAATTTCTTTCAAAAGTAAAAGGTGGAAAATTTGCAAAAATCTGCTACCCAGCTAAGGTTATTTCTTTAATAATTTCTGATGTAGTAGGTGATAGAATTGACACAATAAGTTCTGGTCCAACCTATCCTGATAATTCAGATATAAGAGAAGTTTATAAAAAGTATGAGAAAATTTTTATAAAAAACTTTCCTGAAAGAATTATTAAAATCTTACAAAATTTTAAAACCACAAATTTAGATGAAAAATATTTTGAAAATGTTGAAAATTTAATTATTGGTAATAATTTTATTGCTCTAAAAACATTAAAAGATTTTTTTTCAAAAAATGGATTTAACTTATTTATTTTAACTTCTCATTTAAAAGGTGAAGCAAAAGAAGTTGCTAAAATATTTTCTGCAATTGGTATTGAAATTTTAAAAGGAAATTCTGAGTGGAAAAAACCATTCTGTTTAATTTCAGGTGGAGAAACAGAAGTCTATGTTAAAGGAAGTGGAGTTGGTGGAAGAAACAGTGAGCTTGTATTAAGTTTTCTAATCTCAATTTCAGAGTATAGTTATCTTTTGAATAATAACCTATATTTTGCATCATTTGGAACAGATGGCACTGATGGTCCAACGGATTCAGCAGGAGCTTTATTTTCATGTGATTTGTTAAGAAAAATAAAAGAAAAAAATTTAGACCCAATAAAATTTCTTGAGAATAATGATTCTTACACCTTTTTTAAAAACTTAAATGCACTAATTAAAACAGGTCCAACAAACACCAATGTTTGTGATGTTCAAATTTTAATAATTTTATGAAATTCTATGTTTTATCCTTTCAATTTTTTTTGCTTTCCCTTCATGATTGATTTCTAAATAAACCCCTTGAATTTCTAAAATTCCCTTTGTTTTTACTTCATACTTTTTTGGCATCTGAGTTAAAAACTTTAAAATAGCATTTTTTTCATCATATCCAATAACAGAATCAATAACCCCGGTCATTCCAGCATCAGTTATATAAGCTGTGCCTTTTTCAGTAATTCTTTCATCTGCTGTCTGAACATGAGTGTGAGTTCCAATAATTGCTGATACTTCACCATCAAGGTAAAAGCATAAAGCATTTTTTTCACTTGTTGCTTCTGCATGAAAATCAATTAATATTGAAGAAGTTTCAGATTTTATCTTTTCCACTATTTTTTTTGCGGTTCTAAATGGACAATCTAAATTTAACCCCATTAAAGCTCTTCCAAGTAAATTTATTATTCCAAGAGTTTTATTATTTTTCTTTAAAACAATATACCTCTGACCAGGCACTCCATCTGGATAATTTGCTGGGATTAAAACATTTGAATAATTATTTACATTAATTTCAAATTCTTTTTTATCCCAAACATGATTCCCAGTTGTATATGCATCAATTTCAGTTTTTTCAATGAATTCATCCATTAATTTTTTTGTTATTCCAAATCCACCTGCAATATTTTCAATATTAGCAATTATGAAATCTGGTTGAAATTTATTTTTTACCTCATCAAGATGATTAAAAATTAATTTTCTTCCAGGTCTACCTAATATGTCAGCGATAAAAACTACTTTTATTAAATTATCTTGCATATTCAATTGCCCTTGTTTCTCTAATAATTGTCACTTTAATTTGTCCTGGGTATGTTAATTCTTTTTCTATTTTTTTAGCTATATCTCTTGCAAGAACATAAGCATAATCGTCACTAACCTTGTCATTTTCAACTATTACTCTTATTTCTCTACCAGCCTGAATTGCATACGCTTTAGAAACTCCATCAAATTCCATTGGAATTTTTTCAAGTTCTTCAAGCCTTTTTATGTAAGTTTCATAAGTTTCTCCTCTTGCTCCAGGTCTTGCACCAGATAGAGCATCTGCAGCCTGAACTAATATTGCATATATTGAAGTTTTTTCAACCTCATCATGATGAGAAGCTATTGCATTAACGATTTCTGGAGATTCACCATATTTTTTTGCAAGCTCTGCACCAATAATTGCATGAGAACCTGGAATTTCATGGTCAACAGCTTTTCCAATATCATGAAGTAGTCCTGCTCTTCTTGCAATTTTATAATCAAGACCAAGTTCAGATGCTAAAATTCCACATATAAATGCTGTTTCCAATGAATGTTGATAAACATTCTGACCGTAACTTGTCCTGTATTTTAATCTTCCTATTAATTTTATTAACTCAGGATGCATTCTGTGAGCTCCAATTTCAAATATTGCCTTTTCTCCATATTCTCTAATTGTTTTTTCAACTTCCTCTTTAGCTTTTTCTACCACTTCTTCAATTCTGCCTGGGTGAATTCTTCCATCTTGAATTAATTTTTCTAAAGCAATTTTGGCAATTTCTCTTCTAACTGGGTCAAAACATGATATAACCACTGCTTCAGGGGTATCATCAATTATTAAATCTACTCCTGTTAATGTTTCAAGTGTTCTAATGTTTCTTCCTTCTCTTCCTATTATTCTGCCTTTCATCTCATCATTTGGTAAGGCTACAACACTTACTGTTTTTTCAGCAACAAAATCTGCTGAATATTTCTGAATTGCTTCTGCTAAAATTTCTTGAGCTTTTTTATGAGCATTTTCTCTAAATTCAAGTTCAATTTCTTTAATCTTTTTTGCTACTTCATATTTGGCTTCATCTTCCATCTCTTTCATTAAAATCTCTTTTGCTTCATTTGCAGTAATTCCACTTATTTTTTCCAGTGTTTCTCTTATTTCTTTCAATTTTTCTTCAGTTTCATTTAATTTTTCATTAAGTTGTTTCTCTTTTTCATTAAGTTCCTTTTCCTTTTCATTTATTTCTTTTTCTTTTTCATTTAAGCTTTCCTCTTTTTTTGTTAAAATATCTTCCTTTTGAATTAGCCTTTTTTCAAAATTTGAAAGCTCTTTTTTCTGTTCTTTTATTTCTTTTTCAAGTTCAGACTTTACTTTAAAAATTTTATCCTTTGATTGGACTTCAGCTTCTCTTAAAATTATTTCAGCTTCTTTTTTTGCTTTTTCAATTATAGTTTGAGCATCTTTTTCATAACTTTTATATTTAGTTTCAAGTTTATGTTTTGAATAAAAATAACCTGCAACACCACCAATAATTAATGATATTAAAATTGTGAAAATTGTCATTTTTTCCTCCTAATATTGATTTTTATAGAAATTCTGGATAAAGAGGAGTGATTTTGTATATTGACCCGGGCTACCGTCCCGGAAATAAATTGATGAACCCCTTTCGGGAATTAGGAGCTGCTATTGTGGGTTTAGGCTTCCTGCTCAAAGGCAGGCATGCACACCCCCACAAGGAAGCTGCTCCAATTTATGTAGTGTTGGTCCAACAATTATATTTCCGGCGACAAATAGCCCAGGTCATTTTTTTCATAAAGATTAATTTTTTTTAAAATTTTTTCTAATTTCTTATTTGCATAATAATGTTCAGCTGCAAATTGTAATGCCAATAATATTGCAAGCTTATGAGTGCTTATAGTCCCAGCATTTTTATTTAATTTTTCAATTTTTTTATTTAAAATTCCTATTATGTTATTTAGTTCCTCTTCTGGGACATCTGTTTTTAATTCATAAGTTGAATTAAAAATATCAACTTTAACAGTTCTCATCAAATAAGCCCTCTTTATCCAGAATTTCTATAAGCGTTTCTAATCTTTTAACTGCTTCTTCATTTCTCTTTTCTAATTTTTCTATCTTTTCTTTTAATTGTTGATTTTCCTTTTTTAATTCTTTGTGTCTAACAAAGAGCAAATTTAACTTTTTTTCAAGCAATTCAATTTTTTCAATCATCCATTTTGAATATTATTAAAAAAGGTGGGGTTTGTCAACTAAATTTATTTATAGCATATTGAAGTTTCAGTAAGTTATTTTTTAATTTTTTAATGGAATTTAATTTATCATTTTCTTCTAAATCAAATTTTGAATATTCATAAAATTTAAAAAATGGGACAAGGTAAGATTTCTCAGAAAAAATTTTTTCTTTAAGTAATTTTTCATTTAATTCAAATAAATCTATTAGGGAATTTATTTCTGAGAAATTTTCCGATTTTTCTATTTTTTCAATTATCTTTATTAAATCAAAAATTTCCCTACTGAAATCATTTATTTCAATTTTTTCATCATTCATAAGAGTAAGCCAGATATCTTTTAAAATTAAAAAATTTTCAGGAATAGAATCTGTTAAAAAGTTTTTATAAGTTAAAAAATTTTTATTATCATAGGTTGTTTTAAAAACTTTTATATTTTCAGAAAAGTTATTTTCTTCAAAAATTGCACTAATAACATCTTCTGGAGTAATTAAGTTATGACATTTAAAATTTAAACAATTTACATGATAACTACATGGGCAACAATGAATATCTGGTTGAAATACTATATGCCCTTCACCATATGGTGAAGTTGTTTGAAAAAGAGCAGGACCTAATGAAAGTTCAATAACTTTTTTATTGTTAAACCATGCAAGATGCATGGTTCCTGTATCGTTTGATATGAGAATATCAATTTCATCTTTTAAAATTTCTGATAAATCAATAATTGAAGTTTTTCCAATTAAACTTACTATGTTTGGATGGGAAAAGTATGAAAAAAATTCATTTTCTAATATCTTCTCACTTTTACTTCCAAATATGTAAATTTTTATGGAATTGTCCCTTTTTAAAATTAATTTAGCAAGTTGAGAAAAGTATTTAACAGGCCATCTTCTATTAGATGTTGAAGCTCCAAGTTGAAAACCTATTTTTTCTATCTTTTTAGGTTGAACAATTTTAATCTTTTCAGGATTAACTCCTCCTATTTTGCAGAAAATATCAACAATGTTAAAAGGAGAGTAATTTCTGAAATCAACAATTGAAACAAAAAATCTACTCCATTTATCTTTAATAAATAATTCATTATTTTCAGAATAGAATAATCCTCTTTTATCTTCTGCTTTAAGAAAATAGGTTAATATTGCACTTAATTGAGAAAAGGATAGATTTATAACTAAATCAAATACCTCTTTTTCTAATGGAGAAAGGATTTTTTTTAATTTTAAAAAAGCATTATCTAAATTATTTTCATCAATATTTTTAAGTGTTTTTGAAAAATCAATTGGAAAAATATAATCAATATCTTTTATAAGTTTTGCTGGTTCTAAAAAATTTTGAAGCAATATATAGTAAATTATGCAATCTTTAAATTTTTTCTTTAATCCATTTACAAGGGGATATGATTGAATAATATCCCCAAATCTGCCAATATTTACAATGGCAATTTTCATTCTAATTTTTCATAAAATTTGTTTAATTCCCTTGATTTCCCAATTATTTTTTCTAATAATTCTACTTCACTGTTTAGTCCTTCTTCTTTGCATTTTTGTAACCATTTTTCATATTCTTTTATGTGAGATTCGTTATGCTCTTTCCAGTGTTTTGCAAGAACTTTTAATTTATCCTTTGTTGTTTTTGCTTCCATTTTTAACCTCCACAGCTTTTCCATCCACAAACTGGGCAATATGGACATCTGCTATCAGGAATTAATTCATTTCCACATTCTGGACATAATTGCTTCCCAATTTGTGGAGTAACTTTTTTCTTTAAAGTTTTTCCTTTTTTCTTTTCAAGGTATTCTGAAAGAACTTTTGCAACAGCATCTGGAATAGATTTAATATAACCTTTTTTAGTAATTATTGGTTGAGAGCCCATAATATCATCAATCTGTTCAATTATATATTCAAGTTGAATTCCACTTCTTAAAGCAAGAGATACTAATTTCCCAACAGCTTCAGCCTTTGCAAGTTCACTTGCACCGCTTCTACCAATTTGACAGAAGACTTCAAATGGTTTTCCAGCAAGTTCATTTATTGTTACATAAAGGTTTCCATAGCCTGTTTTAATTCTGTAAGTTGTTCCAGGAAGATAATCTATTCTATCAATCGGTTTTAAACCATTTGTAAAGAATGGGTGGTTTATATTTTTCTTTATAAATTCTACTATTTCTTTTTCTCCCTGTTTTTCATACATTTCAATATATGGTTTAATCTCCTCAGGAATATATTCTTTCTTTTCTTCCTCTAATTTTGATATAGTTTGACCTTCAAGAGAGCCGTCAACGTAAACTGTTACTCCTTTACATCCATATTCATAAGCTTTAATAAATGCATTATAAACATCTTCTGGTTTTGAATCTCTTGGAAGATTTATAGTTTTTGAAACTGAATTGCAATTATACTTTTGAAATGCTGCTTGCATTCTTAAATGATAATCTACATCAATTTCATGAGCGGTAATAAAATATGGTGGAAGTGGTTCATCTGGATGGTTCTCAATCCATTCTTTATAAAGTGGATGATAATGAACAATTTCAGTATCAACTCTTCTTTCAATAGTTTCAAAGGCAAAAATTGGTTCTATTCCTGATGAACAATTTGCAATTATTGATAAAGTACCAGTAGGTGCAATTGCTGTTATTGTAGCATTCCTTGGTTTGTAATCTTTTATCCCCAATTCTTCAAGAACTTCTTTTGCCTTTGGATAAGGTTCATAATTTTTATAATTAGGACATGGGCCTTTCTCTTTAGCAAGTTCGTATGAAGTTTTTAGACCATTTTTTAATATAAATTTCATTACATTTTCTGCAAGTTCAATTGCTTCTTCAGAATTATAAGGAATTTTTAGTTTAATCAAAAGGTCTGCCCATCCCATTACTCCAAGACCAATTTTTCTATTATCAAGAGAAATTCTTTTTATTCTTTCAAGAGGATATTCATTAACATCAAGAAGATTATCAAGAAATCTTACCGCTATTTTAACAACTTCTCCTAATCTTTCATAATCAATGCTATTATTTTTTTTATCATAGAAATTTGAAAGATTTATACTGCCAAGGCAACATAGTTCTCCATCTGCTAAAATTGTCTCCCCACAAGGATTTGTTGCTCTTATCTCATAATTTTTCACAGGATGCAGTCTATTTATTCTATCAATAAAAAGTAACCCAGGGTCTCCAGAATTGTATGCATTTTCAACAATTTTATCCCAAATTTCTTTTGCCTTAACTTTAATTTTTTTATGAAATTTTTCATGTCTAAGTTCAAAGTCTTCATTATTTTTTAATGCATCCATAAATTCATCTGTAATGGCAACTGATATATTGAAATTTTTTAGACAATCTTTACCTTTTTTTGCTTCAATAAATTTAAATATATCTGGATGGTCCACCCTTAAGACACCTATATTTGCACCTCTTCTAACTCCTCCCTGTTTAATCTGTTCAGTGGAAACATCATAAATTTTCATAAATGAAACTGGTCCTGATGCTATACCTTTTGTGGTATTAACAATTGCTCCTTCAGGTCTAATATTTGAAAAATCAAATCCAGTTCCACCTCCTGTTTTGTGAATTAATGCAGCTTCTTTTAAAGTTTCATAGATATGTTCAAGGTCGTCATTTACAACAAGAACAAAGCACGCTGCAAGTTGCTGGCGTCTTCCTTTTATTCCTGCATTTACAAGGCAGGGACTGTTAGGCAAAAAATCAAGATTTGTCATTACTTCAAAAAATTTCTTTTCATACTCTTTCCTTTTTTTCTCATCTTTTTCAGCAGAAGCAATATGCCTTGCTACTCTTTGAAACATTTCAATAGGAGTTTCAATAATTTCACCTTTTTCATTTCTTTGTAAAATTCTTCTTTCAAGAACTATCCTTTGTCTCTCATTAAGATACATTTTTTCACCTCTCCTCAAAATTTAATAGCCTCTCCAATGCTTTCTCCCCCATATTACCAAAATCGTAGGAATATTTATTAACATAAGTTTTAATATGCTTTTCAATTATTGCATCATCATTTTCCTGTGAATATTTTTTTATAAAATCGTTAAATTTATTAAAATTTTTCCATCCAAATTGAATGCTACTTTTTATTATCTCTTCAATATCACTTTTATATTTTTCTACCCCTTTTTTTAAAACAATAATTCCAAGAGGTAAAGGAAGTTTAAATTTTTCCCACC
>CAZQKL010000042.1:0-16449 GCA_964593895.1 uncultured bacterium
TTCACAATCTTGTTTATTTGTAAAAATGCTTGCATGTTGAGTTACAATCATTTCAATATCATATTTTGAAATTTTATTTAAAAAATGCTTAATTGCTATATTTGATGTCATAAATCTTCTGTGAAATCCTTCCATATATTTTGCATATTCATTAAAATCTTCAACAAATAGATATTTCTTTCCTGGTGGGAATAAAGCAGTGCCAAGGTCTCCAGAAAAGTAAATTTTTGATGTTGGGTCATAAACTGTGAAATTTGCAATAGAATGAAGAAAATGAGCAGGTATTATTTCAAGATATCTTCCAGAAGAAAATGTTATTCTCCCACCTTTATCCTCAACTGGAATTATTCTTTTCAGGTCAAAAATTCCAAAATGAGGTAAAAATCTTACCCACCATTTTGAAATATAAACTTTAGCTGGAGTAACACTCATCCACATAGCAATTCCTGAACATACATCAGGGTCTTGATGAGAAAAAAACAGATATTTCACCTTTTCTAAATCAATATACCTTGAAAGATTCCCAACAATTCTTGGAAATACTTTTATTCCTCCTGGGTCAAGAATAATAGCTTCATTGTTGTCAATTATTAAATATTGATTTACATTTACAAGACCTTCCTCTTCCTTCTCCTCCCAACCAAGCCATATAAATTTATGTCCATCCTCATCATACAATACTTCACCTTTTAAAATATCTACTTCACTGTTTGATTTTATATTCATTACAACCTCCTCAAGAAATTAATTTTTTTATTTCTTCTTTGGAATTTGCATTAATAAGTGAAGTTCTAAAATTATCATCCATTAGTAGTTTTGAAACTTTTGCCAAAACCTTTAAATGCAAATTTGTAGCTTCAGGTGAAGATATAAATACAAAAAAAATATTTACTGGCTTTTCATCTATTGCTTCAAATTCAACTCCTTCTTTAGAGATTGCTATTGCTCCAATCAAATCTTCATCCATTTCAAATTTCCCATGAGGAATTGCAACACCATGTCCAATTCCAGTTGAACCAAGCTCTTCTCTCTCTTTTAAAACCTGTAAGATTTTATCATAATTTAAATTTCTTCCTTTAACAACAAGATTTGCAAGTTTTTTTAACGCATCTTCTTTATTCTCTGCTTTAAAATTTGAGTCAATATTTTCATCTGAAATAAATTTCAATAACTGCATTTTTAGCTCCTTTAAGATGAAGTTGGAACTGGTTCAATCCAGCCGTAATTTCCGTCATTTCTTTTATAAACTACATTCACTTCATTTGTTTGAGCATTTCTAAAAACTAAAAAATCTTGATTTAATAAATCTAACTGCATAACAGCTTCCTCAACTGATAAAGGTTTTATAAAAAATCTTTCACTTTTAATTATACGAGGTTCTGAAGTCTCCTCTTTTGAAATAATATTCATATTAATCTCAAACTTTTCATTTGAGTGTTTTCTATCTTTTAATTTTTCTCTATATTTTTTCAACTGTCTTTCAACTTTATCCACAACTAAATCAATTGCAGAATACATATCATTAGAACTTTCTTCACCTTTAATTACTATACCCTTAAAATTAATTATTATATCTGCTATCTGTCTAAATTTTTCAGTTGAAAGTGTCACTTTTACTTCTATATCTTCACCTAAAATTTTTGTAAATTTTTTAACTCTTTTTTCAACATAATTTTTTAAAGCATCTGTTGGCTCTAAATTTCTGAAAAAAATATCAAGTTTCATACTTTCCTCCTATTTTTTAAATTTTTTTCTTTTAGATGAAGACAAAATTTTCATCTGCTCTCTATATTTTGCAACTGTTCTTCTTGCTATGTTTATATTATACTTTTCTTTTAGAATTTTTGATATCTTTTCATCACTATAAGGTTTATCTGGAGGTTCTGAATTAATTATTTCTTTTATTCTTTCCATAACTACTTTTGAGGAAATAACCTCATCACCTGTAAAAGAATTAATACCTTTATTAAAGAAAAATTTTAACTCAAAAATTCCGTGAGGAGTGCTTATATATTTATTATGAGTGGTTCTACTTATTGTTGATTCATGTAAGCCCAGTTCTTCAGCAATATCTTTTAATACAAGAGGTTTTAAGTATTGCACACCTTTTTCAAAAAATTCTCTCTGAAATTTTATTAAACATTCAACAACTTTATAAATTGTTCTTTCTCTTTGTTCAATGCTCTTTAATAGCCATTTAGCATTTTTTACTTTCTCTACAAGATATTCTTTTACCTCTTTTTTGCTGTATTTATTAAGCAATTTATTTACATACTCTTCGTTAATTTTAAATTTTGGAATTCCATCATCATTCAAAACTATTACAAAATCATCTCCTCTTTTATAAACATAAACATCAGGAATAATTGTTTGTGGTTGTGATTTTGAAAATAGTCTTGCAGGTTTTGGTTCAAGAGAATTAATTATTGAGATAACTTCTTCAATTCTTGAAGGTTCAACATTGTAAATTTTTGCAAGCTGTTGAATATTTTTATTTTGTAAAAGGTTTAAATGATTCTTTACAATATCTTTTGCAAGCTCATCTTCTATTTTATGAAATTCCATCTGAATTAATAAACAGTGAGCTAAATCTTTTGCTCCAATACCTACAGGGTCAAGAAAATTTATCTTTTTTAAAATCTCTTCAACTTTTTCTTTTGAAACATTAAACTTTTCAGCAACTTCTTCAACTTTTACATCAAGATATCCATCTTCTCTTATGTTATAAATTAAATATTCACCAATTTTAAACTCTTCTTCAGATATATCAGTCATTCTCAATTGCCATAAAAGATACTCTTCAAGAGTATCACCTCTTGAAATCATATTTTCAAAATCAATATTCTCATCTTTTTTCTCTCTGTGCGAATATTTAAAATTATATGAAAAAAATGAGGAATTTTCAGTATATGCATCCCAATCAAACTCACTAATTGCTTTTGAAAATTCTTGTGTATCTTTTCCATCAATTGGCTCTTCTAAATTTTCCTCCTCTGAATAAAGCATTTCTTCACACACAGGGTTTGTCTCAATCTCTTCTTTTATCTTTTCTATTAATTCTTGTCTTGATAGTTGAAGTATTTTTATTGATTGTTGAAGTTGAGGTGTGATTACAAGAGATTGTTTTAATTTTAAATTTTGGGTTAATGTAGGTTTCATCTTAAATCAAAATCCTCTCCCAAATAGATTTTTTTCGCTTTTTCACTCATTGCAATTTTTTCAGGTTCTCCTTCTTCAAGAATTTCTCCTTTATTTAAAATATAAGCTCTATCACAAATTTTCAAGGTTTCTCTAACATTATGGTCTGAAATAAGAATTCCTATGTTTTTCTCCTTTAATTTTTTAATTATTTTCTGTAAATCTCCAACAACTATTGGGTCAATACCAGCAAAAGGCTCGTCAAAAAGTATAAATTTAGGTTCAAGGACAAGTGCCCTTGCTATTTCAACTCTTCTTCTTTCACCTCCAGATACATCTTTACCTTTTGTTTTTCTAATATGAGTAATATTAAGGTCTCTCATAACCTGAACTGTTTTTTTTAATATACTCTTTTTTTCAAGATTTTGCAATTCCAATATACTTATTATATTTTCCTCAACAGTCAACTTCCTAAAAATTGAAGGTTCCTGAGGTAGATAAATTATTCCAGCTTTTGACCTTTCATACATTGTAAATTCTTTTAAATTTTTATTCTCAAGATAAATTTCTCCCTCTTCAGGTTTTATTAATCCTGCTATGATATAAAATGTTGTGGTTTTTCCTGCACCATTTGGTCCAAGTAAACCAACAATTTCTCCTCTATTAACATGAATGGATACAGAATTTACTACTTTTCTTTTACCATAAGTTTTTGAAATATTTTCAACTTTTAACACTATTTACCACCGCCAAATATTGTATTAATTCTTTTACCTTTTCCTTTTAAAGTTGCTATGTTTTTAATTAAATCAATGGAAAGTTCATCACCATTAAATAAATTTTTATCCTGCAAAATTTTTATATGTCCTTTTAAATAGATTTTTTTGTCCTGAGGATAATATTTTCCATAGTCGCAGGAGCATATAGCATTTTCCCCTTTAATCTTTACATTTCCAATGATAATTATTTTATTTATTTTTTTCTGGTTTTTATCATAATAAACGATAAGTTCATCTGAATAGATTTTGTTTTTATCTTGGGTTGCTGTAACATTTTTTCTGTAATCAAACTGATAAAAATTTCTTTTTAATTCAGTTATAATCAAAACTTCTGAAGATATTTTAATTGGCTTATCAGGAGAAAATTTAAAGAAACTTTGCGTAAAACTTACTCCTCCATCCTTTGCATAACAGATAAAAGTATTTAAAATAAAAACTAAAAGGAAGAAAATCTTTTTCATCTTATTTCTGAATAAACCTTTCCTTTTAATATAAATTTATGCTTATCTAAAAATCCAGTTAATGATAATGCTGTTAAATATACTCCTTTTCCAGTAAATTTAATTTTTGAATTTGTTGAAACTTTGTTAGCTTTGCTATCAAAATTTAACATTTGAGTCTTAAAAATGTAGCTTTTATTGTCAATAATTTCCACATCTCCTTTTAAATAAGCTTTTTTTTCATTCATATAATATTTTGCAGAATTGGATAAAATTGTGTAATAATTTTTATATAAAATTTTAACATCTTTCAAATCTGCAATATTAGTAGATTTATTAATCACTGCTTCATTAGAATATAAAATCCACTTTATCTTCCCTTTCTCAGAATTGGTAAAAGAAAACTTTTTGATTACAATGTTTGAAACATTTTCCTTTTGAACTTCCTTTGTTTTTTTATTCTCTTTTTTCTTTGAGCAGGAAATAAAAACAACCATAAATATAAAAAATATGACAAAACTACAATAAATATTTTTCATGAACTTTTTCCCAATTTTCACTAAATTTTAAAATCAATTCAACGATTTCTCTAACCGCTCCCTCACCTCCGTTTTTTTCAGTAACAAAATCAGCTAATTCTTTACATAATTTGTGTGCATTATTCACTGAAAATTTTACTCCAACTTTTCTCATAACTGGTAAATCAACAACATCATCTCCACAATAGGCAATTTCACTATAATCTAAATTTTTCTCCTTGATAATTTCATCTAATATTTTTAATTTGTCAAAAGATTTTTGATAAATTAATTTTATGCCTAATTCCTTCATCCTGTAAAGAACAACATTTGATTCTCTTCCTGTGATAACACCAACTTCAATACCTGCTCTTTGAAGTAATTTAATTCCATGCCCATCTTTCACATTAAAATTTTTAATTTCATTCCCTTTATCATCAATAATAATTTGACCATTTGTTAAAACACCATCAACATCAAGAAGTAATAATTTAATTTTTTTAATCTTCTCTCTTAATCTCATGGGGAATAAAAATAAATTCTTTTAATTTTTCAATAGTTTGATTTTTATCTTTACAGACCAAAATATTTTTCAACCCAATTTTTATATAGTTCAATACAAGTTTTTTATGAATGGGACGGTAAATAATTCCATAAATTTTTTTATTTTTATCAAAAAAACTTTTCAATTTATTAAAATCAAATTTATCGTTTAAATTTAAAAGCATGTGATTATCTTTTTTAGAATAATTATTTAAATCAACCTTTTTGAAATCAAAAATCTCTTCATAAATTGTATTTTCAAAAATATTTTTTAAAAATTCAATAAAATCGTAATTATTTGTTATGCAATAAATTTCTTGTGGTTTTAATGAAGGTTTATCCTGAATATCATCTTTGTTAACCATGAATTTATTCAAAAGCACATCATACTTATATGGCTTTAATAATATGTTGTTTTCACTTAAAAATTTAATAAAATAATCTCCAAATTCATAATTTTTTTTGAATGATACAATTACATTTATTCCATTTTCTATTAATGATAAAATTTTCATCATTATTGGTTTAAAATTGTAGTTTTCTGGGTCAATTAAAACCAAATCTACTTCATCGTATGAAAATTCCTCTAAATTATTAAAAATTTTTGCTTTAAAATTTGTGCCATTTAACAATGTTTTTGCAGAAAAACCAAAAATAGAATCATCAATTATTGCAACCCTTTTTCCATCACCATCAAAATATGGTCTTTTTTTCAAACTTTCAAATTCTATTTTTGGAATTAATACGTTACTGAATTCAGTGATTTTGTTTATTAATTTATTTTTTATTTCATCCTCTTTTACAATCGTGGAATAAAAAGATTTATATTTTAAAAGATGTAAAATACCTTCATCTTTATGAACAAGAATTGTAGGAGTGTATTGAAAAAAGCTATCTTTTGCAAATTTATACCATTTAGATTTAGTTTTTTCTGTTATATGAAAAATTACAAGATATGGTTTAAATAAATGTAAGTTCTCAATTCCTTCATGATTAAAAAATTTTATAATTGGGAATTTTTCAAATAGAAATGAAAATACCTCTTTTTTTTCATCTTCGCAAATTATTCCAATTTTAAAATCTTTAAATTTTTCAGGCTCATATTTTATAAATTCTTCAAGCCATTCACCTAAATTCTCTTTTATATCTTTGTGAAGTCTCTTTTTTAAAATTTTCTCTTTTATCTCAATTCTTCTTACAACTAAGTAATTTATAATTTCATTTTTTAAAATTGGTTCAGGTTCAATAAATTTAAACCCAGCTCTATACTTTGAAAGAATAATTGCTCCATGAACAAGTTCTGCTTTTGTTTTATAATACCAATTACTTCCAGGAAAATTTAATTCTGCGTCAACTATATCTCCTTTTTTTAAACCTGCAAGTCCGCTTTCTTTTGATAATGTAATTGCAAACCCGTCAAGACCTATATCTCTTACTTTCAGTAAAATTTCATTGTCATGAATAAAAAGTTTAACATTTACAGGATAGTGAACATAATCTGGAATTACTCTTATGCTATTTCTTCTTTGAAGTCTAAATAAGTAATATGGAAATTTAATTTTTAGAAAAGTTCTACGGGACTTTTCAAATCTATCAACTATTTCAACATAAGTGTAAAATTTTCCTCTTGGATTATTAAAATTTAATCTAAATTTTGAATTATTGGGAGAAAATATGTCTGGAAGTAAATCTGAATATCTTAAAATAAAAAAATCTTTTTCAAGAGATATTAAAATTCCTGAATAAAAAGTATTTTTATGGAAAATGTCAAAATTATTTTCATAAATAAATGATTCTAAAATAAATTTTTCAATATTTTCTCTTTTCTCAACCTTAACATAATCGTTTACTCCAGCCACAAATAACCTTTACAAAAAAATTTTTAAAATTTCAATAAATTTTACTCATAACTTAGAGCTTCAATTGGTGAAATTTTTGAAGCTTTTACCGCAGGAAATATTCCAAAAATGAAACTTATAATTATACTTGAAATAACTCCAATTAGCAAAAAATTCAAGGAAATAGATAGATTATTATGGAAGTTTAATTTTATTACCTCAGCCACTATTACTCCAACTATAACTCCAGAAATTGCGCCAATTATTCCTAATATTAATGCTCTAATTAAAAATTCAAAAAAAATATGGAATTTGGTAGCTCCAAATGCTCTTTTTATTCCTATTTCTCTTGTCTCTTCAATACTCATAATAATTAAAATAGCCATAACTCCAATTCCACCAACAAGAAGGGAAATAGTTGAAACAATTAATGTTGTTAAACTTAACAAACCTGCCATCTTTAACTGCTTTTTTAAATAGAAATCCATTGATTTTATTACAAAATCTTTTTGCTTCTGAGGATAAAGAAAAAGCTTATGAAGGTATGAAAGCAAAAAATTTAAATTGTTTTTTACAATTAAGTTAAAAGAAGGTTTAACTGGTTTAACATAAATTTTATTAAAATAATCTAAGTTGTCAAATTTTTTATTAAATAACTCAATTGGCAAAACAATAATTTTATCCTGGTCTTCACCTGATTCATCAACTCCCTTCTCAGAAAGAACTCCAACAATTTTTATAAATTTTCCCTTTATTTCTACATATTTCCCAATAGGGTTTTTATTTTGGAAAAAATTTTTGTAAATAGTATATCCAATAAAAGCTCCTTTACTAAAATTTGAAACATTGCCTGCAATTATGTTATAATCAAATAATTTAAAAAAATCTTTTGTTGTTCCAGAAATTCTCACACTATCAATTACCTTATCCCCTATCCTAACCAATGAAAAAAATGTTTTTTCTGGAATAGCCATATATACATATGGTAGAAAATTATCTATAAAATAAAGGTCTCTTTTTTTTAGTGATTTAAATTCTCCAATTATTTCAGGATGAGATAAATTAAATTTCGCTCTTTCAGGGTAAACAAAAACAAGGTCCACTCCTTTTCTTTCAAGCTCTTTAATTAAATTGAATTTCGCTTGAGCACCTAAATATCCCATTGAAATTACACTTGCAACTCCTATTGCTAATCCAATTATTGCAAGAATGTATCTTTTAATTTTATAAAAGATGTTTTTAAAAAACATTGATTTTTTATAACAAAAAAATTTTATTGACACAAGCCCGATATTTTTGCTAAAAAATAACGGCAATGATAAATGTTGCTATAAAGAAATCTTTTAAAGACAGTAAAACCTTTAAATATGAATTTCACTCATCTTCACAAAGAATTGTCTTATTTGGTCCAAGTGGAAGTGGAAAAACAAATTTAATTAAGATGATAGCTGGTTTTTTAAAACCTGATGAAGGGATTATTGAAGTTAATGGTAAAATTTTTTTTAAAAAAAATGAAAAAAATCTTCCAATTTATAAAAGAAATATAGGTTATCTTCCCCAAGAATACACACTTTTCCCTCACATGACAGTTGAAGAAAATATCCTTTATGGGGTGAAAATAAAAAACATAAAATTGAATAAAAAATTTTATTTAAATCTCCTTGAAAAATTCAATCTATTTTCTAAACTCAATTATTATCCAAATCAACTCTCAGGTGGGGAAAAGCAAAGGGTTGCTTTTGTCAGAGCAATTTTAACTAATCCAAATTTATTTTTATTTGATGAGCCTTTCAGTTCACTTGATAAAGCTATAAAGGAAAAATTAAGAGATGCGGTAATTGATATTCTTGATGAATTTTCAACAAAAGCAATTTTTGTTACCCATGACTTTGAAGATGCTTTTATTCTTGGTAAAGAAGTTTTCATCATATATAATGGACAGATTATTGAAAGAGGAACTGCAGATAAAATATTTAATCATCCAGAATATCTTGAAACTGCTAAAATGGTAAATTTCAAAAATATTTTTAAAGTTAATGAATTTGCAAAAATTGTTAAAAAAGAAATAAAAATTTCTCAAAAATTTTTGGGAATTAAACCTGAAAATATTACATTTGAAAAGAGTAATAATTCAATTCCAATAAAAGTTAAATTAAAAAGTTTAAAAAAAATTGGTTTAATTTATGAATACACTTTCTTAACAGAAAATAATAAAAAATTAATTTCAATTTCACCAGAATTAAAAAATTCTGAAAAAGTTTATGTAAACTTAAATTCATTGGTGCCACTAAAGGAATTGGAAAATGAAAATTTTTGAAAAAACTTTAAATGAATTTAAAACTCAAATTTTAGATGAGTATTTGAAAAAAGAAAAAATTTTAATTAAAATGAGGCCACTTAAACCTGAAGAAGCAATTGGATATCCTAAAAGAAATGATTATCCACTTTTACTTGGAAAAGAGGTTTTAATTCAAGCTGAATTTAATAATTCAAAAGGACAGGCATTCACAGATGAACCTTATAATTTCTGTGGTAAAATAAAGGATATATTGACTTTAAAATTTACTACAAATAGAGAAAGGGCATTATTTATAAGCACAATGAATGCTGTGATGAGAGAATTAAAATTAGTAGATGGCACTGTGCACTGTAAAAATGATGAACCTGAAAATTGTGCTAAAAAAGTGGTAAATTTTATTTTCAATAAATATGGTAAAATAAAAATTGCACTTGTTGGATTACAACCTGCATTTGCAACCGCATTAATTGAAAAATTTGAAGCTAAAAATATTTACATTTTGGACCTTGATATAAAAAATTTTTCAAAAAAAATAAAAGGAGTTCCTGTTCTTGATTCAAAAAAGTATTACAAAGATATTTTAAAAAAATCTGATTTAACTTTAGCAACTGGAAGCACAATTGTAAATGATACAATTGATGAAATAATTAAATATTCAAATGAAATAATTTTTTATGGTGTTACAATAGCTGGTGCATCTAAGTTATTAAATTTAAATAGATTATGCGAAAATTCTCATTAATTTTAATTTTTATATTTTTAATTAAAAATGCTTTTTCCTCTTCTCTTTACCTTTTTACTGGTTCTGCGTTTTACACACCTTTGGAAGCTCTTTTAAAAAATTACAATAAAAAAGTAACAATTATTTCTGGCGGAAGTGGCATCCTTTTACAAAAAATTATTTTATCAAAAAAAGGAGATATTTTCCTTCCAGGTTCTTACTTTTATTTAACTAAAGCAAAAGAAAATGGAATTGTGCTAAAGTATAAAAAATTTATTAAACAAGTCCCTGTTTTTGGTATTAGTAGTAAGAGTAAAAAATTAATTAACAATTTTAATGACTTATGCAATAAAAAAATAAAGATTGCTCTTGGAAATCCTAAAACTATGGCTCTTGGAAGATTGTTTACCAAGATGAAAAATAAATATTCAGACTTTTTTAGTTGTATTGAAAAAAACTCAATAATAAAAGCAATAAATGTTTCACAAATTGCAAACTATATTGAAATGAATATAGTTGATGCTGGAATTTTATTTAAATCAGTTGCAAAATTACATAAATTTAAAATTATTGAAATTCCAAAAAAATATAGAATATGTGATTCTGCACCTTTGATTTTATTAAAAACATCAAAAGATAAAAAATCTGCTGAGAGATTGTATAATTTTATTTTAAATCATAAAAGTTTTTTTGAAAAGTATGGATATAAAACTTTTTAATTTTTCCAATTTTTCAAAATGTGTAGCCTTTTTTTTGTTTTTCATAATAATTTTAATTTTATTGATTATTCCATTCACATTTATAAATTATAAACAATTTCTCCTCTTAATTAAAAATTTAAGATTTATAAGAGCAATAATTTTTGGATTAATAACATCAATTACCGCTACAATAATTTCAGGAATTATTTCTATTCCCATAGGATACTATCTTTCAAGAAAAAAAGGTTATTTTGAAAAAGTAATAGACACAGTTTTTGAAATTCCTTTAATTGTTCCACCATTAATAATTGGTGCAATGCTTTTAATCTTTTTCAATTTAACTTTATTTAATTTTATTTTTACCATTCAAGGTGCAATAATTGGACAATTTTTTGTATCATTTCCATATTCTTTGAAAGCAACAAAAAATGCTTTTGAGCTTATTCCTGTAAATTATGAAGAAATAGCTATGACTCTTGGAGCTACTCCTTTAAGGTCATTTTTTGATACAACTTTTAAACTTTCTTTAAATGGAATAATTACTGGCCTTATTCTGTCATGGATTAGAAGTTTTGGAGAGTTTGGCGCTACACTTTTAATTGGAGGAGGGATAGCTGGCAAAACTGAAAATATTCCTGTTTTTATTTACATGGTTATCTCTGAAGGAGATTTTAAAAAAGGATTATCTGCAAGTTTGCTTATTATCATTTTTGGGATTTTTATGCTAATTTTTTTAAAAAATCTTGTAAAATCTAAAAAGCTGGGTTAAGTTCCCATTTCCATGCTGTTGAAATTATTGTATGTAAATCATTATATTTAGGTTTCCATCCTAATTTTTTTTGTGCTTTTGAACTGTCAGCAACAAGTTCTGCTGGGTCACCTGGTCTTCTATCAGTTTCTTCAACTTTAAAATCAATTTTTGTTACTTCCTTAACCGCTTGAACAACTTCTTTTACAGAATATCCTTTCCCATAACCAAGATTAAAAATTTCACTTTTTCTATTTTCAAATAGATATTCAAGAGCTAAAATATGAGCTTCTGCTAAATCTACAACATGAATATAGTCTCTTATGCAAGTCCCATCTTTTGTTGGATAATCGGTTCCAAAAATTGAAAGTTTTTCATATTCTCCTTTTGCAGTTTTTAATGCTCTTGTAATTAAATGGGTGGGATTTTTATATTTTTGCCCTATTTTACCATCAGGACTTGCTCCAGCAACATTAAAATATCTCAAAGAAATATAATTAAAATCTTTTTCTGCTTCACTAAAATATTTTAAAATTTTTTCAACAAATGTCTTAGATTCTCCATAAGGATTTATAGGATTTAATGGAAAATCTTCATTAATAGGAACTTTATCTGGGTTTCCATAAACTGCAGCAGTTGAAGAAAAAATAAAATAATTAACCCCTGCTTTTTTCATTGCTTTTAAAAGATTAATTGTATTACATGTGTTATTATTGAAATATTTTAAAGGATTTTTTACTGATTCTTCAACTTCAATTACCGCAGCAAAATGCATAACAGCATCTGGAGAGAAATCAATTAGAACTTTTTTTAACAGATTAAAATCTGACAAATCTCCTTCAACTAATTCTCCAAAAAGAACCGCTTCTTTATGGCCTGTAGTTAAATTATCATAAACAATAATATCGTAGCCTTTTTCTCCAAGTAATTTTACAACATGTGAACCAATGTATCCTGCCCCACCAGTAACAAGAACCTTTTTTGTTTTCATGAAAAAATCAAATAACATAAATTTAAATTGACAACAAGAAATTTAATTTAAATTGACAATAAGAAATTTTTAAATTAATAGAAAATAATTACTATTTAAGGAGGGGGATTATGAAAAAATTTTCTTTTTCGTTAATTATTTTTTTTCTATTTACAAGTATACTATTCTCAAAAATAAGTGTTACATTAAAACTTTATCCTCAAAAATCCTCTTACAATGTAGATGAAAATTTAACTCTCTATTTCTCTTGCAAAGCAAATAATTCTCATATTAAAGGAGATATTTACATTGTTTTTCTTACTCCTTCAAATCAATTCTATAGTATTACAAAAAAAGGTGTAATATCTGGTATTTATCCAATTGCTACTGGAATTCCTGTAAAAGATATAGATGATATTGCTGTATTTAAATTTAAATATTACAGCATATTTCAAAAAGCTCAATATAAAATTTTATCAGCAATTATTGAAAGTGACACAAAAAATATAGTTAGTAATATCTACACTTTATTTATTCCAACAAAAAAATCAGAAACACCTGAACCATCTCCCAAGCCATCAGAAAAACAGGAAAAATGGAATAATTTAAAATTACTCTGGAAAGGTACTTCTTTTAGGGACATTAAACTTGCAGATAGTAAAAATTATATTCATGCGCTTCTTTATAAAAGCTATCATAAATGCAGATATTTAAGAATTGATAAAAAAGGGAATTTAATAATTCCACCTTTAAAACTTCCTTTTGGAAGCTATGAATATTATTCAACTATTACTGCAGATGAAAATGATAATGCTTATTTGATTTATTCAGCATTAGATAAAGGATTATATTTCTATAAAATTTCAAAAGATGGAAAATTGAGTGGAAATTTTAAGTTTTTTGAATTTGAAAATCGTTATAAAAGTAGAATGGAAAATTTTAGCTCTGTTTATAAAAATGGAAAAATTTACTATGTTTGCTATCTTCCATATCTTGAAGTAGCTGATGAAGATGACCCTGAGTTTAGAACATATTACAGAAATTCAATTGCTTTTGGAATTGTTGATAAAGATGGGCATAATATTTTATCTCCATTTCCTATTGCTGGAGAAGTTACTGAATACTACTATCCACCAGGAAAGCCAACTGAAATTAATTATATAACAGGAGATGTTCGCACAAAAAATCCATTTATTTTAGTTGATGATAATAATACTGCTCATATATTCTGGTATGAAAAAAATGATACTTTAAAAACAAAATACTTTTTAAGATACATGAGGTATTCACCAGGAAAAGTCTCTCAAAAATTAACAATAGCTGAAGTTGGAGATTATCCATCAAATATTTCTGGATTTATTGATAATAACACAATTTACATTGGCTTTATAGATAAAACTCACCTTCCAAACACCTTAAAAATAGTTAAACTATCAACAGATGGGAAATTAATATCTGCACCAAAACCAATTCCACCAGATAATCCTTCATCAAATTTTTTCATTTATAAAAATTTAAATAAAAATATTGAAGTAATTTATCTTAGCAATGGTAAATTTTATAAAACTGAAATGAAAGATAATTTAGTTGATATTGTTAAGGAAAAAGTAAAATTATTTGACACTTCTTTTGGTTATAATTATGACTTTTGCAAAGATAATAATAATTTTATTCATCTTCTTACTTATAAAAGTTCTCCATCCAGGCTTTTATATTCAAACACAAATCCTGATAATTCATCTTTTAAAAATTTACCTGACCTTGTTTTATCTCCAGCAAGTTTTTCATGCTCTCCTTCTGAAAATGTAAAAGTTGGCCAATCTCTTAATTGCTCATTTAAAGTTTATAACATATCAGAAAATTCATCAATTAGTGGAGAAGTTTCAGTAAAAATTAACAACAAAGATGTATATTCAGCAAATTTTAACTCAATTTCTCCTTTTAGCTCAAAAAGTTTTACTTTTCAGTTTACTCCAGAAGGTGAAAATTATCCAGAATATCCTGAAGTTGAAATTACTGCAAATTCAAATACAACTGAACTTACAACCATTAATAACACAATTCATCCCAAAATCCATGTTGCTCCTCTACCTGAAGATTATTCATTTAGAATTTATGTTTATGATGAAACATACAATCCAAATCATGAATACTGGCTACCAAAAGTTAAAAATCCTTCATGCTCAATTTACAATAAAGACACAGGAGAATTTGTTGCAGATGCATTGTTAAATCAATTTAAAAATATTCCTGTTGGCAATAATTATATTATAAAATGCAATAAAACTGGTTATAATGAAGCAGAAAAAGAGATTTCTATTGAGAGAGATTCAAATGACCCTTATAAAATTAATTTAAAAGTAGACGGAAAAACCAAACATGCAGTTAAAATTTATATGAATAAATGGGGCTCTTTACAATTAACATTTAATTATGTTGATAATCAGAATAACACTAAGCCATTAACAGGGGTAAACATTACAATTGCAAATGATAAATTTAAAAGAATTTATAATAATTCTTCATCTTCCAAATATATAGATAAAATTCCACCTGGAACTTATGTTTTAACTGTGGAAAGAGAAAACTATAAAAGAGTTAAAATTACAGATTTAAAAATCTCAACAGGTAAAATAACTGAAAAAGAAATTACAACATATCCAACAACAGAAGGTGAGGTAAAAATAGTAATATCTTCCCAGGATGGAATAATTCCATCAAAAGCAACATTAAAATTTGAAAAAAATGGCAGTGTTGTAAAAACAGTTACTGTAACAAATGGAGAATACAATGGCTCTTTTGAAAAAGGCTATTACAAATTAACAGTTACTTCCCAGAATTACAATTCAGAAACAGAAAATTTCTCAGTAAAAGCTGGATTATTAAAAACAATAAATATTACATTAACTCCAAAAACTCCTTCAAATTTGAAATCATACACAAGAGGAGAGGAGATTGGAGTTGTAACATATCCAGTTGTTGCTGAATGGCCATCAAGTCCAGTTACAGATGGTTTTACAGTTAGCACTCTTTATGGAGTATTCAATATTGAGACAGATTTCATTGGAAATAAAAAAGATAATAAAATCTATAATTTAAAACAGATGAAGATTAAACTATCTGGTAAAGGTGCAGTTTACTATTCTGTGGAAAGTAGCTGGGATCCAACTGATTTAATTGATTTACCAGAGACTGTTGAGCTTGCTAAAAATGTGTGCGATTACATTGAGCCAGTAAGCAGTTCTGGTATCTGCAGATTTCCACTTGCTCTCTGGCCAGAAATAACAATAAATCTTGGAGGATACACTGGTAAGACAATGGTGAGAGTGGATAAAATAATTGTTAAAGATGATAAAGGCATAACTCTATTTGAAACATCAAACTCAATCTATTCAGACAATGTTTCAATATTCAACATTAACAAAAATATTTCAGATGATACAGAATATATTAAAGCAGAAGTTTATATGAAGGTAGGAGAGCTTGACAACACAACAGGAGAATTTCAAGATTTAGATGTTCTTGATGGCTGGAATGCTCAATACATAAAAATTACTTACAAAGTTCCTGTAGTTGAACCTGAATATGGCTACTATTATTGCAATGTTGTATCTGGAAACTGCACTCATTTAGTAAGCTCAGATTTTGGTCAATCAATTTTACCTTCAAATATGTTTATTTTAAAATATAAACCATATAAACCTTACACAGTAATTATGCAGTATGTTAATGAAAATTATTATAAAACCAATAT
>CAZQKL010000043.1:0-14945 GCA_964593895.1 uncultured bacterium
TGCTGAAAAAATAAAAAAATTAATTCCCTCCATTGAAATGTTAAAATTTTGCACTTCAGGAACTGAAGCAACAACTTACGCACTCAGACTTGCAAGAGCTTATACAGGTAAAGAAATTGTTTTAAAGATAGCAGGAGGTTGGCATGGAGCAGGAACTGAACTAACAAAAGCAATAAAATTTCCATATACTCAAAGAATGAGCGCTGGAATTCCTGAAGATATTTTAAATAAAACTTCCTATATTTTTTTTAATGAAATTGAGAAATCTTATGAAATTATTAAAAAGTATGAAAAAAATTTAGCATGCATCATTCTTGAGCCAGTTATAGGGGAGGGGGGATTCTTACCTGCTGAAAAAAGTTTTATTGAATTTTTAAGAGACATAACAATTAAAACAAAATCAGTTCTTATTTTTGATGAAATAATTACAGGTTTCAGAATTTCATTAGGTGGAGCTCAAAAATATTATGGAATATATCCAGATTTAACAACTCTTGGAAAGATAGCTGGTGGAGGATTTAACATTGGAATTATTGGTGGAAAAAGAGAAATTATGGAAATTTCTTCACCAGAATATAAAGGTGAAAATAAGGTGTTAATTGGTGGAGGAACTTTTTCAGAAACTCCATATACTATGAGAGCTGGATTTACAATTATTGATTATCTTGAAAAAAATGAAAGAAAAGTTTATGATGAGCTTGAAAAGAAGGGAAGTTTTGTAAGAAAAAAAATTAATGAATTTATAAAGAAAAATAAAATTAATGCATTAGTAACAGGATGCTCTTCTCTTTATATGATACATTTTCCAAAAAATAAGCCATTTATCCCAAGAGGACCACACGATATAGGTGAAAAGACAGATATTTTAAAAAGGGAACATGAATTTAAAATTAGAATGCTTAATGAAAATATACATGTAATGCATGGAGGCGGAGCTATCTCAACCGCTCATACTTATGAAGATTTGGAAAAAGTTGTTGAAGCTACATGTAAAGTGCTTAAAGAAATGAGCTTGCAAAATTAAGTTAATTAAGATAATAAGTAAAAAAATTTTGGAGGATGAGAGATGAAAGTTAAACATTTAATTTATTTAATTCTGTTATTTATGATTTTTTCCATAGGATGTAGTTTAAATCAATCAACTGTTAATCAAACACCTGAAACTCCTGAACAGCCTCAACAGATAGCAAATTTAACTTTTGAAGATTTACCTGTGCCTACCTCAATGACAATTGATAGAAAAAATTCATTTGTTTATGAAACTGCAAATTACAGAACAGGAGTTTTATATTATAATGGAAATATGAGTGTTGTTGAAGTTGCAAATTTTTATAAAAGTGAAATGCCAAAGTATAATTGGGATTTAGTAAATTCAATAGAGTATAGAGATGGAGCCCAATTAATATATGAAAAACCAAACTGGATAGTTGTAATCAGAATAAAAAGAAATACATTTAATTCATCACAGTTAGTAATAACAATTGGACCAAAAGGAGCAGTTGTAAACAAAGAAAATTAATTTCAGGAGGAAAATATGGAAAAAACTCCAATAGTTGAGGAATTATTGCAAACAAATGAAGAATTTAAAAAACTTTGGGAAGAACATGAAGAATTAAATAGAATTGTTGATGAAATGTCAAATAAAATATATTTAACTCCAGATGAAGAAATTAAATTAAAAGAGTTGAAATTAAAAAAATTAAAAGGAAAGGAAAAACTTGTTGAAATGATAGAGGAGTATAAAAGAATTAAGGAGAATTAGAAATTATGAAAACTGGTGCTGAAATTTTATTAGAATGCCTTGTAAAAGAAAATGTAACTCATATTTTTGGATATCCTGGTGGAGCTGTCTTAAACATTTATGACCTTTTACCTAAATTCCCAATTAATCATATTCTTGTGAGACATGAACAGGCTGCAGTTCATGCTGCAGATGGTTATGCTCGTTCAAGTGGTAAAGTTGGGGTTGCACTTGTAACTTCAGGTCCTGGTGCAACAAATACAGTAACAGGAATTGCAACTGCATATATGGATTCTGTTCCTATTGTAGTTTTTACAGGACAGGTTCCAACTAAATTAATTGGAAATGATGCATTTCAGGAAGCAGATATTGTAGGAATAACAAGACCATGCACAAAACATAATTATCTTGTGAAAGATGTAAAATTATTACCAAGAATAATAAAGGAAGCCTTTTATATTGCAAATTCAGGTAGAAAAGGTCCAGTGTTAGTTGATTTACCTAAAGATGTTCTAACATCTAAATTAAAAAATTATGAATATCCTGAAAAAATTTCAATAGAGAGTTACAAACCAACTTATAATTGCCATATAAAACAGATAAAAAAGGCATTGAATGCCATTTTACAGTCAAAAAAACCAGTATTGTATATTGGAGGAGGTGTTATTTCTTCAGAAGCTTCAGAGGAGTTAGTAAAATTTGCAAAAAAATTACAACTCCCTGTGACATCAACTTTAATGGGACTTGGAGCTTTTCCTGGCACAGACCCGCTTTTTCTTGGAATGTTAGGAATGCATGGAACTTTTAGAGCCAATATGGCAGTAACAGAAACAGATTTATTAATTGCAATTGGAGCAAGATTTGATGATAGAGTTACTGGTAAAATTGAAGAATTTGCTCCAAAATCTAAAATAATTCATATTGATATTGACCCAACTTCAATTAGTAAAAATGTTGTTGTGGATATTCCAATTGTAGGTGATGCAAAGGATGCTCTACAAAAATTTAATAAACTTTTGGAGGAAATATCCGAAAAAGAGATAAATGAATTTTTAGAAAAAATAAAAAAGTGGCACAAGAAAATTGACATATGGAAAAATCAGCATAAATTATCTTATGACAGAGAAAGTAAAACAATAAAACCTCAATATGTTGTTGAGACAATTTATAACCTTACAAAAGGAGATGCAATAATCACAACTGAAGTTGGACAAAATCAGATGTGGACAGCTCAATTTTATAAGTTTATAAAACCGAGAACTTTTTTAACAAGTGGTGGATTAGGCACAATGGGTTATGGATTTCCAGCAGCTATTGGTGCTCAGGTTGCAAATCCTGATAAACTTGTTATAGATATTGCTGGTGATGGTAGCATTCAAATGAATATTCAGGAGCTTGCAACTGTTGTTCAATACAATTTACCAGTAAAGATTGTAATTTTAAATAATAATTACCTCGGAATGGTTAGACAATGGCAACAGTTATTTTTCAACAGAAATTATTCTCAAACAAAAATGGAAGTTTTGCCAGATTTTGTTAAGCTTGCTGAAGCTTACGGTGCTATAGGTTTTAAAACAGATAGAAAAGAAGATGTTGAAGGAATTTTAAAAGAAGCGTTCAATATAAATAAACCTGTAATAATAGATTTTCATGTAGAAAAAGAGGAAAATGTTTATCCAATGGTTCCTGCAGGGGAACCAATAAACAAAATGCTATTAGTATAGAGGAGGGAAAATGAATTACTTTCCAGCAAAGAAGAAATGGATAAAATGCTCATTCTGTGATAGAGATGAGAGAAGTGTAAAAAAATTAATTGAAGGTCCTAATAACGTTTATATTTGTGACAAATGTGTAATGCTCTGTCATGAGATAATTTTGAATGAATTTGAAAAGGAGAAGATTCAGAATTTGAGAAATGTTTTATTAAAACCTGAAGAGATAAAAAAGAAACTTGATGAATATGTAATTGGTCAGGAAGAGGCAAAAAAAATTTTATCAGTTGCTGTTTATAATCATTATAAGAGAATTGCGTATATGGAGAATAATACAATTAACCAGCAAGATGTTGAGATTCAAAAAAGTAATATTTTACTTATTGGTCCAACTGGTGTTGGCAAAACTTTACTTGCAAGAACATTAGCCAAAATACTTGATGTCCCTTTTGCAATTGCTGATGCAACAACATTAACTGAAGCTGGTTATGTTGGAGAGGATGTGGAAAATGTTTTAGTAAGATTATATCAGGCAGCTGATTACAATATTGAAAAAACTCAAAAAGGAATTGTTTATATTGATGAAATAGATAAAATAGCAAAGAAATCTTATTCTCCATCAATTACAAGGGATGTTTCTGGTGAGGGAGTTCAACAAGGTTTATTAAAGATAATTGAAGGAACTGTTGCCAATATTCCACCTAAAGGTGGTAGAAAGCATCCTCATCAAGATTTTGTAAAAATTGATACTACAAATATTCTATTTATTTGTGGAGGTGCTTTTGTTGGACTTGAAGATATAATTGAAAAGAGAATTGGAAGAAAATCAATAGGATTTGCAGGAAATCCAAAAACAAAGAAAGAAAAACTAAAAGAGGGAATTTTAAAGTTTGTTGAACCTGAAGATTTAATGCATTATGGATTAATTCCAGAGTTAATTGGTAGATTACCTGTTGTTGCTGTTTTAGACGATTTAGATGAAAATGCATTAATCAAAATATTAAAAGAGCCAAAAAATGCTCTTGTAAAACAGTATAAAAAATTATTGAGTTTTGATAATGTTGAACTAACATTTACTGATGATGCATTAAGAGCAATAGCAAAAGAGGCAATTAAAAGAAAAACAGGTGCAAGAGGCTTAAGAGCAATTGTTGAGGAAATTATGACAGATATTATGTATGAAATTCCATCTAAGAAGAATGTAAGAGAAGTAATAATTAATGAAGAGGTTATAAATAAAAAAACTTCTCCAATTTATATTTACGAGGATAAATCTCAAATAGCATAAAATCATGGAAACTAAATCATTTCCTCTATTACCATTAAGGGATACTGTTGTTTTTCCAGGAGAAACTCTTTTATTATATTTTGGAAGAAAAAAGTCAATAAAAGCAATAGATTATGCGATTGAAGAGAATATTCCTGTTATTTTAATTACCCAACACGACCCAAAAATTGAAAATCCTGAATATGAAAATCTCTTTAAATATGGAGTTATTGCTGATATAGACAAAGTTTTTAATTTAACTGATGGTTCAGTTAAAGTAAATTTTAAATCAAAGAAAAAGGTTAAGTTAATAAAACTTCAAGATGGAGAATTCTTAAAAGGTATAGTTCAGGAAGTAGAAGAGCCATATTTTATTGAAGGAAAAGAAAAAGAGATTGAAGCACTTTTAAGAAGTATAACTGAAAATTTTCAATATCTTGCCAAATTAAATTCAGATATTGATGTTGAAGAAGTTATAAATATTATCTCTTTAAATAATCCTCTTGAAATTTGCTATAAGATAGTTTCAAGGTTGAAATCAAAAACAGAAGATAAAGTTAAAGTTCTGGTTACAGATAATTTAATTGAAAAACTTAATTTAACTTATTCGTTGTTACTTGCAGAGATAGAAATTCAGGAAATTGAAGAGAGAATTAAGAAAAATATAAAAGAAAGGTATTTAAAAAGCCAGAAGGAATATTATTTAAATCAAAAATTAAACGCAATTCAATCTGAACTTGGTAAAAAGGAAGAGGAGGAATCTGATACTGCAATATTAGAAAAAAAGTTAAAAGAATTGAAGCTTACAAAGGAAGCAAGAGAAAAGGTTGAGGAAGATTTAAGAAGATTAAAGATGATGCATCCAATGAGTGCTGAAGCTGCAGTTATAAGAACTTATCTTGAGTGGATTGTGGATTTACCTTGGGAAGTTTTTACTGAAGATGAAAAAGACATTAAAAAAGTTGAGGATATATTAAATGAAGACCATTATGGACTTGAAAAAGTTAAAGAGAGAATTCTTGAGTATATTGCAGTAAGATATTTAAGTGGTTCAAATAATTCTCCAATTTTATGTTTTGTAGGCCCACCTGGAGTTGGAAAAACATCATTAGGAAAATCTATTGCAAGAGCATTAAATAGAAATTTTGTTAGAATTTCATTAGGTGGAGTAAGGGATGAGGCTGAAATTAGAGGCCACAGAAGAACATATATTGGAGCTCTCCCAGGAAAGATAATTCAAGGGATGAAAAAAGCAAAATCTTCAAATCCTGTTTTTCTCCTTGATGAAATAGATAAAATAAATTCAGATTTTAGAGGAGATCCAGCAAGTGCTTTACTTGAAGTATTGGACCCTGAACAGAATAAAAATTTTAATGACCATTACATTGGAATTGATTATGACCTTTCAAATGTTTTTTTCATTACAACAGCAAATACAACTCACACAATTCCAAAGCCATTACTTGATAGAATGGAAGTAATATTTCTTGATGGATATACTGATTTTGAAAAAAAGGAGATTGCAAAATCTTACTTAATTCCTGAAATTTCAAAGATAACAGGTATAAAAGATAGAGTAAATGTAACAATATCTGATAATGCTATTTTTAAAATTGTTAGAGAATACACAAGGGAAGCAGGAGTTAGAAATTTAAAAAGAGAAATTGAAAAAATTTATAGAAAAATTGCAAAAAGTTATATTAAGGATAATTCATTAAAAGATGTTAGAATAACAGAGAAGAATATTCAAAAATATCTTGGAGTTCCAAAATTTAAAGAAAGTTCAATTTTAAATGAGAATAGGGTAGGGATTACAAATGGACTTGCATGGACAGAAGCTGGTGGTGATGTTTTGCAGGTTGAGGTAGTGATAATGAATGGAAACGGTAATCTTGATATAACTGGTAAACTTGGTGAAGTTATGAAAGAATCTGTAAAAGCTGCTGTAAGTTATGTTAGAATGAAATCTGATGTATTAAATTTAGTTGAAGATTTTTACAAAAAAATTGATATACATGTTCATGTGCCAGAAGGAGCAATACCTAAAGATGGTCCATCTGCAGGTATTACAATTGCAACATCTCTTGTCTCTTCACTTACAAATATTCCAGTTAGAAAAGAGATTGCAATGACTGGAGAGATAACTCTTTCTGGTTATGTTTTGCCTGTTGGAGGATTAAAACAAAAATTATTAGCTGCAAAAAGAAGTGGGATAAAAGAGGTAATAATTCCAGAAAAGAATTTGAAAGACCTTGAAGAAATTCCTGAAAATATAAAAGAGGATATTAAAATAATTCCTGTTAAAACAGTTGATGAAGTTCTTATTAATGCTTTAGTTTTATCTGAACCAATGAAAGATTATTTCAAAAAAGAATTATTAAAAAGTTTTACTCCAAAAATTTTCAGGAAAATTCAGAAAGAAAATTTTTTCATAAATCAAAAGAGGCATTAAGCCTCTTCAATAACTTTTTTAATTAGATTTTCAAGATAATCTTTTGGAACAAGTCCTACAGATTGCTCAACCACTTTTCCATCTTTAAAGAACAAAATTGTAGGAATACCTTTTATTCCATATTCCATAGCGGTCTTTTGATTTTCATCAACATTTAATTTGCAAATTTTAATTTTATCAGAATATTCTTCAGCAAGTTCATCAATAATTGGTGTTAATGCAAGACATGGACCACACCATGAAGCCCAGAAATCAACCATTACAGGTTTATCTGATTTTAGCACTTCATTTTCAAATGTATCATCTGAAAGGTAAACAACTTTTTGACTCATTATATTCCTCCTTTTTTATTTATTTTTGATAGAATAAAAATCCAATAATTGCCCCAATAATTCCCATTACCCATACTGGGATTTTAGCGCAACCTCATTGAGAACCTGCTTTTTTCTGAATATATCCATACAACAAGCCTAATAAAAAGCCTAATAAAATATAAAAGAGCAACATTTTAATACCTTCTTTCAACTATAAAATCTGCTAATTTTAACATTAATTCTTTATAAGGAGAATTGTCTATTTTTTCAAGAGCTAATTTTCCTTTTAGAGCAAATTCTTTTGCTTTTCTCATAGTTTCATCAATTCCGTTACTTTCAATAACTAAATTTCTTATTTCATCTATCTCTTGACTATTAAGTTCATCTTTGTAAAAAAGTTCAATTATTCTATCTTTTTTTGTGCTATTTTTTAAAGCAATTATTAATGGTAAAGTAACTTTTCCCTCTTTTATATCATTTCCAATCTTTTTCCCAAATTCTTTGTCACTACTTGTATAATCAAGTGCATCATCAACAAGCTGAAAAGCAATGCCAATATTTTTTCCATAATTTTTAAATGAATTTAATTCATCCTCAGAGGCATCTGCCATGATTGGACCTATTTGGCTTGCTGCTGAAATTAAATATGCTGTTTTTTCTTCAATAATTTCAAAATATTCTTGAGTTGTAATGTTAATATCGCCAGTTTTTACAAGTTCAAATATTTCTCCTTGGGCAAGTAAACCTGTTACATTTGAGATTAACTCTAAAATTTTTAAATTATTTGATTTAACCATTAAGATAAAAGATTTTGCAAAAAGATAATCTCCCATAAGGATTGAAGCTTGATTTCCCCATAAAACATTTGCAGTTTTTCTACCTCTTCTCAATTCTGAATTGTCTACAACATCATCATGAAGTAAAGTTGCTGTATGAATATATTCAATTGCAGCTGCAAGTTCATAGATAATTTCATCTTCAATATTATAATGTTTGCATGAAAGAAGAACAAGTAAAGGTCTTAATCTTTTTCCACCGCTTCCAAATATATGATTTCCAATTTCTGTAATAAGCTTTATTTTATTTTCAATATTTTTAAATATTACTTTTTCTACTTTTTCTAATTCTTTTGAAACTGGTGATAGTAATGTTTTAATATCCATACGAATACCTGATATACATTAAAAAAATTATTAAGTAAAGATAAATTTTATTGCAACAACTAAAAGTAAAGTTGCAAAAATTTTCCTTAGCAAAGTTTTATTGATTTTTTTTGCACATTCTAATCCTATTTTTGTAAAAATCATGCTGAATGATGAACAGAAAATAATTACATAAAGATTGATGTATCCAAAGTATGGAAAATGTATTCCAATTTTTTTTACTCCATCAATTGTGTATCCAAGCATGCCTCCAAATGTGTTAAATGGGATTAAAGAAACAGAAAAACCTTGGGCAAATAAAATTGGAACTTTAAAAAAAGTGTTTAATAGAGGCACAACAATAACTCCTCCTCCTATTCCAAAAAAGCCTGCAATAATTCCAACAAAAAAACCTATGATGAAAAGAAAATAATTTGGAATTTTAATAGATTTTTTTGTAAAATCCTTTTCAGGTTCAACTTCTTTTGAAAAAAGCATTCTAAAGCAGATAATAATTAAAAATATACTAAAAAAAATTTTTAATGTGTGAGTTGAAAAAAGAGAACCTAATTTACCTCCTAAAAAACCACCAAGTATGCAAAAAGTTGCTATTTTAAAAGTGTTTGAGATTGAAATTAAATTGCTTTTGTAATAATTATAAAAATTTTTTAAAGATGTTAAAAAAACAACTCCATTACTTGATGCAAAGATAATCTGGGAAACATAATCTGGATAAGGAATTTTATAAATATGGAATAGAAAAAAAAGAGACGGAATTACTACTATTCCCCCGCCAATCCCTAAAAGACCAACTAAAAAACCGTAAAAAATTCCTACAAGAGATAGTAGTACCAGTAAAATTTTTTAATACTCTATTTTTTCTATTTCTCCCTTTTCTCTTAACTCAAAAAATTCTTTTGCTACTTGAGGGAATAATGCATAAGATAAAACATCTTCAAGAGATTGAGCTAATGAACCTATCTCTTTTTTTAATTTATCAAGTTCAGGTTTTAATAAATCTGCAGGTCTGCAATCAATAGGTTTTTCACCTTTTAATGCTTTTTTTTGAACTTCTGGGTCAAAAGGCGCAATACTTCTACCATACATTCCTTTTAATAAATTTATTGTTTCTTTTGTAAATACTGCATATCTTTTTCCCATTAATACATTTATAGTTGCCTGAGTTCCAACAATTTGGCTTGTTGGTGTAACAAGAGGAGGATATCCTAAATCTTTTCTAACTCTTGGAATTTCTTCAAGGACTTCTTTTAATCTGTGAAGAGCACCTTGAGCTTTAAGCTGTGTTTCAAGGTTTGACATCATTCCACCAGGCACCTGATATATAAGAACTTTTGTGTCAACACCCACAAACCTGCTTTCAAAATCTTTATACTTCTCTCTAACATTGGAAAAATAATCAGCAATTTCTCCAAGAAGTTCAATGTCAAGTCCAGTATCGTAAGGAGTATTTTTTAATGCAGCAACCATACTTTCTGTTGGAGGCTGGCTTGTGCCTTGGCTCATTGATGAAATTGCAGTATCAATTATATCTGCACCAGCTTCAATTCCTTTTAAATAAGACATATGTGCAAGACCACTTGTCGCATGACAGTGAAGATGCACTGGAAGACCAACTTCCTTTTTTAACTTTTCTACTAAATCAAAAGCATCATAAGGGCTTAATAATCCAGCCATATCTTTGATGCATATAGTATCAACTCCTAAATCAGCAAGCTGTTTTGCAACTTTTACAAAATAGTCATTATTATGAACTGGACTTAATGTATAACTTATTGCTCCTTCAGCAATTTTTCCATATTTTTTTACAAATTCAATAGACTTTTGCATATTTCTAACATCATTTAAAGCATCAAAAATTCTAAAAATATCAATTCCATTAGCGGCAGCTCTTTCAATAAAAGCTTCAAGAACATCATCTGGATAATGTCTGTATCCTACAATATTTTGTCCTCTTAAAAGCATTTGTAATTTTGTATTTTTAAATTTTTTTCTTAATGCTCTTAACCTTTCCCAAGGGTCTTCTTTTAAATATCTTAAACATGTATCAAAAGTTGCTCCACCCCACATCTCAACGGACCAGTAACCAACCTGGTCCATTTTATCAATTATTGGAAGCATATCTTTTGTTTTCATTCTTGTTGAAAGGAGGGACTGATGTGCGTCCCTCAAAACTGTATCAGTAATTTTTACTTTTTGAGCTGCCATAAAATTACTCCTTAAAAATTATTCAATAATTGCAATTACCTGTTCAGCTTCAACATTATCACCTTCTTTTACTTTAATTTCTTTAACAGTTCCAGAACATGGGCTTGGAATAGGCATTTCCATTTTCATTGCTTCCAAGATTACAATTTCATCACCCTCTTCGACATTGTCACCAACATTTACATTTACCTTTAAAATTTTTCCAACCATTGGAGCTTTTACTTCCATTCTATTTTCCTCCTTTATTATTTTTTAAAGTGGCTTTTCCATTAACACATGAAAACCTTTTTTGCAAGAAAATTATATCTTGATTTTTCTAAAAATACTGTATATTGTTGAAGTTACAAAATTTTGTATTTTGGGAGAGAAAAATGAAAAGAGTGTTAATTTTAACCCTTTATCTTTTTTTAAGTTTAAACATAGTTTTTGCAGAAGATAATTTAACTTTTTTAAAAAATTTAATAAAAAATAATTACTTTATTACCGCCAAGAAGTTTTGTAAAAACATTGATAATAAATCGTTTAAAATAAAAAAGGTCTGTTTGCAACTTTACGATAATTTAAATGATTTTAGTGCAATAATTAAAAATTTGGATTTAGATGAGGTAGACCCTGATATTTTGCTTTTATACCTAAAATCAAGTATTAAATTGAGAAAATATAAATTAGCTGAAATTTTAATAAAAAAAATTGATACTCTAATTTTAACTCAAGAGCAAAAGTCAAAATTTAATAATTTAAAAAATCTTCTAAAAGCAAATCTATATTTTGAAAATTATGACTATGCTTCAGCAATTAAATATTTATTGAAATTAAAAGATATGGATTTATCATCTAAAAAAACATTGGTTTTATCATACATTTACATTGGAGATATAAAAAGGGCTGAAAATTTATACAAGAAATTTAAGTTAAACGACTATTTTTTAATTGGTTTAATTGAATACAAAAAAGGTAACTACAATCAGGCATTATTATATTTTCAGAAGTCAAATTCAAAAGAAGCTAAAGATTATATCTATAACTGTTTAATTTTAACAAAGAAAATTGACCAAGCTATTAAAATATATCCATTTACTGAAAATTATAAACAGAAGTTTTATAATAATATTGTTGTGCTTATAAAGTATAAAAAGTATGATGAAGCTATATTAAGATTAGATAACGCTGAAAATTGTTTTGAAAAGTTTTTCTATTTAGGAAAAGTTTTTTTAAAAAAAAGGTTATTTTTAGAAGCTTATAATAATTTTTTAAAAGCAGACAAATTAAAAGATACAAGTAAAATTAACTTTTATTTGGGATTAACTCTTTTTAAAAAAGGTGAATTTATAAATGCAGTTAAATTTTTTGAAAAATCTATAGATATTCAGGATAGTGAAGAGTTTTACATTAAATCAATCTATTTTGCAGGATTATGTTATAAGAAAATTGGAGATTTAAATAAAGCTACATTATTTTTTAAAAAAATAATTGCTTACACACAAAACTACATTGAGTTAAAAAAAATTTATAAAAATTTGGCACAATTAGAGGAGGAAAATGAAAATTATAATAAAGCGGTAGAGTATTATAACTATCTTTATCTTTTGTCAAAAAATAGGAAATATTTATTTAAAATTGGAGAAATCTATTTTAAGACTAATCAACTACAGAGAGCTTTAGCCATATATGAAAATTCTCTTCCTGTTAAGAAAAAGCAAGATAGTTTTATTTTAAAAAGTATTGGAGATATTTATTTTAAAGCGAATGATTTTGAAAATAGTGTGAAGTTTTATAAAATGTATATTTCTTACAATAAAAAAGATTATTCAGTATGGTTAAAGATTGGGTTAGCATATCTATACCAAAATGATTTGAAAAGAGCTAAAAAGGAATTTTTAAAAATTATTGAATTAACAAAGCAAGAAACATTAAAAGAAGAAGCCCTTTATTGGGTTGGTTTAATATTTTATAGAGAAAAAAAACCATTAAAATCAAATATTTATTTTTTAAGACTTTATAATTTAAATCCAAATTCTTATTTATCACTTAAAGCAGTAAAGTTCATAATTGAAAATTCGTTTAAATTGAAAGACTATGACACATTAAAGAAATTTTTGCCATTGTATAAAACAAAAGAAACTTTAGAGTTAATTAAAAACTATTGCAATGATAAGAATTGTTTAATGTTACTTACAATTAAACCATCAAATGAGATAAGAAAAGAATTATTTTCTCAAATAAAGATTTTTTTAAAAAGGAAAAAATATAAAGAAATTGATAACTTAATTGAGAAAAATAGATATGAATTAACCTCTCAACCTATTTTATATTTTAAAATTGCTGAAATTTTAGAAAATACTCATGCATATAAAAGAGCAATTTTTTATTATAAAAAATTTTTAGAATTCCCATACAACTCAATTTATCTACTTGAATTCCAAAAAGCATATTTAAGTGTTGTAAAATATTATCTCCAAAATAATGATTTTGAAAAAATTATTTCACTTGAATCTAAATATAAAAATTTTTCCCTTCCAAACCAGTACAATTTCATAATGGGAAAATCTTTTTATAAAACAGGATTAACAAAAAAAGCAAAAATATATTTATCAAAATTTATAGAAAACTTTTCTGAAGGTTTTGATAATTTAGAAAATTTATTTACAGCAAGTTTTTATCTTGATAATTTAGGTGAATACAATTATGCTTTGAAAGGATACCAATTATTCATTGAAAAAACTAAGGATAAAGAGAAAAAAGTTGAAGCTCTTTATTGGATTGGAGAAATCTATTTTAAAGAAAAAAAATTATTTAATGCATTGCAATACTTTTTAAAAATTAGATACAAATTTAAAGAATTTTCAAAATGGAATATACAAAGCTCATTTAGAGCAGGAAATATATTTGAGATGCTTGGCGACAATACATCAGCTTTGAAAGAATACAAGTATATTTACTATAGATTGCCAGATGGAGACCCAAGAAAAATATATGTAAAGAAAAAGATTGAGGAGATAAAAGGTGAAAATAGCAAATGAAATAATATATTTTGGAAAGTTAATTGATGAAAAAGGATTGGTTTCTTCTCATGCTGGTAATATAAGTGTTAGAGTAAATGAAAATATTTTAATAACAAAATCTGGGACAATGCTCGGAAGGTTAACGTCAAAAGATTTAACCTGTGTTGAAATTGGGGATAAAAAAGATAAAAATTTACACCAAGCATCAATGGAAACAGTTGTGCATGAAGCAATCTATAAAAATTCAAATGCAAAAGCGGTAATTCATACCCATCCTGTTTACTCAATAATTTTAAGTTTTTTTCTTAAGGATAGATTTATTCCGATTGATTCAGAAGGTAAATTTGTATTAAAAGAAGTTCCAATTATTTCAGCTGAAAAAACAATAAGTTCAAAAGAAGTTGCAGATAAAATTGGTAAGATAGCAAATTTATATCCCGTTGCAATTATTAAGTCCCATGGAGTTTTTGCATGGAGTTCATCAGTTGAAAAAGCTTTCTATTTAACAACAGCACTTGAAAATTCAGCAAAAATATTTTATTTAACTGAAAAATGGAAAAAAGAAAACAGTTAATTTATATTGTTTTATTCTTTTTTCTTTTTATTCTCGTTTCTGCTTCAGGTTATATGATATTAGAACACTATTCTTTTATTGATGCAATTTATATGGTATTTATCAGCATTACAACTGTTGGTTATGGTGAGATTAGACCACTTCATACTGCTGGAAGAATTTATACAATATTTGTAATTTTAATTGGATTTGCAGGGACTGGTTACACATTAAAAGTATTAACTGAAAATTTCCTTGAAAATATTGTTACATTAAGATTCAGGAGAAACAAGATGATAAAATTAATTAGTGAAATGAAGGACCACTACATAATTTGTGGATATGGAAGAATTGGAAAAATAATTACTCAAGAACTATTGAAAGCTAAAAAAGAAGTAGTTGTTGTTGATAGTAATAATGAACTTTTAAATGAGCTTATAAAATTAAAAATTCCATTTCTTCTTGGAGATGCAACTGATGATGAAACATTACTTGAAGCTGGAATTGAAAGAGCAAAAGCTTTGATTGCAGCTCTT
>CAZQKL010000043.1:14955-16134 GCA_964593895.1 uncultured bacterium
CAATCTATTTATTGTGCTTACAGCAAAGCAATTAAATAAAGATATTTATGTTCTTTCACGAGCAAGTCTTGAAAGTTCTGAAAGAAAATTACTAAGAGCAGGAGCAAATAAAGTTTTTTCTCCATACAAAATCGGTGCTATGAGAATGGCAAAAGCTCTTTTAAAACCAAGTGTTACAGATTTTCTTGATTTTACATATCATGATACTTTGATTAATGAAATAGAGATGGATGAGGTTAAAATTCCACCTAACTCATATTTAATTGGAAAAAATCTTGCGCAATCTGAAATAAGAAAAAAATATAATGCAATTGTTGTAGCAATAAAGAAAAAAGATGGAAAAATGGTATTTAATCCAAATTACGATTATGTTTTTGAAGAAGGTGATACAATAATTTTTATTAGTGAACAGGAAAATATTGATAGATTGAGAGCTGATGTTGAAAAAGGAGGGATAAATGACTAAACATCTTGATTTGAAAGGAAAACCATGTCCAACTCCTGTAGTTGAAACAAAAAAAGCATTAGATGAAATTGATGAAGGAATAGTTGTTGTTGAAGTGGATAATGAAGTTTCAAAAAATAATGTTGAAAGATTTGCTAAAAAATATGGTTGCTCTGTTGAGGTTGAAAAAAAAGATAACATTTTTATACTAACAATAACAAAAGGTTTTACATGCGAATTACCTCAGGAAGATAATAAAGAAAAAGGAGAATACCTTTTGTTTATTAACAAAAATTCAATGGGTGTTGGTGATGAAGAGCTTGGAAAAATTTTAATAAGAGCATTTTTTAAAACATTAATTGATAATCCCAAAAAACCAGAAAGAATTGTTTTTGTTAATTCAGGAGTTTTTTTAACAGTTGAAGGAAGTGAAATTATTGAAGAGTTAAAAATTTTAAATGAAAAATTTAACATAGAAATTTTAGTATGTGGCACATGTCTTGATTATTATAATGTCAAAGATAAAATTAAAGTTGGAATAATATCAAATATGTTTGATATACAAAATACTCTTATTGAAGCTGAAAAGATAGTTACTCCATAACTTTTTATTTACCAATCATTTTACTTGGTAGATAGAATACAATATCTGGAAAAACAGTTAAAATCACAACCATTAGTATCATTATACAGAAAAAAGGAAAGGTTGCTTTTAAAATCCTTCCAATATTTTC
>CAZQKL010000044.1:0-15734 GCA_964593895.1 uncultured bacterium
GTAAATCCTGCAATTGCAAATGCAATAGCAAATGCTACTGGAAAAAGAATTAGAAGTTTGCCAATAACTTCTGAGAAGATTCTTGAAGAATTAAAAAATTAAACTTGACAAGTAGCTACATTGTAGTTATTAAATTTTATATGTCAAAAAAGAAATCCACAACAAAAGAAGAAACTTTTGAAAAAGAAAGAAAAGTTAAATTTGAAGTTTATGGGGAAGAAATGATTGAAAAAGTCGTAAAACAGAGTGGGAATTGTGGAAGAGTTTATCTTCCTCCAGATTGGGTTGGACATAAAGTTAAAATAATAAGAATAGATTAAAAAATGATTAAAAATATAAAGATAAGAAAAATAAAACCTGAAGACGCAAAATTCATTGAAGAAATTCAGAAAAAAATTACAAAACACCAAGATATAGATTTTTACCATATAATAAAATCACATTTAAGAAATGAAGATATATGCTTTGTTGCTGAAATTGACGGAAAAATAGTTGGATACATGATAAGTTACATAATTTGTGGAGGTTTTGGAATAGATAAAGGAGCTTGGATTGCAACAGTTGGAGTGCATCCAAAATATATGGGAATGGGAATAGGTAAAAAATTAGCTGAATATGTTTTTAAGGAGTATAAAAAAGCTGGAATTAAACATATCTATACATCAGTAAAGTGGGATTCTGTTGATTTATTATCATTTTTTAAAACACTTGGATTTGATAGAAGTGAATTTATAAATTTAAAAAAAGAGCTTTAAATTTTTAATTCTAAATGAATAGTTTTTGAAGGTTCAAAATTATTTGCACTAAAAAACTTTATAAGTTCTATATCATTCCAATCAACAAGCGTGCTTATTTTTTCAACTCCAAGAGATTTTAAGTGTTGCATAAACTCTTTTAAAAGCAATTGTCCAATTCCCTTATTTTGGTATTCAGGGTCTACACCTATTGTGTCAAGCTTTGCTCTATCTTCTGAAATCCCATATTCACCAATAAAAAGCTCTCCCATTATAAATCCAACAATTTTACCGTTTTCATCCTCAGCTACAAGAGATGTTGGAACATAATCACCAGATTTTACAAGTTTTTCAAATTTTAATTTATAGTATTCTTCTCTTCTGACTTTATTCACTTTTTCATCAATTGCCAAAACATCATTAAAATCTTCAGGCTCCATTAATCTAACTTTAAATTTTTCCATGATTAACCTCGTTAACTTATTTTTCTTTTTTCTAATGGTAATGGTTCTGGAACAGGTTCTCCTTTTATTCTCATAACCGCTTTAAATTTTGGAGGACATGCTTCATAACAGGTTCCACATTTTATACATTTTTCCTGATCAATTACATGTATAACTTTTTTCTCCCCAATTATTGCACCAACTGGACACCTTCTTCTACAAATTCCACAAGCCTTACATTTTTCTGGGTCTATATAATACGAAACTGCATCTGTTAATAATTCTTCTATTTCCTTATCTGAATATAAATTTTCATATTCTTCAACTTTTTCAAATGTCTTTGCAAGTTTATCTTTTTTTTCAATTTTTATATATGGTATTAATTTAATCACCTTTTCAATTTTAGATTTTATCTCTTCATCCTTTTCAATAGGGCCAATATTTTTTATTTTCTCTGTAAATTTTTTAGCAAATTCTGCAAATTTTATTCCATCTGCAGAGCTCATAAATTCAATTTCCAATCTTTCTTCATTTATGCCAATATACTTTAATATCTTTTTACATAAATGCACTATGTTTAAAGCATGGTAATTGCCATGAGTTGTATAATTACATTCACCAAGTCTGCATCCAACTATGAAAACTCCATCAATTTCATTTAAAAAAGCTTTAAAAATAAATTCCATATCAACTCTTCCACTACACATTACCCTTATTAATCTTATCTCTGGAGAATATTGAAGTCTGGAAACTCCAGACAAATCAGCTGCTCCATATCCTCACCAATAACATACAAAACCTACAATTTTAGGACGAAATTTTATATCTGCCATTTACATCTCCTTGAAATTTTTTATCCAGCTTTTTCTATTAATTCAAGAATTTCTTCCTTTGTTAATGCATCAATCTGAACAAGTAATTGTTCATCTTTGTAATGTTTAAGTTGAATTGCTCCTGTTGGGCATTTTGAATTACATAATCCATCACCTTTACATAATATTGGATTAACAACTGCTTTTTTACCAAATTTTGTCATCTTAAATTCAATTGCTCCATAAGTACATACTTGAATACATGCACCACAACCGATACATTTATTTTCATCAACAACACATACAGAACCAGAAGCAACAACAGTATCATGAGTAAGTAAAGTTAAAACCCTTCCAGCAGCGCCATAAGCTTGAGATATAACCTCATTAATATGCTTTGGATAATGAGCAGTTCCACATAAATATACTCCCTCTGTTGCAAATTCTACTGGTCTTAATTTTACATGAGCTTCTTTAAAGAAACCATCTGGATTTAATGGAACTTTATAAAGTTGAGCTATTTTTTCTGAGTCTTTTGCTGGAATTACTGCTGAAGAAAGTATTAATAAATCACTTTCTATTAATAGGTCTTTCTGTAAAATGGGGTCATAAACAATAATATTTATTCCATTATCTTTTGCTTCAACCTTTGGAGGATTTTCTACTTCATATCTTATAAATTTAACTTCTTTATCTGCTGCTTTTCTATAATAATTTTCATAATATCCATAAGTTCGCATATCACGATATAAAATATAAACGTCTATATCAGGATTTATCTCTTTCAGTTTTAATGCATTTTTTATAGCATGAGAACAGCAAACCCTACTACAGTAATTTCTCTCCTCATTTCTGCTTCCTACGCATTGAATCATAACAACAGTTTGAATATTTTTAATCTTTTCCTCATTTTTAACAATCAATTCTCCAAGTTCAACCTGAGTTAACACATTTTCATTTTCTCCATATAAATACTCTTTTGGTTTATACTCTTCTGCACCAATTGCAATTACACAAGCTCCATGCTTTATTGTTTTTTCTTTATTTTTAATCTTAATTTTTGTTTCAAAATTTCCAATATAACCTGATACATCAATTATTTCAGCATTAGTATAAACATGAATTATTGGATTTTTATAAACATTCTCTTTCAATTCCTTTAAAAATTTTTGAACATCAATTCCATCAATTGTTTGATACAATCTATTTGCCATTCCTCCAAGTTCTTTCTCTTTTTCAACTATGAAAACTTCATATCCCTGTTTTGCTATAGATAATGCACATACCATCCCAGCAACACCACCACCAATAATTAATGTCCTTTTATCAACAGGAAGTTCAAATTCTTGTAATGGTTCAAGATGATTAGCCCTTGCAACCCCCATTCTTATTATTTCTTTAGCTTTTTCAGTAGCAAGCTCTTTCTCTTTTTGATGAACCCAAGAACAATGCTCTCTTATGTTTACCATTTCAAGAAGATATGGATTTAGACCTGCTTCTTGCAAAGTATCTCTAAATAATGGCTCAAGAGTTCTTGGAGAACATGCAGCAATAATTACTCTATTTAAATCTTTTTCATGAATTGTATCAATTATTTCTTTTGCTGAATTTGTAGTGCAAGAAAATAATTGTTCCTGAGAATGTACAACATTTGGAAGTTTACTTGCGTATTCAACAACCTCTGGAACATTTACAACTCTTCCAATATTCGCACCACAATGGCAAACAAAAATTCCAATTCTTGGAGGCTTACCACTAACATCAATTTGAGGAGGATATTTTTTTTCAACTGTTAATTTTCCCCTTCTATAATTTAATAACTCTCCACATAAAGAACTTGCTCCGCTTGCTGAATAAACTGATTCTGGAATATCAACAGGGCCTTGAAACGCACCACTTACAAATATTCCTTCCTTTTTAGTTTTTATTGGATTTGTTTTTTCAACTTCACAAAATTTATAATCATTTAAATTAATTCCAAATTTATTTGCTAAATTAACCCCATCTTTAGGATAACTTATTCCAACAGATAAAACAACAAGTTCAAATTCCTCCTCTTTTACTCCTTCATCTGGGGTTGAATATCTTATAACAATATTTCCATTTTCAGGAATTTCTCTTGCAACTGAGACATAACTTCTTATAAATTTAACTCCTTCTAATGCCTCAGCTCGTTGAAAATACCTTTCAAAATCTTTTCCATAAGCTCTTATATCATTATGAAAAACAAAAATTTCAGCACTTTCATCATGTTCTTTAGTAAGAATTACTTGTTTTTGAGTGTATGTACAGCAAACAGCTGAACAGTATGGATTACCACCTGGTGGATTAACTTGTCTTGAACCTACACATTGAATCCATGCAATTTTTTTTGGATGCTTACCATCAGAAGGTCTTCTAATTTCACCTTCAAAAGGCCCAGTTGATGAGAGCAATCTTTCAAAATCAAGACTGGTTATAACATTTTTATATATTCCATAACCATAGTCGTGTCTAAGTGAAGGGTCAAATATTTCAAATCCAGGGGATAAAATTATTGCTCCAACATTTAATTCTATTTTTTCCTCTTTTTGTGTAAAATCAATAGCCTTATTTTCACAAACACTTTCACAAACTCTACACTTTTTTTCTTTTAAATAAAGACAATTTTCATCAATGTAAGTTATTAATGGAACTGCAAGAGAAAAATAGATATGAATTGCTTTATTTTTTGAAAGATTTTGATTATATGGGTCAGGCACAAGAACCGGACAGTATTCTACACAAGTATTACATCCTGTACATTTATCTTCAATTATATATCTTGGTTTTTTCTTTAATACTACATTAAAATCTCCAGCTTCACCTTCTACAGTTTCTATCTCTGTATAAGTTAAAATTTCAATATTTGAATGTCGGTCCGCCTGGACCATTTTAGGTGCAAGAATTCATGTAGAACAATCATTTGTGGGAAAAGTTTTATCAAGCTGAGCCATTTTCCCACCAATAGATGGACCTTTTTCAACAAGATAAACTTTAAATCCTGAAGAAGCTAAATCTAAAGAAGCCTGTATGCCACTTATACCACCACCGACAACTAAAACATCTCCAAATTTTTCAGTTATATTCATTTATGCCTCCATAATTCTTTCTTTTTTTGAAAAAACAATAAAAGAATTATCTCTAACCTTTCCAACTATTGTAATCCCAAGTTGTTTTGCAAGCTCTACTGCTTTTGCTGTTGGACTCTTTTTTGTAATAACAACTGGAATTTTAATTCGTGATGATTTTATAAGCATTTCTGTGGAAATTCTTCCTGTAGTAAAAATAATTTTATCTTCTGTATTAATATTTTTTTTTACACATTCTCCAATAATTTTATCCACAGTATTATGCCTTCCTATATCTTCTTTTATAGTAATTATTTTCTCATTTGAAGCTAAACATGAAGCATGCACCGCTCCACTAATTTTGTAAATTTTCCCACAATTTTGAAATTTTTCCATTAATTGCAATATTTCCATTGGTTTTATTTTTAAATCTGTATTAACTACTTTTCCCACTTTTCTGAATATTATTCCTTTTCCAAATCCTGAAGCATAAGTTAATTCATCTTTTGAAAAATTTAACTCCTTATCAATTGTTATTGATACTTTAAAATTTTCTTCATCTATATCAATTTCTTTTATATCTTCATACTTTTCAATTATTCCCTCTACAAATAAAAAACCAATAATTAAATTTTCTATATCAACTGGAGTGCATAAAATATTTACAAATTTTTTGCTATTTAAAAAAATCTTCAATTCAACTTCATTTGGAACTGAAACCTCCTCTTCTTTCCATCTACCATCTAAAAATTTTAAACACTTAAATTTTTTAATCTCCCGATTTTTCATTTTACTCTATTAATTCAGATGTTTTAATGCAAATATTATAACCTCTTTCTTTAAGGGAATTACATAATTTAATATCACCTGTCCAAAGTTTTGCATTTAAAAATAATGTAAGTGCTACAAATGGAACATCCAATAAGTCAGGTGTTATCTCTTTTGCGATTTTTAAACTTTTATTATCTATTTCTTTTAGAGGTATAAAATTAATCAATTCTATCAAGCTTTTAAATATTTCAATCAATTCTAAATCCTTTAATTTTGTAAAGTTTTTAATTTTTTCTTTATTTTTAAATAACTCAACAATAATAAAATTTGGACTATAATATTCATTTCTATCATCGTATAAAATTTCTAAAAATCTATTGTTTCTCTTTAACATTGCAGAAAATATAATATTTGCATCAACAACAATTTTATTTTTCATTTAATAGTTGCAGTAATTCTTTTTTTCCTTCTTCTTTTATTAAAAAAGCCAAATCTTTAATATCGTTATCTGTTGCATTAGATTTATTAACAATTTCCTTTACTCTTATATATTGTAAAAAATTTCGTATGTTTTTATCATTTATTAAAGATTTTGGAATTGTTAAAAACAACTTATCTTCTCCATATCTAATTTCTATCATTTTAATCTCCCTTTTTTCAACTTTACAAACTTATATTATATAACTTGAGCGACTATTTCTGTAATATCCTTAATCTCAATTTTATCCTCATAGCCCATTACAACTCTACTATCTTCAAGCATATTTATACAATATGGGCAGGCAGTAGCAAGAATATCTGCATTTTTGTTAACCGCTTGTTCAACTCTTAAATTTGAAAATCTTTCTTCCTTTTCAGTTTCCATCCAAATTCTTCCCCCTCCACCACCACAACATAAACTATTCTCATATGCTTCATCCATTTCTACAAATTTAATCCCTGGAATAGCTTTCAAAATTTCTCGTGGTTCATTAAAAACTCCATTATGTCTTCCTAAATAGCATGGGTCATGGTATGTAATCGTTTTTTCATATTTTCCATTTATCTGTAATTTCCCTTCTTGTAATAATTGATAAATAAATTGGGTTATATGAATAACTTCAAAATTAACACAAAAATCTGGATATTCATTTTTAAATGTATGGAAGCAATGAGGAGAGGAAACTATTATCTTTTTTACTCCTGCGGTAATAAAATTTTTAATATTTTCTTTTGCAAGTTCTTTATATAAATCTTCTTCACCAGTTTTTCTGATACTTTCACCACAACAATTCTCTTTTTCTCCAAGAATTCCAAAATTTACTCCTGCTTTTTTTAAAATCTTTACTGTTGCTTCTCCTACTTTTCTCATTCTTGGGTCATAACAAATATAACAACCTGGGAAGTAAAGATATTCTGTATCTTCATTAAACTTTTTAACCCCTAATCCTTTTGCCCACTCTCCTCTTTTACTCCTTTCACCGTTTAAAGGATTCCCATCTCCTGTTAAACTTCCAACTATTGACCTTACAGGTTTTACAGATTCTGGAAATACCCCATATTCAGCTGCTACCCTTCTTAAAGAAACAGTTAATCTTATCTGCTGGACATCTCTTGGGCAATTCTGTGGACATCTTCCACAAGTTGTGCATCTCCAGATATCATCATTTTCTATTTCAGTCATACCAAAAGCAGCTTGCCTTACTATTTTTCTCATACTAAACTTTGTCACTCTGGTCCAAGGGCAAACAGTATCACATTTCCCACATTGATAACAGAATTTAAAAACCTCACCACCCTGGTCTTTAATAACTTCAATTATTTCTTTATATTCTGCAACATTTTCCATGATATTTTCCCTATTCTTCCTGTTTTGCTAATTTTAATTTTTCTGCTGTTTCAATTATTTTTTCCCAACCAAACTTATTTGCAAGATAATCAAGACTCATTTCAAGTTCCTCAACTTTTGGTTCCTCTTCCATCTCCTCTTCTCTTTCTTCATATTTTAGAGCGTCAACAAGACAAACCTGAACACATAAAGGCTCTTCCTTCCCTTCTAATTCTTCACACATATCACACTTAACTGGTAATTTAGAATCAGGTTCTAAAAATAAATCTCTTGAAGGACATGCTGTTGCTCTACAAAATAGACACTCGTCATACTCTTTACCATCAATAATATATTTATCTCTCCCCATACATTCTGCATTAACATTTGGCCCAGCGTAAACTGGCATATATAAATTTCTCAATGGGTCCCAATGGACCTTTATTCTTGCTCTTGCTGGATTTACAGTTCCATATTTAGGGTCAGAATGAAATGCAGCGCAAATGGCCTCACATGCTCTACATCCATTACATTCATCTGCATTAATTGTAATAACTTTAACTTTTTTCTTTCCTTTTTCTCCTTCCACCATTAATCTCCTTTATTTAAAATTATTCTTTTGTTTCGTCATAAATTCCCATTTTCTCCAATCCTTCAGCAACAAATCCTAATTGCAATTTTTCAAGAGTTTCCTTTTTAGGAATGCCTTGTAAATTCCAACCTTTAAATTCATAGTAACCATCAAGTAATTTTTTCTCATATTCTGGAAATCTTTTTTTCCAGTGGTCTTCAGGTGGCTTTTCCTCCTCCCTTCGCAATCCTCTTGCAACATTTATTGCTCTAACAAGATTTCTAACTCTTTTTGCAGCTTCCCATAAAGAATCTTTATCAAATTCATATCCTGATGCAGCAGAAATTATTTTTGGAAGATTAAAAATATGATAAGGAGGTTTTATTGGGAATGAAGAAAGGCCTGCACATATTCCAGTGCAATCATCTATATAATGCATTGTTTCCTGCCATTCAACAAGTTTATACACAAGTGGAGGACCTGGATAATATGGGAAAGCGTATTCTCCTTTTCTCTCCCATTTTAGAATGAATTCTTTAAATTCTTCATCTGGACATTGAGGCCAATCTTTTACAAATTCTTCTCTATAATCGTGTGGAAGAGGTTCTTGAGGAATTTGACCTTCAATTTGAGTGATATTTCCTTTTTCTCCAGTTGCATACATTAAGTAATATATTGGATTTAACATTCCAAGTTTTATAACCATCTGCTCATGTTTTTTAGTTGTATTGTGGTCAAATTTTTCAGCTCCTTTGCCAATTTTACGAGCTGCCCAATAAACACCATCAGCAAGAATATCCCCAATTCCTTCCCTTCTAACTATTTTATCAAGTAAATAATGAAATCTTTGAGCATTATCCTTTGGGAAATTTGGTAAGTCTTTATCTGTTAAAATTCCATTTTCATACAATTCAATTGCAAAAGCCATTACTTGAGGTGTGGTAAATCCATCAACTCCATATTCTTGTGCTTTTCCAGCTATTTCAAATCCAAAGGCAAGATCATCAACCATTGCTGCCATTACATATGTTAATTTTGAATAACATTTCATCATGTATCTATAGGTTGGTAGTCCTGGATGCTTTATTATTGCTCCACATCTTAAAGGACAATTATAACAGCTAATTAACCTTTCTATCGCTTCACTTTGAGTTTTTGACCATTTTTTAGCAATTTCCTCTGTCCAGAAATCTTTTCTTCTAACCCTTGCGTGTCCCCATGCAAAACCTGTTGTATGCCATTTTTCATCATGTAATTTCATCTCTTGAGGTGAACCAATGTAGGCAAGAATAGGAGGAACTCCTTTAATTGGATGTTCTATTCTCCATTGGATATAGTCTAAAACTTTTTTTACTTCATTCCATAATGCATCTGGTTTAGCTATATTTATATCCTTTTTCCCTCTCACTGCTATTGCTTTTAAATTTTTACTACCCATAACCGCACCAATTCCAAGCCTACTTGCACTTGAACGAGCATGCTCTATTGATGCAAAAAATACTCTATTTTCACCAGCAAGACCAATAGCAGCAACTTGAACTTGAGGGTCACCAAGTTCTTCTTGTATAATTTTTGCTGTTTCATAAACTCCTTTCCCCTTTAAATGAGAAGCATCTCTTATTTCAACTTTTTCATCAGTTATCAATAAATACACAAGTTTATCTGCTTTACCTTTAATAATTATCTTATCATAACCAGCATATTTTAATTCTGGACCAAAAAAACCACCCATCATTGAAAAACCAAGATATCGTGTTTGAGGAGAAATTGTCGTCATTATAGTTCTATTTGCACCTGTGCATATAGTTCCATCAAGAAGACCAGCTCCAAAAATTAATAAATTATCTTCTGAAAATGGGTCTGTATCTGGAGGGACGTTATCCCACATAATTTTTGCATTTGTGCCAAGTCCACCAATTAATAATTCTGACCATTTAGGGTCAGATTCAATCCTTTCAATATTTCCAGTGGAAAGGTCTACTTCTAAATAATATCCTGTTTCAGAATATCTCATTTTTTGCTCCTTATAATTTTTATGTAGTCACTTTATAGCTATTTTGTAATTAGTTGTCAAGAAAAAAATTTATCATTTTAAGTGCTTGCTCTCTATTTTTGATTTTTCCTAAAAAAATTAATAAACGAATATTTTTTAAAATTTTCCCTACGCTCTTTCCCTCGGGAACTCCTGCATTAATAACGTCATGCCCATTAATTAAATTAAAAATTAATTCCTTCTTTTCCAAAAAATCATTAAAACTTTTTTTAAGAATAGAAAAATTTTCTAATGAAGGGAAAAATTTTTCTATAAATTTAATTAAAATTGATATATTATCTTTATTTTCAAGGATAAACTCTTTTATCTTCTTTTCTGAACTTAATGATGAAATAGTTTTTATCCCATTTTGCAAAAAAATAATTAGCTTTTTTTCGTAATTTGAAAATTTTAATAATGTTTTATTAACCTTATTAACCAATAATGCATAAACAAATATTTTAATTTCTTCTTCATTTAATCCATCAAAAATTTTTTTTATGTATGGAATATTTTCACGATTATATTCAGGAATTATTTCATTTAGTAAACTTATTCTATTTAAAATCAAAAAAACTTGATAATTTTTTTTACTTAAAATTATTTTATCAAATTCCTCTCTTATCCTTTCTTTTGCAACCTTTTTTATTAAGTGCTTTTCTTTTACTAATAACTTGAAAGTATTCTTTTCTATTTTAAAATCATTTAAATTTGCAAATAACCTAAAACATCTTAATATTCTTAAAGGGTCTAAAATAAAAGATTTTTCAGAGCATACTCTTATTAATTTTTTTTTTAAATCATTAACACCATTTAAAGGGTCAATAATTTTATTATTTTCAAGCTCTAAATAAATCGCATTTATTGTAAAATCTCTTCTTTTTGCATCAATTTCAAAATCTTTAATTAAAAAAGTTAAATCTATTGTTTTTCCATTTAATACAACCCTATAAGTTGGAGGGAATTCCTTTCCAATTAAAAAAGGTTTTTTCCTAAAATTCTTATAAAAAAAAATTTTTGCTACTTTTTCAAAGGAATTTAAATCACATTTACAAACAAAATCTAAATCATTTATATTTTTGCCTAATAATAAATCCCTGACAGCACCTCCAACAAGATATATATCTTTTAAATAATTTAATTTAAATCCGGCAAAACTGCCGGAAAAATTAATCTTCTTTAATTGCATAATAACATCGTTTTGGAACGTAAATTACACCTTCTTCTTTTAGCTCTTTTATAATTTTTGAAACTTCTTTTTTTTCTAATCCTGTTTCTTTTTGAATATCACCAGGTCTTGCAGGTTTTCCAATTTTTTTAAAAGCTTCAATTACCATTTTCTTTTTTTCTTCCATTTAATCACCTCCTTTTTTAATATTGATTATCATTTTGATTAAACTAAAATTTCTGTCAAGTATTTTTTTCTTTTTTCTTTGGAAAAATCTTCTACTTCTTTAAATTTTAAAGCTTTTGTTGGACATGCTTCAACACATGCTGGGATTTCTCTATCTGGACATCTATCACATTTTATTATTTTCTTTTCGTATCTATTTTTATTTATTATGCCAAATGGACATATCATTACACACATAAAGCAACCTACACAAATTGACTCATCATACATTGTTAATCCATCTTCTGTTTTAAATAATGCTCCTGTCATACAAGCTATAACACATGGTGCATCTTCACAATGTCTACAATTAAAAGGTACAGGTATATCTTCAATTTTTTCCACATATATCCTTCTCTGTGGTAATCTTTCCTCAAATATTGCTGTATATAAATTTTTACTTTGTGAATGACTAACTCTGCATGCTATTTCACAAGACTTACAGCCCATACATTTTTCAATATCTATTAAAATTTCTTTCATAACTCCCTCCTCCCTTTATTTCATAATAGAATGGTCCTGATTTAAAGATATCATTTATAAATACATATCCGCATATTGAATCGTCTGTCCTTCTCAGTATAAATTTTTTAAATACCTTACCCTTTTTAAAAGATACTTCATAATACTTTTCTCTTTCATCATCAAAAATTCTTTTTTTTCCACCTGCAATAATGTTGTTAGCAAAAACTGAAAATGAATTAACTTGAACACTACCCTTATACTTTCTCTTCATCCCAAGCATATTAAGTCCTGCAAAATAACCGTGCTCTCCTGCTACTGGCCATAATGCAACTTTCCTTCGTGTTTCATGAGGTATATCATATACAATAGTGCAATCACCACCTGCAAAAATATTTTCAATATTTGTTTCCATATATTCATTAACTTTAAATCCATCATCAAATAAAAATTCTTTATCTGCTGGAATTTGTAATGCCTTAACCCCTTTCCCAATAATTATCCCATCTGCTTTAATCTCTTTTCCATCACTTATTTTCACAATTTTATTTTTAACTTCTATAATTTCAGCATTTTTAATTAAATTTATCCCTTTTTCAAGTATAAAATCTTCAATTATTTGAGCTGATTCTCTGTCAATAATAAATGAAAGAATGTATGGAGATTTCACCACCCAATATATCTTTACCCCAATTTCATACAATGCTAATAATGTTTTTAAACTAACAAGTCCACCTCCTTCCAAAACCGCTGTATTTCCCTTTTTAAAATGACTTTTTATTATTTTTGCTTCATCAAATTTTCTTAATGTAGTAACAAGGATTGAATTATCATTACTAAATTTTGAAATTTTAGGAGTTCCACCTATCCCTAAAAATAATTTATCATATTCAATTTCCTTTCCACTTCTCAACTTTATTTTTTGCAAAGTTGAATTTATGTATTCAACTCTTTCTCCTTGAATAAAATTTATGTTAAATTTTTTTAAAATCTTCTTATTGTTTTCAAAAAGAATCTTTTCATCTACTTTATCTTCAATATAATAAGTTAGCAAACATCTACAATATGGAGGATAATTTTCATCTGAAATCATAACTATTTCACAATTTTTATCATATTTTCTAATTGTTTTTGCACATGTTAATCCTGAATTTCCTGCTCCAATTATTACATATCTTTTCATTTCTATTCACCTAATAGTTTTTTTCTTTGTTCAATAATTCTTTTTTCCATTATCTCAGCTGCTTTTATATAATCACTTTCAATTACAAAATATCCTCCAAAAATATCTTTTGCAGTTTCTGTTAAAATCTTTACAACTTCATTTGAACCTAATACTGGAGGTATTGGCCATAAATGAACTGGAATTCCACTTGCCACAAAATATGTTCCAATAGATACCGCTTTTTCTGTCATCCATTCTGGTGCTGAACCAAATAATGGTAAATCTGAAATATCAACTCCCAAGTAATCAGCAATAGCTCCTGCCAAAACTAACATTCTTGAACAATCTACACAACTTCCCATATGCAACATCGGTGGAATATTTAAAGCTTCACAAACTTTTCTTAATCCCTCTCCTGCAAGCTCTTTTGAATCTAATGATAATAATCCTGTTTTTGCAACTGCAATTGCCCAACATCCTGTGCCTATCACTAAAATATCCCTCTTTATAAGCTCTTTTGCCAAATTAACATGAAAGTAATCTTGTGTAACCTTTGGATTATTACAACCAACAATTCCTGCTACTCCCTTAATTTTTCCTTCTTTTATTGCATCAACTATTGGTTTTACACTTCCTCCAAGTGCTGATAGAATCTGCTCAACACTAAATCCCACAATTGCTGGGCTTTTTTCTTTTGGAATATTTACCTTTGATTTGTCTCTATTTTGAAAATTTTCAATAGCCAATTTAACAATTTTTTCTGCAATTTCATTTGCCTTTTCTTCTTCAAATTGAACATGAATTGCTCCTGGAAAAGCTGCCTGGTCACTTGTTGATATAAATTTCGTATGAAAACATTTTGAAAGATTAGCCAATGCTGGAAATATACATTGAACATCAACTACCATTGCCTCAACAGCTCCAGTTATTACTGCAAGCTCTTGATGTAATTCATTCCCTGCTATTGGAACATTGTGTCGCATTAAAATTTCATTTCCTGTGCAACACATTCCAGCAACATTAATTCCTTTAGCCCCTTTATTTCTTGCATATTCTATTAATTCAGGCTTTTGAGATGCTTCAACAATTTTTTCCGATAAAACTGGTTCATGTCCATGAATAATTATATTTACTTCATCTTCACTCAAAACTCCTAAATTTGCCTCAATTGTATGAACTTTAGGAGTTCCAAATAAAATATCCTGAATTTCTGTCGCTATTAATGAACCGCCCCATCCATCACCAAGAGATGCTCTAACACCTTGCATAATCAATGAAACTGGTTCATTATCCACTCCAATATGAGTCCTATGCATAATATCAACTATTTCTCTATCAATATTTCTTGGTATTATCCCTATCTTTTTACCTAATTTTTCAGATAAAACCTCTTCTAAATTTTTATATTTCTCAATTAATTTTTTTGGTGCATAACTTAACAAAAACCTAATTGGGAAAGAATCTTGCTTACCATAATCATTTAATGCTATCTCAGCAACCTCTTTCGCTATTTCATACTTATCTTTCCCCTCAATATTTACACCTAATCTTTTCGCAACATTTTTCAATTTTTCTTCATCTTTAATTTCATAATCTTTATTTTTCCCTTCAGCTACCTCTTTTAAAAGTAATGCTGGCCTTCTTCCATGGTCAGAATGAGCTGCAGCTCCTGCTGCAATAAATCTTAATAAATTCCTTGCAACAATTGTATCTGCAGTCGCTCCACATACCCCTTTTTGAGGTCCTTCTCCAAATGGATCAATTCTACATGGCCCCATTATACAATTTCTACAACAAACACCTAACAATCCAAATCCACATTGAGGTTCTTGTAAAGCTAATCTTTCCCAAACTGTTTCATAATCATTTTCAATTGCTATTTTTAAAACTTTTTGTGCTGTACTATCAGAACTTCTCTTTTTTACTATCTCTTTCATGAGTTTTCCCCTCCTTCAATTTTTTTAAATCCTCATTTATTTCTTTAATTATTAATCTCAAATCAAAATCCTTATACAAATCTCTTCTTTTCCTAATTTCATTTAAATATCTTAACGCAGAAAATAAGCCTAAAAAATATGAAAAGTCTCCTTTAATGGTATATAAGACCAGTCTCAAAAATATATTTATAATGTGAATTTTTATAAGATAATCAGAAGGCAATACACTCCATAAAAAAATAAACCTATTTCTTCTCATAATTCGTTTTATAAAAAATTTTGAATAATATTTTCCAATTGTTGATTTATGCTTATGTAACACTGTTATTTTTGGATAAAATACACATTTATATCCATTTGCCCATGCTCTTACGCAAATCTCTGTGTCTTCATAATAAAACGGTTTATATATTTTGTCAAATTTTTTTATTTTAATAAACTTTTCTTTATCAATTGCAACTGCACCTGCTTCACAAAATAGGGTTTTATAAAATCTGTCATTATAAATTTTAAAATTT
>CAZQKL010000045.1:0-15525 GCA_964593895.1 uncultured bacterium
TTTGTTAAATTAGACTTTTTTTTAATTTTATTACAGATTGAAGTTGCAAAAGCATCTGCTAATGCTCCATCTTTTGCAATTACAGTAACAAGGTCAGCATTTCCAAAACTTAAAGAATGACCAATTTTTGAAGAAGATGAACATACAGCTAATGGTAATTTTTCCTTTTTTATTTTTATTCCCAAATTTAGATTATTCACTCCTTTTAAAGCAACTATCCTATCTTTATTTCCATAAATGAAAATATCACCTCCATTTTCTATTAAAATTTCTTTGCAATATTTTTTTAAATCTAAGGCAACAAATTGAGAGATTGCTCCTGCAACAGCTGAAAATGGACCTACATTTGCCTTTTCAGATGCTTTATACATTGATAAAATAATCTTTGATAAAGGTTTTTCTGGAATTTTCAAAGGTTTTAATGAAGAAAAAAATTCTGGATATTCTTTTATATGCTCTTCAATAATTTTTCTATATTTCAAAAGGGAAAAATAAGCTTTTTCCTTAACATCTTTATCTGTTACAAAAAAAAGGTCACTTTCTTTAATTGTAATATTAAACTTATACTCACCTATTTTAGGCTTATAATTTCTATAAATTCTTGCAACTTCCATTTACTTTAATGTTTTTTTTATTTCTTCAAGGTCTTTAAGGTTTTTAAGTATTTCTTTTTTCGCATTTTTATGCAATTCAGTTAACGAATTAATCTCTTCTTCAATTTTTATTAATTTTTCAATAAGAACTGTTAAAGCTTTTGCTTCTGGGTCTGGCAATAAATGATGGTCAAGAGGTGCTTCTTTAATTTTTTTCCTTACTGTTTTTCCAGGCACTCCAACTACTGTTGAATTTGGTGGAACATCTTTAACAACAACTGAATTTGCACCAATTCTAACATTTTCACCAATTGTTATATTTCCTAATACTTTAGCACCAGCTCCAATTACAACATTGTTTTTAATTGTTGGGTGTCTTTTCCCTTTTCTCCAGGTGGTGCCTCCAAGAGTTACACCATGGTAAATTGTCACATCATCTCCAATTTCAGAAGTTTCCCCAATTACAACTCCCATACCATGGTCAATTACAAATCTTCTTCCAATTTTAGCTCCTGGATGAATTTCAATTCCTGTTAAAAATCTTGATATGTGAGAGATAAACCTTGCAATAAAAAATAATCTTTTTTGCCAGAAAAAGTGTGCAATTCTATGGAGTAATGTCGCTTGAAATCCAGGATAACAGAATATAATTTCAATTATACTTCTTGCTGCTGGATCCCTTTCAAAATAGCAATTTATATCTTCTTTAACCCTTTTTAAAAAATTCTTCAGCATTTTTTATAGCAATTTGAAAATCTTCTCTTTCACCTCCTGCTCCAATTATTATTTTTTCAGCAATTTCCATTGAAACCAAATCTTGTGGAGCATGAGCATCGTTATTTATTAAAAATTTTGCATTATATTTTTTTGCAAGTTTTAATACATGGCCATTTGTTAAAGAATGGCCTTTTCTTGTTGTTATTTCTAAATATTTATTATTTTTCACAGCAATTTTTACATCTTCTTCTCTGATAATTCCTGGATGCGCAAGAATATCAACATATTCTGAAATCAGTGCATAATAATTTGTTTTTTCAGCAACTGGTTCAACTATAGTCTCTCCATGAACAACTACAATATCTGCTCCAATTTGTTTGGACATTTTTGCTAAAATATCAATTTTTTCAGGTGGAACATGGGTAATTTCTATTCCACATAAAACTTTTATGTTCCATTGATTGACTAATTCTTCTTTTATTTTCAGGCAATTTTTTATTATAATTTCAAAATTTGTAAAATCAGCATGGTCTGTTAAGGCAACTCCTTTATATCCCTTTACATAAGCTCTTCTTACAAGTTCAGAGGGGATTAATTCTCCATCGCTAAATGTTGTATGTGTGTGTAAATCATACATAATTTACTCCACTGTAACACTTTTTGCAAGATTTCTTGGTTGGTCAATATCACATCCTTTATAATCTGCAATAAAATAGCTTAATAATTGTAATGGAACCGCATAAACAATTGGTTGAAGATACTTATTGACATCGGGCACTTTAAAAACAAAATCACCAAGAGTTTCAAAGCTGTCATTATTACCTTCATTTGTGAAAATTATTGTAATTCCTTTTCTTGATTTTACTTCATTTAAATTTCCAATCATTTTTTCATAAAGTTCATCTTTAGGAATTACAACAACAACAGGCATATTTTCGTCAATTAAAGCAAGAGGGCCATGTTTCATTTCTCCTCCAGGATACCCTTCAGCATGAATATAAGAAATTTCTTTTAATTTCAATGCTCCTTCAAGAGCAACAGGAAAGTTTATCCCTCTACCAAGATAAAGAAAATTAGTGTATTTTGCTAAATCTGGAGAAACTTCTTTTAAAGCTTCTGAAATTTTTAATGTTAATCTAATTTTTTCTGGGAGTTCAGATAAATCTTTTAAATAAATTTTCAAGTTTTCAGCTGATAAATTTCCCCTTAATTTTGCTGTAAAAAGGGCTAAAATGTAAAATATTGTAATTTGAGAAGTAAAAGCTTTTGTTGAAGCAACACTTATTTCAGGACCAGCATGAGTATAAATTGTGTAATTACTCTCTCTTGCAATTGAACTTCCAATTACATTACATATTGAAATAACTTTAGCACCTTTTGATTTAAACAATTTCACAGTTTCTAATGTGTCAGCTGTTTCTCCAGATTGACTAACTGCAATTAAAATTGTGTCATTATTAATTGGTCTTTTTCTGTATCTTAATTCTGAAGCATATTCAACTTCTGGAACAACTCCTGCAATTTCTTCAAATAGATATTTTCCTATTAATGATGCATGCCAACTTGTTCCACATGCAGTAATTGCAAAATCGTGAGAATTTTTAAGTAAATTTTTAATTTCTTCGGGCATGTCTGGAAAATTTATAATATTTTTGGTAAAATTTACTTTATCAATGTAAGTATTTAAGATAGCATCTGGTTGCTCCATAATTTCTTTTAACATAAAATGTTTGTATCCTGATTTTTCAGCTTGTGCTGGGCTCCAGTCAACTGTTAAAATTTTTCTTTCAATCTTTTCAAAATTATTATAAATTTCAAAACCATCTTTTTTAATGAAAATTATGTCATCATCCTCCAAGATAATTACTTTATTTGTATATTCTAAAAATGCAGGAATATCTGAAGCAAGAAAATATTCATCTTCGCCAATTCCAAATATTAAAGGAGAACCTTTTCTTATTCCAATTAAAAGGTCATTATAATTTTTTAAAATTATTCCAAGAGCAAAAGCTCCTTTTAATTCTTTGACAGTTTGAAAGATAGCTATTTTAATATCATCTGTATATTTTAACTTTTCTTCAATTAAGTGTGGAATAACCTCAGTATCAGTGGTTGAGGTAAAAATGTGGCCTCTTTTTTCAAGATATTCTTTTAGGTCAGTAAAATTTTCTATTATTCCATTATGAACAACTGCTATCTCTTCATTACAACAAGTGTGGGGATGGGCATTAATTTCTGAAGGTTCTCCATGAGTTGCCCATCTTGTATGACCAATCCCGAGATTTGCATAATATTTTTTCCCTTCTTCTGAAAAAATTTTATTTTCAAGATTAACAATTTTCCCTTTTTCCTTTTTAACAATTAGTGAGCCATTAGAAATTATTGCAATTCCTGCAGAATCATAACCTCTGTATTCTAATTTTTTCAATGCATTAATAATTACAAATTCTGCTGGTTTTTTCCCTAAATACCCAACTATGCCACACATTTTTTCCTCCTTTAAAGTTCATTAATAAAATTTTATTTGAAAATCAATTAATATTTTTATAAGAGCTTTTTCATGAATAATTTTAAAGAAATTATTGAAAGATTTTTTCAAGAAGTTCATAAGGTAATAATTGGTCAAGAAAACCTAATAAAAAATTTTCTTATAGCAATTATTTCAGAAGGACATGTTTTGCTTGAGGGAGTTCCAGGTCTTGCAAAAACAAAAACTGCAGAGGTTTTTTCAAAATTACTTGATTTATCTTTTTCAAGAATTCAATTCACTCCAGATTTGCTTCCTTCAGACTTAATTGGAACAGAGATTTATAACCCAAAAGAAATGAATTTTATTGTAAAAAAAGGGCCAATCTTTGCAAATTTTATACTTGCAGATGAAATTAATAGAGCTCCAGCTAAAGTTCAGAGTGCACTTTTACAGGTTATGCAGGAAAAAAGGGTAACAATTGGAGATAAAACATTTAGTCTTGATTTACCTTTTTTTGTAGTTGCAACTCAAAATCCAATTGAACAGGAAGGAACTTATCCACTTCCAGAAGCTCAAATTGATAGATTTATGATGAAAATTTTAATTACATATCCAAAAAAAGAAGAAGAAAAAATTATTATGGAGAAGTTTTCTTTTGAAAAAGAAGTTGAACTTGCACCTGTTTTATCAAAAGAGATGTTATTTGAAATCAGAAACCTTGTTGAAAATATATACATTGATGAAAAAATAAAAGATTACATTGTTGAGATTGTTTTTAGAACAAGAAATTTAAAAGAATTTATAAGGTATGGAGCAAGTCCGCGAGCATCTATAAATTTATATAAAGCTTCAAAAGCCCTTGCTTTTTTAAATGGAAGAGAATATGTTACGCCTCAAGATGTTAAAGATATATCAAAAGAAATTTTACGCCACAGAATTATTCTAACATATGAAGCAGAAGCTGATGGAATTACTCCAGATGATGTTATTCAGAAAATTCTAAATTCTGTCCCCACACCATAATGAAAAATTTTTTAAAATATCTCAATATCAAAGCAAATTTTTTGTCAACTGAATTTTTTGTTGGTCAATATGAAAGTGCTTTTAAAGGACAGGGATTGGAGTTTTCAGATATAAGAGAATATATTTCTGGAGATGATGTTAGATTAATTCACTGGAAGAAAAGTGCAAAAGGTGAAAAATTGTATGTAAAAACATTTCAGGAAGAAAGAGAAATTACTGTAATCATCATGTTTGATATTTCAAAATCAATGGAATTTGGAACAAAATGGAAAAGAAAATGTGAAGTAGGAGTTGAAGTTTGTGCTCTTTTTTCATATGTTGGTTTAAAAAGTAATGATAAAGTTGGTCTTATAACTTTTAATAGTAAACCTATAAAATTTATCCCACCTTCAAAAGGTAAGTCGCACATCTGGAAAATTATTAAAACAGCTGCTGAAAGTAAAAATTCAGGAGAAACTGACTTATCTCTTGCATTAAAGTTTTTAGAACATAGAGTGAAAAGAAAAGCTGTTGTTTTTATTATATCTGACTTTATTTGTGATAATTTTTATAATGACTTAAAGCTTCTAAAATTTAGATACGATATTGTGCCAATAATTATAGTTGATAGATTTGAAGTTAAATTTTTTAATAAAAGAGCAAAATTTTTTATGTTATCAGATTCTGAAAAATTTTCTCCTATTTTTCTTAAAAATGAAGAAAATATTTCAAAAAAGTTGGAAGATTATTTTTCTTATAGAATAAAATCGTTAAAAAAGATTAATTGCCAGCCAATTATACTTTATACTGATAAAGATTATCTGCCATCAATTATAAGTTATTTTAAAACCAGAAAAAGAAAATGAAAAAGTTTCTTTTACTTATATTTTTTTTAAATTCTGCATATCTTAATGCTGTATTTTTCAAAGTAAAAATTATTCCTGAGAAGAAAAATATTTATTTAGGTGAAAGAACAAAAATCAAAATTTTAATAACTTCAGATGAAAAAATTAAAAAAGTTGTAGTGAATTTTAATCCCTATAAGGATATATATATTTCAAAAAAGGATATAAAAATTTCAAATAAAAAAGCAATAGTAACATTTTATATTCAATTTTTTTCTGTTGGTTTACATACTTTTCCAAAAATAAATTTAGTTGTGAATGGAATTAAAATTTATACAGATAAAGTAAAAATTAATGTTATTTCAAATTTAAAAGGAGGAGAAAAATTTAGAGATGTAAAGCCTCCAGAGAAAGTTTCATTTTATCTTACAAAAGATGAGATTATTGTGTTAATATTTTTAGCTCTTTTGCTTATATTGGTAATTATTTTTTTTAAAGTTAAAGGTAAAAAAGAGAAATTAAAAGGTTTTAAAACTGATTTTTATACCTCTTATGAAGAGTTTTTAAAAAATATTAAAATTTGTGAGCAATTATTAAATGAAAATAAAATTAAAGAATTTTACTTTTTTATTTCATCTTTTTTGAGAAAATATATTGATAGAAAATTTAAAGTTAATACTTTAAAAATGACCATTTCTGAAATTGAAAAGCTCAATATCCCAGATGAAATTAAAGAAATTTTAAAAGAATTTGATGATATAAAATTTACAAAAAAAATTCCTTCAATTAAAAAGGCAAATTCGCATTTGGAGAAGGTAAAATTAATAGTGAAAAATGTTGAAAATTCAAAATTTTAATTTTATTTTTCTGATTTTTTTTGCTTTTTTTATACTTGTAAGATTTTACAGAAAAAGAAGAAATAATGTATTGTATTATCCTGTAGCATTTTTGTTTAATGATAAAAGCAATTTATTAAAATTGCGAATATTTTTAGATTTTTTAATTTTTCTATTTTTTGTTTTATCAATAATGAACTTTCAAAATTTAAAAAGAATTAATTTCTCTTATAAAAAGGGAATTGCTATTATTTTAACCCTTGATACTTCAAAAAGTATGTCAGCAATTGATTTTTCCTATAATGGAAAAGTTATTACAAGGCTTTCAGCATTAAAAATGGTTATAAAGGATTTCATTGATAAAAGGCCAAATGATAAAATAGGGATAGTTATTTTTGGGAAATATGCTTTTACTCAATGTCCATTAACTATTGACCATGATTTGGTGAAAGAATATATAAAAAATTTGCAGGTAGGGATTGCTGGAGATAGCACATCAATTGGTGATGGTCTCCTTTTAAGTATAAAAAGATTAAAAAATGTAAAAGCAAAAAGTAAAGTAATTATACTTGTAACTGATGGAAGAAACAATTCTGGTTTTATTGACCCAATTACTTCTGCAATTATTGCAAAAAATAGTAATATAAAAATTTACACAATTGGAATTGGAACAAAGGGTAAACCTGTTCCAATTTATTTAGACACTCCCTTTGGAAAAAGAAAAGTTTTTATAAATGCAGACCTTGATGATTTAACTTTAAAAAAAATAGCTAAAATTACTGGAGGTAAATATTTTAATGCTAAGAATTTAAATGAGCTAAAAGAAATTTACAATCAAATTGATAAAATGGAAAAAACAGAATTTAAAGCAAACTCATATTATGAAATAGAGTATTTATATCCATATTTTCTTATTCCAGCATTAATTTTTATTTTAGTTAAAATTTTATTTATAAAACCTATTTGGGAACTGATACCATGAAATTTGAAAGGCCAGAATTTTTATATCTTTTATTATTAAACATTTTTTTTCTATTATTTTTAATGAAAAAAGTGAAAGAGAGAGGAAAATTTTTAAATGAAAATTTTAAAATTTCAGTAAATCTCATAACAGAATATGCTAAAGTTATTGTTTTATTAATTGTTTTCTCTTTAATTGTTATAGCCTTATCTGGCCCATATTGGAATTATAAAAATATAAAAATTGGTAAGTTAAAAAAAAGTATTATAATAGCTCTTGATGTTTCAAATAGCATGCTTGCAAAAGATATAGCTCCATCAAGACTTGAAAATGCTAAAAATAAAATTTTTTATCTTGTAAATAATCTAAGTGGTGAAAGAGTTTCTCTAATATGTTTTGCAGGAACATCAGTTTTAGCTATTCCACTTACAACAGATTACGATTTTTTTGAAAATTTTTTAAAAATAATTGATACTAATTTTATAAAAATTCAGGGAACAGATTTTTATTCTCTATTTAAGGAAATTTTTAAGATTATAAAAGATAATAATTTAAAAAATTCGGATATAATAATATTTTCTGATGGTGAAAATTTCGGAAAAGATGTTAAAAGTTTTTTAAAAAAATTGAAAGAATACAATGTGAAAATTTATGCTATTGGTGAAGGTAAACCTTTTCCTGTTCCAATTCCTATGAAAAATGGTGGATATAAAAAAGATAAAAATGGTAAAATTGTGTTAACAAAATTAAATGAAAAATTTCTTGAAAATTTATCCCTTTTTACAAATGGAATTTATGTAAGAGCTGTTGAAGGATTTGAAGATATAAAGTTAATTTTAAAAAAGATAAATTCTGAAGAAAAAGAATTTTCAACAAAAAATTTAACAAAAAAAATTCCGATTGATAGATTTAGAATTTTTGTTTTATTTGCTTTTATCCTTTTTTGTTTATATTTTCTTATTGAAGATAAGAAAAAGGTTCAACTAATTTTTATTTTTTCAATTTTTTTAAATCCATATTTTTTAAATAAGGAAGGTATTAAATTTTACAAGCATGGTAAATTTCATAAAGCTTATGAAAAATTTTTAAAAGCATCTAAAATAGATAATAGATCTGAATTTATTTATAATAGTGCATTATCGTTATATAAACTCGGAAAATATAAAAAAGCTAAAAAGCTTTTTAAATCAGTTAAAAACAAAGAAGAGGCAGTTTATAATTTAGGAGTGATAGATTATAAGAGAGGAAAGTTAAAAAAAGCACTGGAAGATTTTAAAAAAGCAATTATTTTAAATCCATCTGATTTAGATGCAAGAATAGATTATGAATTGATTTTAAAAAAACTTATGCATAAAAATTCACAAAAAAGCAAAAAATCAAAATTTAAAAAGAAAAAAAGATTCAATTCAGAGCTTAATAAAATTTTAAATTTCCCTCAGGAAAATTTAAACATATTGAAGAATTTTTTACAAAAAAAGATGGAAAAATCTTATAGGAGAGGAAAAGATTGGTAAAATTTTTTAAATTATTTCTTATTTTTTTTATTTTGCCTTCAATTATTTATGCAGATAAAATAACTTTAACAGCAGATAAATACAATTTAACTGTTGGTGAATCAACAATTATCCATATAAAAATTTCAGGATTTAGAGTTTCTGAAATTCCTGAAATAAAAAATATATCAGGCTTTTCTTTAACTTATATTGGTTCTTCTTCAAATATTACAATAATAAATGGTAATATGAAAATTGAAAAAGAATTTAATTTTTCATTAACCGCAAAGAAAATAGGTATTTTCAATATTGGTCCAGCAATTATTAAAATAAATGGTAAAATTTTAAAAAGTAATACAATAACAATAAATGTTACTAAAGCAATAGCAAATCAAAATTTTAAAAATTTTGTGTTTTTAAAAGTTGATGTGGACAAAGATAATGTTAAGTTAAATGAACAGATAATATTAAGTTTAAAGATTTACAGAAAAATTAATATTTCAGATTTAGATATAAAAACACCTGATTTTAATGGATTTATCTTTTTTAAGCTAAAAAAGCTACCTGAATATACAACAACAATAGGGAATGAGGTTTATTTTGTAACTGAAATCAGGTATGCACTATTTCCCACAATTGCAAAAAAAATTAAAATAGGTCCATTTATCGTTACTGGTGAAATTTTAAATACAAATTTTAATCCTTTTTCATTTCAATTTCAAATAACAAAAAGATTTAGATTAATAAGTAAAGAGCTTGTGATAAATGTAACTCCTTTTAACAAAAAAAATGTTTTTGCAGTTGGAGATTATACAGTTAATGCAAATATTGACAAACTAACAGTAAAAGTTGGCGAAAACATAACCTATACTATTAGAATTAAAGGAAAAGGTAATCTTGGATTATCAGATAGTATAAAATTTCCAAAAATTAAAGGGCTAAATTTTTATTATGATAAACCTAAGTTAAAGATTACATTATCTTCTATTGGAGTTTTTAGTGAAAAGGTTCAAACTATTTTAATAATTCCTCAAAAAGAAGGAGTATACAAAATTCCTAAATTAAATCTTTTATTTTACAATCCAGATTCAAGAAAGTATGAGAAAATAATTATACCTTCAAGAAATATAAAAGTAAAAAAAAGTGAAAAAGAGAAACTCATTGTAATTTCAAAAAAAGGTAAGAATAAAATAAATAAGTCTCAAAAAATAAATAAATTAATTTTTTGGATAATCTTATGTTTTTTAGGATTTATTGTTTTAGCCTTTATCATTAAAATTTTTCCAAAGAAAAAAGATAAAAAGATTGTTAAATCAATTAGTTCATTAAAAAAATGTATAAATAATTCTTCCTCATATATTGAAATTGTTGAATGTATAAAGAAATATTTTTGTTATGAAAGTTTAACATTTAATGAGATAATTAAAGAGCTTTTAAATAGAGGTTATGAAAAGGATAAAGTTGAAGAATTGGAGAAAATTTTTAAAATTTTTGAAAAAGCGTTTTATTTTAAAAAGGATACACAAGAAGATTTAGATGAAATTAAGAAAAAATTGGTTAAAATTTTTAGTGATGAAACTTGAAAAAAATATTGTTTTTTTATATGTATTTATTTACTTAGATGCTATCAAATTCTATTTTGGAAAAATATGTAAAAGATATTGAAAATATTCCAGATTTGTCAGAAGAAGAAGAAAAACACCTTTTTGAAAAAGCAAAAAAAGGTGATAAAAAAGCCAAAGAAAAAATATTACTATCTTATTTAAAGCTTGTTTTAAATATTGTGAAATTTTCCTATAATGAAAACGAAAATTCAATTCTTGATTTAATTTCAGAAGGAAATATTGGTCTTATGAAAGCTATTGAAAAATATGAACCTGAAAAGGGTGTTAAATTTTCTACATATGCTTCATGGTGGATTAGACAGGCAATAAAAAGATATTTAAAAGGTGAGTCAAATTTAATTAAAATACCTTCCCATGTAAATGAAATATTGAGATGTTTTTTTAAAAAATTAAATTTAAATAAATCAATTACATTAAATGACAAAACTCAGGCTGCTGAAAAAATTGGTGTTGACATTGAAACTATTGAAGAGTATTTATCCAAATATCAAGATTGGGTTTCATTAACTCAAGTTGAAGATGATAAAACCTGTCTTGAAGAGATAATTGAAGATAAAAAGGTTATTGACCCTTTAGCAGTTTATGAGAAAAAAGAAATTTTTCAATTATTATTAGATTGGCTAAAAGTTTTAACTGATAAAGAAAGGAAAGTTATAATTTACAGATATGGTCTCAGCCAAGACAATCCAATGACTCTTGAAGAAATTGGAAAAAGATTGAAATTAACAAGGGAAAGAATTAGGCAGATTGAACTTAAAGCTATAAACAAACTCAGATTTTATCTTTTAAAAAAGAAAAGTTTGTTTTTTTAGGAGGTAGCATGGAAAGTTTAAAGGAAAAAATTAGAGATATAGTTGATTTTCCAAAACCTGGAATTGTTTTTAAAGATATAACAACACTTCTGCTTGATGCAAAAGCTTTTCAAAAAGCTGTTGATTTATTTGGGAATAGATATATAGATGTTGATTTTAAATATATTGTTGGCATAGAAGCAAGAGGATTTGTAATAGGTTCTGCTGTTGCTTATAAATTATGTAAAGGAGTTGTTCTTGTGAGAAAAAAAGGAAAGCTTCCTGGAGAAAAAATTTCAACTACATATCAGCTTGAATATGGAGAGGATGTTCTTGAAATTCATAAGGATGCTATTAAAAAAGGTGATAAAGTAATAATTGTTGATGACCTTCTTGCAACTGGTGGAACAGTTAAAGCAACAATTGAATTAATTGAAAGACTTGGTGGGATTGTTGTTGAATGTGGTTTTCTATGTGAACTTCCATTTTTAAAAGGAAGAGAAAAACTAAAAGGATATGAGGTTTTTTCATTAATTCAGTTTTGAAATTTCTAAAAAATTTTATAAAAAAAGAGAAAGATTTAGAAGAATTCAAAATCTTACTTGATGTATCTCCTGCTGTTGTAATTAGAAGTGATAAAAAAGGTTATGTAATTTTTGCAAATAAAGCATTTGAAGAAATTTTTGGTTATCATTTAGATGAAGCATTAGGCAAAATTCATGTTAAAGATTTATATAAAGGTGGTATTGAAGAAGCTAAAAATGTGATGAAAATTTTGAAACGTAATAAATTTGGAGGAGTTGGTAAAATTAAAAATTTTGAAGTTACTGGAATTACAAGATATGGTCAGGAAATCCCCTTTGTCATTTATGGAAGTCTTTTATATGAAAAAAATAAAGAGATTGGTTCAATAGGCTTTTTATTTGACATTTCTGAAAGAAAAAAGCTTGAAGAAGCATTAAAAAAAGAAAAAGATAGATTTAAATCTTTGCTTGATAATGCGTCAGAAGGGATATACATTAGAAAAGACCATGAATTTAAATATTTTAATAAAAAATTTCAGGAACTTCTTGGATATAGTAAAGAGGAATTAAGAAAACTACCTTATACAGAAATAATTGATGAAAGTGTATTTGAAATATGTTCCCAGTATTATCAAAAGATTTTAAATGGAGAAAAAGTGAAACTCCCTTATGAGTCAATTTTTAAAAGAAAAGATGGAACCAGAATTTTTGTTGAGATTAATATAAATCCAGTTGAATGGGAAGATGGAATAGCAATTCAAGGTTTTGTTAGAGATATTACTGAAAAGAAAAAACTTGAAAATAAACTTAAAGAAGTAAATAAAAAGTTACATGAACTTGCAATAAAAGATGATTTAACAGGAGTTTTTAATCAGAGATTTTTTAGAGAGCAGTTGAAATTAAAATATATGGAAAGTAAAAGGTATAAGTTCCCAATATCGTTAATTTTAATAGATATTGATAATTTCAAAGAAATAAACGATACATTTGGCCATCTTGCAGGTGATTTTATTTTAAAAGAAGTTGCAGAGATTTTAAGAAGAAATGTTAGAGACTCAGATATAATTGCAAGATATGGTGGTGATGAATTTGCAATTATTCTTCCACATGCTGACAAAGAGCAAGCCAAAAAAGTTGCACAAAGAATTAACTGTGCAATAAGAGAAAAAGAGTTCTGGTATGAATTAAATCCAATAAAAATTACTGTAAGCATTGGAATAAGCACTATTAGTAAAAGCATAGTTAAAGATGAAAAAGAGCTTTTTAAAATAGCAGACAATGCTCTTTATAAAGTTAAACAGAAAGGTAAAAATGATATAATAATGGAGGAAGATTGTGGAAGAGTTTTATAGAATAAAAAGACTGCCTCCCTATGTTTTCAGCATAATTGATGAGCTTAAAATGAAATTAAGAAGAGAAGGAGAGGATATTGTTGACCTTGGAATGGGTAATCCAGATATCCCAACTCCTCAACATATTGTTGACAAAGCAGCTGAAGCATTATACAATCCAAGAAATCATAGATATTCAGCTTCAAGAGGAATTTATAAGCTAAGGCTTGCAATCTGCAATAGATATAAAGATAAATACAATGTTGAACTTGACCCTGAAACTGAAGCTATTGCAACAATAGGAGTTAAAGAAGGTTTTTCACATTTGATTTTAGCAATTGTTAATCCTGGAACTTCAATAATTGTTCCTGACCCTTTTTATCCAATTCATTTTTATTCAGTAATAATTGCTGGTGGTGATGTGAGGTCTTTACCGTTAACAGGTGACCAAGATGAATTTATTTATAATCTTGAAAAAACCGTAAAACAATCATGGCCACCTCCAAAGGTTCTTGTTATTTCATTTCCTCATAATCCAACTACAATGTGCGTTGATTTAGATTTTTTTGAAAAAATTGTTGATTTTGCAAGAGATAACAATATGTTTATTATTCATGATTTTGCATATGCAGATATCTCCTTTGATGGTTACAATCCTCCAAGTATTTTACAAGTAAAAGGTGCAAAAGATTTATGCGTTGAATTTTATTCCATGAGTAAAAGTTTCAGTATGGCAGGTTGGAGGATAGGTTTTGCTGTTGGTAATAAAACATTAATCCATGCATTAACAAGGATAAAGAGCTATCTTGATTATGGAATATTTCAACCCCTTCAGATTGCTTCAATCCATGCATTAAATTCAGACCAGTCTTGTGTAAGAGAAATTTGTGAAATTTACAGAAAAAGAAGAGATAAGCTAATTAATGGCTTAAATAGAATTGGATGGAAAGTTGCTTCTCCAAAAGCAACAATGTTTGTATGGGCTAAAATTCCTGAAAAGTATGAAAAAATGGGTTCAGTTGAATTTGCAAAATTTTTGATTAATGAGGCAAAAGTTGCAGTTTCTCCAGGTATAGGTTTTGGAGAATATGGAGAAGGTTATGTAAGATTTGCTCTTGTTGAAAATGAGCATAGAATATTGCAGGCTATAAGAGGAATAAAAAGAGTGCTTTAATTGAAAAAAGTTGCTTCAGTATTAATAATTAATTTCAAAGGTTCAATAATTTTCATAAAAAGGAATAGAAATTTAAAAAATCATCCAGGTGAAATTTCTTTCCCAGGTGGAATGTTTGATTTTAAAAAGGATAAAGATTTACTTGATACCGCTTTAAGAGAGACCTATGAAGAAGTTGGAATAAAAAAAGAGGATTTAGAAGTAATTGGAAGATTAAAGAAATTTAAAACTGTAATAACAAATATTGAGGTTCATCCATTTGTTGCAAATTTGAATAAAGAGAATTATTCTTTTAAACTAAACTCCTTTGAAGTGGAAGAAATTTTATTAATTCCAATTAAAGAATTAATAAATCCCAAAAATAAAGTGGTAGTTCCAATAAAATTAGATGGAAAGATTTATCCTAACACATTTTACTATTACAAAAATAATTTAATATGGGGTGCAACATCAAGAATTTTAGATGAATTTTTAAAAAACCTGAACCAGCTAAAAGCCAGTTCAGGTTTTTTATCATTATCCAAGTAGTTGCAATGCAAGTTGAGGTAAACTATTAGCTTGTGCAAGCATTGCAACACCAGATTGAGCTAAAATCTGATTTCTAACAAATTCTGTCATTTCTGTTGCAACATCAATATCAGAAATTCGGGATTCAGCTGCCTGTAAGTTTTCTGCTTGAATTGATAGGTTTTTGATTGTGTTTTCAAGTCTGTTCTGAATTGCTCCAAGTGCTGCTCTAATTTTGTCTTTTGATTGAATTGCAAGGTCTAATGCTGCAAGAGCTTTCTGAGCAGCTTCTTGAGTGCTTATTGTGTAACCATCACTTCCAACTTTTGCATTATTTCCAATACCTAATGAAGATGCAGTAGCACTTCCAATTGCAATGAAGTAGTAATCTTCTGCTGAAGAGTTGCCTGTTCCAAAATGGATTTTTAATGGTCCAGTTGGTTGTAAATCTTTTCCGCTGTAATCTTTATACCAATTAGCAGGATTAATATAACTTGAAGATAATGACCCATCAAGAAGTTTAATTCCGTTAAAATCTGTTGCAAGAGCAATTCTTGTTATTTCTGATGCCATCTGCTGATACTCTGACTCAATCATCAATCTCTGAACTGATGAGTATGTTCCTGTTGCTGCCTGTTCTGCTAACTCCTTCATTC
>CAZQKL010000046.1:0-15102 GCA_964593895.1 uncultured bacterium
TTCATTTAAAAATTTTAATAGCTTACTTTTATAATCTGGGTGAAAATCAGAAATTTCTGTAAAATTTTCTAAAATTTCAATATTTTCATCTTCTTTTTTTAAATGTTCAAGAATGAAAGGATAAATTTTTTTAGAGATTTTAACTGGTTTAAATTCTATTTCAAAGTTTATAAGTTTTTTATAAAAATCCCACGATTTTTCAATCCCCTTATTTTCAGCGATAAATTTCAGCTCTTTTAACACAAATGGAGGAAGTCCTTCTAATTTAAAATTAGCATTTTTAAAATCTTCAAAATTTTTAATAATTTCTGGTTCAGTAACAGAAAATTTGCCTTTTCCCTTCCCTTCTTTGAATGAAAAAATAATGTTGTAATCTTTATCACAAAGTATATAGTCTGAGGATTTTCCTGTAAATTTTATAAGAAACTTAACATCATTAAAGTCAAACTCAAGAATTCTATAAAAAAATGGTAAGCAGATTTTCTTTATCCTTTTCCCCTGTAAATATTTTCTTAAAATCATGCAGAAACTTGTTGGTTTTTCACCATGAGAAATTTTTTTATCTGTGAAAAAAATTACCTGTGATTGAGGAGAAATGTTTATGTATAAATTTTTTTTGAAAACTTTAAATAACAGTTCATAATCTTTATGATAAATTTTTTTTACTAAAAGACCTTTAATTTTCTCATTAAGCTCATTTTTTATTGCAAATAAGCTAAATATATCCATTAGTTTTAAGAAAGTTCATAAATTCAGAAATCAATAAATCTTTAGGAACTTTTTTTACAACTTTTCCCTTTTCAAAAATAACTCCAATATTTTTCCCACCAGCAACACCAACATCTGCCTCTTTTGCCTCCCCTGGCCCATTTACAACACATCCCATTACAGCAATTTTCAAATATTTTTCTACAAATTTCAATTCATTTTCAATCTTTTCTGCAAGAGTAACAACATCAATTTCAGTTCTTGCACATGTTGGACAAGAGATTATTTCAATTCCTCTTTTTCTTAACCCAAGAGATGATAAAATTTTGTAAGCAACATAAACTTCTTCCACAGGGTCTCCTGTCAAAGATACCCTTATTGTATCACCAATACCCATATAGAGCAAAATCCCTATCCCCACTGATGATTTTATTGTTCCACTCTTTATGGTTCCAGCTTCAGTAATTCCAACATGAAGAGGATAATCAAAAATTTCTGAAATCTTTTTATAGCATTCAATTGTTGTTAAAACATCTGAAGATTTAACTGAAATTTTTAAATTATAAAATTTCTGTTTTTCAACTATTTTCACATTTTCAATACAACTTTCAATAATTGCAGAAACAGTTGGTCCACCATGTTTTTTTAGTATATCTTTTCTAATTGAACCTGAATTTACTCCAACTCTTATTGCGCAATCATTGATTTTTGCACAGTCAACTATTTTTTTAATTCTACTTTCATTTCCAATATTACCAGGGTTAATTCTTATACATTTTGCACCATTTTCAATAGATTTTATTGCAAGTTTGTAATTGAAATGAATATCAGCAATTATTGGAACTTTTACAGAATTCACAATTTTTTTTAAACTTTCAGCACTTTCAAAATCTGGAACTGATACTCTTACAAGTTCACAACCTGCTGAAATTAATCTATTAATCTGGCTAATAGTAGCATCAACATCTTTTGTTTTTGTATTTGTCATTGATTGAACAATAACTGGATTATCTCCCCCTATTTTAACATTACCGACTGAAATTACCCTTGTTCTTTTTCTTTTTATCATTTAAGATTTTGTTGGTTTGTAAAATAAAAATTCTACCCTTCTATTTTTTGCTCTATTTTCAGGAGTTGTGTTGGGAACAAGTGGACGGGTATCTCCATATCCAATTGCTTCAAGTCTTTTTGGATTTATCTTATATTTGTTAATTAAAATTTTAATCACACTTATAGCTCTTGCAGCAGAAAGTTCCCAGTTTGAATCATACTTTGGAGATTTTATTGGAATATTATCAGTATGTCCCATTACCTTTAAATTGTAATCAGGATGGTCTTTTAAAATTTTTGCAACTTTTTCAATTAATGGTAAAATCTTTTTATTTATTTCTGCTTTTCCAGGGGGGAAAGTAATATCACCTTTTAATCTTAATAAAACTCCATCTTTTCTAACTTCTATTTCAACATCTTTTGTTAATCCTTCCTCTTCAACAGCCTGTTTGATTTTATCTCCAATTTCCATATTATCAAGCATTTTATTTTCTTCTTCTGAAAGTTGAATTGTTATTGGAGTTGGAGCTTTTGCTTCAAATTCTCCTGGATATTGTGTTTGAAAACCAAAAGCTTTTTCCATTGAGCCCATCATCTGTTTAAATTTAATAATGTCCATTGTTGAGAATGAAAGAAGTAAGACGAAAAAAGTTAAAAGAAGGGTACATAAATCTGAAAATGTTGCAAACCAGCCTGGTAATCCCTCTTCACACGGAGGGCATTCTTCCTCTGGTCATTCCATTGCTTCAGCTTTTACATTTTCTTCTTCAGCCATAAATTATTGCTCCTCTGGTGGTTTTCTCATTGCTGGTGATAAGAATGCTTCTAATTTATTTCTAACAATCATAGGATTATCACCTTCCATAATTGAGATAACTCCCTGTTTAATAATTTCCATAATCAAAGCTTCTTCCTGGGATTTCTGTTCCAATTTTGTTTTTATTGGAACCCCAAATACATTTGCAATTACCGCACCATAAAATGTTGTTAACAATGCAACTGCCATGGATGGCCCTATTGCTGATGGGTCACTTAAATTTTTCAACATCTGAACAAGACCAATCAATGTTCCAATCATCCCAAATGCTGGTGCCATTGCCGCTAATGTTCCGAAAATTGTCTGCCCTGATTGATGTCTCTGCTTCATAAATTTTATTTCTGTGTCTAAAATATCTTTTACAAGATTTGGTGCTGTTCCATCGACAACAAGTCTAATACCTTTTGCTAAAAATGGGTTTTCTATCTGTACATTTTCAAGTGCTAATATACTTTCCTTTCTTGCTTTAACTGCAAGTTCAACAATCTGGTCAATTAATTCCTGTGGATTTGGAGAAGCACCAAACATTGTTTTCATGAATACTTTTATCGCTCCAATTACTGTGGGAAGCGGAAATGATATTAAAAGAGCTGCAACTGAACCTCCACCAACTAAGACAATGGAAGGAACATCTATAAATGCGCCAATACCTGTCCCCATGAAGATTGAGGCTAAAATCATACCAAGTGCAAGCACAAGACCAATAATCGTAGCTATATCCATTTTTCAACTACCCCTTTTTATTCAAATTCTCTGTATTTTACCTCTTTGTTTTCATCTAAATAAAAGCAGTTTCTTCCTTCAATTGTTTCATAAATTCTATGATGATTTAAACCTAACCTCAACTCAACTCCAGGATAAACTTTTTCAAAAATATAAATTTTAGCTTCATCAAGATTTAATTTTTCATTTTCTTCAGAAATTTCCTCTTTCAGTTTTCTTATAATTTTATCTAATCTTTTCAATCTTTTCTGAAATTTCTCTTTCTTTGCTTTAATATCTTCAATTTCCTTTTCAAGCTCTATTTTTTCATCGGAATTTTTCGCATTTTCTAAAACTTCATTTAGATATTTTAAGCTTTTTTCAACCTCTTCAAGTAATTTTTCTCTTTTTTCCTTTCTTGCAAGAAATTCTTTTAATCTCAAATACTTAAATGGGTTAATACCAACTTTTAGAATTGTTCTTGTTCCCCATTTTGAGCCAACAACTCTAACTAAAATATTTTTTTTGGCAATTATTTCTCCTCCAACAATGTAGCCTGGATTTTCTGAAACAACAATATTTTCATTTGAATAAATATCTGTATGCATTGATGATTTTTTTATGTAAACAGAGCCATTGCACTCAACATGGGAATTTTCAATAAAATTCAATGTTATTGTTTTTTCAGCTCTTAATATACATTCATAACTTCCCTGTAATCCAACAACTCCACCTTTAACAACAATCTTTTCTCCAGCAATTACCTTTGAATTATCAACATTTCCACCAACAAAGACATTTCTTGCTTTAACTTCAAACCCAGGTTTTATATCACCTTTTATAACTACATCTCCCACAAAATGGACATTGCCAGTAGAAAAATCAACATTCTCAACAGTAATCTTTTCCTTTATGTAAAATTTCCCATTTTCTTTGTAAAAATTACCTGAAATTTTTGCATAAATTTTTGATGGGTCTTTATCATCAATGTAGAAATGTTCTTCAGAAAAGAGACTTCCTGCATCCTCAATATTTCCAATTTCCTGATAATATTTCTCAATATCTTTATCTGTCAGATTTTCCTCAGGAACTACCTCAGCAACAAGCTGGTCTTTAATAACATTTATAATTGAAGAAATCTTTCTAAAATCAACTTTTTCTTTTTCAGATACTTCTTTTTTATGCTCAATATCAATGTAAAATTTTAAATAATATTTTTTTTCAGGCATTTTAATCAAAAGATTCTAATGCTTCATCCACTGAATCATAAATTTCAAAAATTGAGTATAACTGAATTTGCTTTAAAATTTCCCTTACATATTTTCCTAAATTGGTTAATTTTAATCTACCTTCAGGATACTTATTTAAACTTTTCAAAAATTCAACAAGAAGCCCTATTCCAGAACTATCAATAAAATTAACTCCAGACATATCAAGAATAATTTTATAAATCTTTTCATTAATCAAATTATGAACTTCCTGACGAAGTTTATCTATCTCTGAAACAACAAGGTCTCCCTCAAGTTCAACTACAGCAATATCATCATCTTCTTTATTTACCATTACTGATAAACCCATATCTATCTCCTCCTTTTATGTTTTTTCAATTTTGTATTCTTCACACTCATCTTTTAAAAAACAATCTTTGCATTTTGGATTTTTCGCCTTACAAATATATCTTCCATGAAGTATTAATGAAAGAGAAAATTTTGTCCAGTAATCTTCAGGAATTTTTTTCTGTAAATCAAATTCTATTTTTTCTGGACTGGTCTCTTTGGTTAATCCCAATCTTTTTGAAACTCTTTTTACATGAGTATCAACAATAATTGCAGGTTTTCCAAACCCTACTCCAATAATTACATTCGCTGTTTTCCTTCCAATACCAGGAAGCTTTGTTAAACTTTCAATATCTTCTGGGATATTTCCATTATATTTTTCTTTTAAAATCTTGCAACATTCTATTATATTTTTTGCTTTGTTTTTATAAAAATTAATATTTTTTATTTTTTCTTCAAGAGATTCAATTCCTAATTTTAAATAGTCATCAACTGTTTTTAATTCTTTAAAAAGTGTATTTGTAACTTCATTTACCTTTGTATCTCTTGCTTGAGCTGAAAGAATGGTTGCAATTAAGAGTTCAAAAGGATTTGAAAAATTTAGCTCAATTTTAGGATTTTTATAATTTTCTTTCAATAATTTTATTATCTTTTCAATATCCATTAAAAAATTCCAAAATTTTTTTAAAAAAAGAAAATCTTTTTCTTTTTTCAGGATAGCATACATTAAAAATATAATACCTTTTATGGTTTTTTTCAAGAATTTTATATTTCAAATCAATTATAACAATTTTTTTCACAAAAATTTCATCACTGATTTCCTGATTTTTCAAAGTTGAAATGTTTTTTATATTAACCCTGCTATTTTCAAGATAATTTATTATATCAAAAATAGAATATTTTAGCGGAACTTGAACTTTTTCGCATTTTAAATTTTTTAAAAAAAATGGGGAATTAATAATTGTTGCCTGTTTATACAATCTTTTTATCTGATAATTATTGACGTTAGAATATTCAATAATTAAAACTTTTTTGGCAAAAATATTTTGACTTAAAATAAGAAGAATAAAAATTATTCCCAAAATTTTACTCATTTTTTGCAATCTCATAAAATTTTAAAAATTTCATTGGATTAATATTTCTATTATTAACTAAAACTTCAAAATGAAGATGATTTGAAGTGCTTAATCCAGTTGAGCCTACAAGAGAAATAATATCACCCTTTTTTATATGTTCACCTTTTTTAACAATAATTTTTGAATTATGTGCATATTTTGTAACTATATTTCCATTTTTAATTATTACAATTTTACCATATCCTTTCATTTCACCTGCAAAAATAACAATTCCATCTATTACAGATTTCACAGGAGTTCCTTCTGGAGCGGAAATATCAATTCCTTTATGAAACTCAATTTTTTTTGTGATTGGATTTAATCTTGGACCATAACCTGAAGTGATAATTCCATTTACAGGAAGTTTACTAAAATTATTTTTCACATTAAGAGAAATTTTTAATTTTTCTCCTGGATAAATCAAATCTGGATTTTTAATTGAATTATCATTAGCAATTTTTTCAATGTATTTAGAAAGTTCATTCTTTGTAACAGTAATACCATATTTTGTTAGAGTTTTTTCAATTATTTTAGTTAATGTATCACCTTTTTTAACTGTATATGCCTCAAAAATTTCTTTAAAATCGTTTTTTTTCTCTTTTTTCTTTAATTCAAAAAACCCTTCTGGCTTTAAACAATAATCTTCTATAATAATCATTTTTCCTAAAATGGCCAGAGATAATCAAGAATTTTTGCTCCCCATCCTCTCTTCTGTTTTGCTGCAAGAATTCCTTTTCCTGAATATTCAATCTGCATATCTGCAATATACTTTGACTCAACTGTGTTGTCATATTTAATATCATCTGGTCTAACAATTCCAGTAATGTAAATATATTGCTTATCTCCATTTATTGTTATCTCTTTTTTCCCAGCAATTCTTAAATTTCCATTTGGTAAAACTTCAACAATCCTTGCTGAAATTATTGCTTTCATTCTGTTACTTCTTGAAGTTGAACCTTTTCCACTGAATTTATTCTGCCTTGTATCTTTTACAAAATTTGACCAATCTCTACTCCATTTTGATGCAACTTTTCCACCAATGTAAGGAAATGAATATGTGTCTTCATTTTTGCCTGTAACCTGTGTGTTTGCACTTCCAACAGCACTTATATCTTCTGAAATAATTACAGTTATCACATCTCCAAGGTAATGAGCTTTCCTATCTTCAAATAATTTACCTTGCCTTACATTATCACCAGGCCATAAGGAACCTTCTGAAGCATGTTCAGGTTGTTTGTAATTAATCTTTTGAGAAAATATTGCTGGATTAATTGTGCTTACTTTCACCACATTTTCTCTTTCAGCACAACTAATTAAAAATATAGTAAAAATAATTGGAAAAAATATTTTTAAAAATCTCATATTTTGCCTCCATGAGAATTTTTTGGTTTATACATATTAGAAGCAATTTGTATGCCTTTTAATATTAGGAAGGTTTTATTATTGCATATTTTCCTTTTCTTGCATCCATTATAACTCTAAAGGGACTTTCAGAATAAAAAATAGCTGAAAATTTTTTTTCAACGATTTTTTTTGTGGAATTATAAAGCCATGAATAATCAATAAAAGAAGATTTGTCCCTGTAAGGAACATTGAAATATCCAAGCTTCAAAGAAATGACATTATGCATAAAATGTGTGCCTTGTGATGGGTCAATGTCAAAATCTTTTAAGCCAACTTCAACGATAACTTTTGAATTGTTTATATCATCCCATTTAACTGGTATTCCTAAAAATCTATCTTGAGAACCCCATCTTCCTGGTCCTATTAAAATAAAATTTTCATTTTTTTCTGATAGAAATTCATTAAAAAAAGAAATTTCTTCTTTAATTTCAATTGTTTTTGTTTTATCAAATCTTTCAGGATAAACTAAAATCAAATATTTTAACTTTTCAATTATTCCATGGCCAATTCCAGAAGTTGTGAAAAGAAATATATTTTCCTTTGGAATTTTATCTATATCTTCAAGTTTTACAGCTTCATAAGAAACAAGAGGTCTAACTTGCAAAATTCTAAATTCAAGTTTATCTCTAATAATTCCTGAAAATTCTATTTCAACTTCACTTCCCATTGCAGTTTTTGAAAAATCAAGAATTTGAGATATAATTTCACTTAAAGGATAAGCTTTGTATTTTAAAAGATTTGCAAAATCAGTTACAACTGGACCAGATTTTCTAAACCCTGGGTAAACTCTCTGAGATTGATAATCAATTGTAGATACGCAATAATTTATAAACCTTGTTGAAGATAAAAATCTAATATCTTTTTTCTCAATAAATGAGTCTTCATCTGTCAAATTATTCTTTTCTAAATTTAAAGCATAAAATTCGCTCTGTGTTATTGATGTTAAATAATTAACATCAGGGTATTTTGGACAAAATTTATAGCATTTTCCTCCTTCAACAACGTATTTCCCAAGCCCTATTGCAATTGAACAAATTCCATCTTCATTTTTTATGTATGAAATTGGATAGAAATTGTAACTCTGTGCAACACCTGAAAAATGAGGGAAAAATAAATTTTTATATTTTTCTCCTGTGATTTCCTGAATGATTATTCCCATCTTTTCTTCTTCAATGTTTAAGTTTAACCTCTTTAAATATGCCCTTGCTTCTTTTAGAAAAACAGATGAATAAACTATTTTTATTGCTTGAATGAGATGAAAAAGCCTTTCCTCTAATGATTTTGAATTATTTGGAAGTGCAACACTTTTATAAATCCCTGCAAATGGATGAAATTGAGAATCTTCAAGCAAACCTGATGAACGAACAATTATTGGATTTGTTACTTTTTTCAAAATTACTTTTAAAATTTCAATTAAATCTTTTGGAAAATTTGCATTTAGAAAAATCTTTGTAATTTCCTCATCTGTATGAAAATCGTAATCAAGATAAAGGTAGTTATCTTCAATAAATTTATCAAAATAACTTGTTGTAATTATGAATGTTTTAGGTATATCAACAGTTGATTTTTCAAATCTTTTCTTTAACCTCGTTGCTGTTAAAAATGAATTTAGAAAAGATAAACCTCTACCTTTACCGCCAAGAGAACCATCTCCAATTTTTAAAATAATATCATTTTCATCAATTAAATCTTCAGAAAATTTTAAAGTTTTTCCTTTAATTCTTTTTATCCATAAGTTTTTAAACACATTTATAAGAAACTTCCTATGCTCCTCAGGTGATTTAAATTTTTCTTTTTTTATTTTTCTTAATTTTCTTGCAGTATTTAGTTCACCTCTTGTTAAAATCCACATGCAGTAATGTTTCCTCTCAGCATGGTATTTGAAAGATTCAATAGGAATATTTTTCAATTTATTAGCAAATTCAAATAAACTCTTTGCTCTATCAATTTCCCTCCCATTTGGGTCTCTAAAAACAAAATCCCCAAATCCGCATTTATTTAGTAAAAATTGCCTGAGGTCATTTAAAATAAATGGTGAATTCTTATAAGAAATATCAACCTCTTTTTCTCTTGCTTCTTTTAATAATTCTGCATTTGCAGATTGAACAAGAATTGGGATATCAGGATTTTCATTCTTTATAATATCCACAAATTCAAGACCAAATCTATCTTCTTCATCATCAAGCTGAATATCTGTTATAACGCATAAAAGATAATCTTTGTATTCATTGTAAAAATTTAAAGCTTCCTCTCTATTTGTCGCAAGTAAAATTTTTGGTCTTGTTCTCATTCTTAAATATTTAAGCTCATTATCAGCTTCCTCTCTTATCAATCTCTGAGTTTCAATCATAACTTCCTTCAATAATTCAGGTAAATACTTTGAGTAATAACTTATTGAATCTTCAACTAAGAGTATTACACTTGTTGGGCCAACCTTTGTATCATAAGGAGCATTTAACTTATCTTCAACTGATTTAATCATTGCAAGAAATAACCTTGAATTCCCTGTCCAGAAAAAAATATTATCAATTTTGCTTTTTTTCAATTTTTCAAGAAGTTCTGGGTCGCAAGCTTCTGTTAATAAAAGCAGAAAATTTAAATTTTTATTCTCTTTTTTTAAAATATCAGCAAGCTCTACTGGAGTTGGTGACCCTATTTGCAATGTTGAAATTATTAAATCATAATTGTTTTTTTTAATTAACTTCAAAGCATGTGCAGAATTTATAGCAACATCTATTTTTGGAATAGTAGTTAAATTAAATTGATGGTAGCTTCCAATTATTTGCTCAGAAAATTTTATATTTTCCTCAAGAGAAAAAGAGTTGTAAAATGTTGAAATTAAAAGTATATTCCTTATACGCTTCTGCATTAACCTATGATAAAGATTTTCACCATATTTAAATTTTTCGTAAATTTTAATTAGATTTTCAATTTCCATCTATACAAGACCCTGGTCAATCATTGCATCTGCAACTTTTTTAAACCCAGCTATATTTGCTCCATTAACATAATTTCCTGGTGTGCCAACTTCTTCTGCAGTTTGGAGACATGTGTCATGAATGTGACGCATTAATCTTCTTAATCTTTCATCAACTTCCTCTTTTGTCCACTGCATCATCATGCTATTCTGCATCATTTCAAAACCGCTTGTTCCAACTCCTCCTGCATTTGCTGCAATTCCAGGAGCAAAAATCACATTATTTTTCTGTAAAAAATCAATTGCATCTAATGTGGTGGGCATATTTGCTCCTTCAATTACACAGAAACAACCATTTTCAACAAGCGCTTTTGCATCCTCTAAATTTATTTCATTTTCAGTTGCACATGGTAGAGCAACTTCAGCTTTTGCCAACCCCCATGGTCTTTTTTTATCGTAATATTTTACTTTCGGAAATTTTTCAGCATATTCTCTAATTCTTCCCCTTCTAAAAGCCTTTAGTTCAAATATAAATTGCCATTTTTCTTCATCAATACCATCTTCATCTATAACACAACCATCTGAATCAGACATTGAGATAACTTTTCCGCCAAGTTGAATAACTTTTTGAGCTGCGTGAAGGGCAACATTACCAGCACCTGAAATTAAAACTCTTTTACCTTCAAGAGATTCCCCTCTTGTGTTTAATGCTTCTTCAGTAAAGTAAACAACGCCAAATCCTGTTGCTTCAGGCCTTAAAAAACTTCCTCCCCAGCTTAATCCCTTTCCAGTTAAAACACCTTCAAAAACATTTTTCAATTTTTTATACTGACCAAAGAGATATCCAATTTCTCTTTGACCTACACCAATATCTCCTGCTGGCACATCAGTATGTGCTCCAATATGTCTAAAAAGCTCATTCATAAAACTCTGGCAAAATCTCATAACTTCTGTATCAGACTTTCCTTTATAATCAAAATCACTTCCACCTTTTCCTCCACCCATCATAAGTCCAGTTAAACTATTTTTAAAAATCTGGTCAAAGCCAAGAAACTTTAAAATGCTTAAATTTACAGAAGGGTGAAATCTTATACCACCTTTGTATGGACCAAGTGCACTATTGAATTCAACTCTGTAGCCTGTATTTACATGAATTTCCCCCCTATCATCCATCCATGGCACTCTGAAAATTATTACTCTTTCTGGTTCCACCAATCTTTCCAGAATTCTTTCCTTTTTATAAATTGGCTCAATATCAAGAATTAAACTTATTGATTTAAAAACTTCTTCAACAGCCTGCAAAAATTCCTTTTCCCAGAAGTATTTTTTCTTTAAATTTTCAAGAACTTCTCTTGCATATTCATTCATAATTTATCCTCCTAATAATTTTTCATATAATTTATCATAAAATGATGTTAATTCTGGATAACTTTTTGTCATAAAATCTGCAAGAAAAAAGGGATAATTTTCATATCTTATAAGCGTCTCTTTAGGTCTAACAATTTTATCAAGCATATTTTCTTTAAAATATCTGTAATGGGCATTCAAAGCATTTGGAGAATTATTCAAAGGAAGACCTCTATAAACTTTTTTCTTAGCCTGCCGATACGTTCTAAATGGATAATGTTTGAGGAAAAATATATCTTTTTGAACTTTATGAGGAATTTCTTTATTGTTTTCATCAATATAGTATGGTTTATCCACATATGTTCTAATTCTAAAATCTTTTTTGAAAACAACATTTTTCCAGTTTCTCTCAAAAATAAAATAATTAAAATCTTTAAATGAATAATTTTTCTCTTCCAAAATTTTACTCTTTTCAGTATGATAAAATTCTATTTTTGACGCAGAAAAACAATCTACATCAAAAATTGAAAAAAGTTTAATGATTGTTAATTTTAATGGCAATCTTTCATCAAATAGGGTTAATATTTCATCTGCATCTATCCATATAAAATATTTTTCAGGTTCTTTAAAAGCAAGCCTTAAAAGAATAGTATTTATTTTAACAATATCGTAAAATTTTGATTTATACCTTTCAATCCAGCGTATTCCTTTACCTTCATATTCTTTTAAAATTTCGTAGGTGCCATCTTTTGAATAATTATCAAGAACAACTGTTTCAATTCCTTGAGAAATATAATATTCAATATTTTCACGAATAATATCTCTTTCATTATAAACAGTTAGAAGTCTTAAAACACTCATTTTGCAAAAATTTTTTCTTTAAGTTCCAATAACTTTTTTTTGGATGGTTCATAACAATTTTCCCATAATTTGTAAAATTTAAAATCCTCTTTTTTAATGATTTCAAGAAAATTTACAAAAATTTTATAGCTTGAATAATCGCCAACATAATTTTTCAGCCATTCGGCAAAATATATACCTCTACGAAAATCTTTCTCTTTTAATAGCTTTAGAGAAATTTTTCTCATTAACTTTTTATTATCTATCATTTTTCTTTCATAATTTTTGATGAAATCTTCTATTTCTACTGTATAATTATTTGAAATTTTTAAAATTTTTTTTAAAAAATAAAAATTCTCTAAAGTTGGTTCAAACCTAATAAGGTCTTTTAATAGGCTTAATGCTAAATTGTATTCTCTTTTATTTAAAAAATGATTTATCACTTTTTTGCAAGCATTAAATTCAAGAGGTTCATTTTTGAAAATCTCATAAACATAAGAAATATTTTCAGGAAGTTCATTTTCTTTTAAAATTTTTTGTTTCACAATATAACATAAAAAGTATTCAGTAAATTTAAAATTATAACCTAAATCAATTAACCAGAAATCTGGGTAAAATTTACCATTCCATTTATTAAAAAGATACTGTGAATTAAAGGTATCCTTTTCTTTTGGTTCCCTTGTTTTTTCTTCAAGATGGTATATTTCAACTTTTGGATTGTAAATGACTTTATATCCTAATTTTTTTGCAGAATAACATAAGTCAATATCTTCAAAACCATTAATAAAATTCTCATCAAAATAGTTTAATTTTTTAAATAAATTTTTGCTTATCAATAAACATGCACCAGTAACTGCTGAAAATTCATAAAAATTGTTTGCATTTTTATAATCCTTTGGGAAATACCTGAACAGGTGGTCAACTTTATTATCAGGAAAAATAATTACTCCTGCATGCTGAATTGTATTGTCCTCATAAAGGAGTTTTCCCCCAATAATTCCAACATTTTTAAATTTTTCAAAAGCTATAAAAAAGTTATCAATAAAGTAATCTTTCACAATCGTATCATTATTTAAAAAAAGGAGATATTCACCCTCAGAAATCTCTGCTCCTCTATTGCATGTAAATGAAAACCCCATATTTTTCTCATTTCTTCTGTATTTTATGTTTTTATACTTTTTCGTTAAACTTAAACAAAACTCTTTTGTATTATCAGTTGAACAATCATCTGAAATAATAATCTCATAAGATGTGGAATTTTTTGCTTTTAAAATTGAATTTATGCAATTTTTTGTTAATTCCAAATTATTGTATACAGGAATTACAATAGAAACTTTCATTTCAAAAGATTGCAAGCAATTATTTTACCAAAAATTCTGTAAACTCTTCAGCAACTACAATATCTTTTTTCAATAAAAAATTTTTATCTAAATTTCTATATGAATGTAAAACAACCAATTTATCAATATTTAGATTTTCTTTAAAGGAAATAATTTCATTTTCATTTAAATTGCCTGAATTTAAAAAGCATAATTTTGAATTTTTAAAAAAATTTAAATCATCTTTTGTAAAGTCCAAATCACCTGTTATTGATATATCTTTAAATTTTAATGAAATATTTTTATGATGATATGAGAAATTGACTTTAAAAATTAGTTCACCAAAACGCAAATTTTCATTTATTTCTTTAAATTTAAAAATTTCATCAAATTCTGGAGGATTTAATAAAGCTTTTTTTAAAATTTCTTTTAAATTTTTCACATAAGAATTTGAGTAAATCACTAATTCTTTTTCTCTTATATCTTTTGAATAAAGACAAGAATGAAAAAAAGGAAGTAAATCTGAAAAGTGGTCAGGATGAAAATGTGATATTATAACTGACGAGATTGAATTATTAGAGAAACCAAGTTTTTTAAGATTGTTATAAACCATATATCCAAAATCGTAAACTAAATTTTGGTTATTAAATTTTATTAGAAGTGAAGTTTGTGCTTTCCCTATATGAAAATTACAGGTTTGATTGCCTAAAATAATAATTTTAACCACAATTTTTTAAAATAACATCAAGTTTGTTTTTTGTTATGTATTCATACACAGGTAAAGGCACAAGTTCTTTCCAATCTTCTCCATTTACAATTCTTCTCCTCACTTCTTCCCCTGTTGTAAATCTTGTGTTCATATCCCTTTCCCATAATATTTTAACATTAAATCCAAGCTTTTTAAATATTTCTATCTTTTTTCTACCCCAATCATCATAAATTGTAACAAAAATTGTTGAATTTAACGGTATGTAATATTTAATAAATTCTGGTTTATGAATTGGAAAGGGAACAATATCAAATTCTTCTGAGCTAACCCCTTCATATAGTAAAGAAGATTTTATCATGTAAAGTCTATCATAAAAGGTAAAGGGAAAAACTGGATTTTTTATGCTTCTAAATGGGGAATTTGACTTTTTATTAAATTCCATTATTTCTTTTGAATATTGAAAATAAGCTCTTTCTGGGTCGCAATCTGTCACTCCAATTATTAAATATTTACAGATTTTTTTTGCTTCTAAAAGATATTCCATATGTCCCCAATGAATAATGTGAAATCTTCCCTGTGCAACCCCAATTTCCATGATTTTCTATTCATATAAGAACA
>CAZQKL010000047.1:0-15094 GCA_964593895.1 uncultured bacterium
TAATATCCTTATCTTCTATCCATACAGTTGCTTTTTTGCCTCGTAAAATGCCTGCTGTTGCAAGAATTACAGGAGTTCTAAAGGAAGCTCCAATTATTAATCCTTTTTCATTTGCAGATTTAATTATTTCAGTTAATCTTTTATTTTCAAAAAGAGTTTCATCAACATCTCCAAGTAAAACAACTGCATCATAATTGTCAATGTTAACATCATCCACAGTTTTATCTATTGTAATTTCTGCTTTTTTTAATCCTTTTACTGGTCCAGGTTTGTATGATACAAGGTCAACTACAAATCCATTTTTTTCAAAAACCTCAATTGGATGAACAAGTTCTTCATCTTTAAACACAGTAAAGCCAATAATAAACAATACCCTTCCTTTCATTTCCACCTCCTACTGATTGTTCGCAAATTTATAATAAGGTTCAAGTTATTCTTTGTCAACTTATTATAGAAAATTGTTGATTTTTAAATTAAAAAATCATATATTAAAATCATGAAGATTTCAACAAATTTAAATGCCATTCAAAACGAATTTCAAAAAATAAATAAATCAGCTTATAATATTGCTAAAAGAGATTTAGAGAAATTACCAGAAGATTTTGTTAATATGATGGTTTCCCAAAGAGATGTTGAGGCAAACCTTAAAGTTATAAAAACTTATGATGAACTTTTAGGTTCAATAATTGATATTTATGCTTAAATGGAAATTTAATGCTTCCAGAATTTATTGAAAAGCTTTTAAATCCTGAAAAGTATGATGATAGCCCTTCACAATTAAATCTTGTGCAAACCCATATTTCATTTGTGTTAATTTCAAAAGATTTTGTTTATAAAATAAAAAAGCCAGTAAATTTTGGATTTCTTGATTTTACAACCCTTGAGAAAAGGAAATTTTATTGTGAAAAAGAAATTGAATATAACTCAAGACTTACACCAGAAATTTATGAAAAGGTTGTGGAAATAAGAAAAAAAGGGGATGATTATTTTTTTAATGGAGATGGAGAAATTGTTGAATATGCAGTTAAAATGAAAAGATTTAATGAGGACAATTCGTTATTAAATTTATTAAAAAATAAAAAATGTGATGATGGTATTTTCAGAAATATTGCTCAAAAACTTGTGAATTTTCATAATAAATATCCAGCTGAAATTTCACTTGCCCAAAAATCAATTGATAATATGAAAATAACTACTGATGAAAATTTCGCTCAAACAGAGAAATACATTGGTATAACAATTGGAAAAAATGCTTACAATAAACTTAAAAATTATACAAACAAATTTTATGAAGAAAAAGAATCTTTATTAAAAAAGAGAATTAAAGACAAAAGGATAAAAGAATGCCATGGAGACCTTCATCTTCAGCATATAATAATTGATAATAATAAAATTTTAATAATTGACTGCATAGAATTCAATGATAGATTTAGAATAATTGATGTTGCAAATGAGATAGCTTTTTTAAGTATGGACCTTGATTATAATGGATATGAAAATTATTCCAAACTATTTGTAGATTATTATGTTGAGCTTTCAAAAGATTATGAAATTTATGAACTTTTAAATTTTTACAAAATTTATAGAGCATATGTTAGAGGAAAAGTAACATCATTCTTGCTTGATGACAGAGCAATCTTACCTGAGGATAAGGAAAAAATAAAATTAAGAGCAAAAAGATATTTTGAACTTGCAGAGAGTTATTTAAAATGATTATTGTTTTTGCAGGGTTTTCTGGAAGTGGAAAAACTTATTTTGCAAAGAAATTGAAGGAAAAATTAAATTGTGAATATTTAAATTCTGATGTTATAAGAAAAAAACTTGCTCACCTAAATCCAACAACTCATGTTTATGAAAATTTTGGAAAAGGTCTATATTCCCCTCAAATGACAAAACTTACCTATGAATATATGTTAAAAAAGGCAAAAGAAATTTTAAAAAAGGAGAAATTTGTTATTATTGATGCAACATTTATTTCACCAGTAACTCAAAAAATGTTAATAGATTCTAGGTTAAATTATATATTTATCTGGTGCTATGCTTCAGATGAAATTATAAAATATAGACTTGAAAAGAGAAAAACGGATAAAAAAAATGTTTCAGATGCAAATTGGGAAATCTATTTAAATCAAAAGAAAAATTTCAAAGGCTTAATAATTCCTGAAGATAGAATTATAAAATTTAATACAGAAAGTGAAAATATTTCAAGAATTGAGGAGATTATAAAAAATGACAACTAATAAAGAAGAGAGAAAATATCTTTTATGTCAAAAATTTAGTAAAAAGCTTTATCCAGATAAAGATGAGATAAAGTGTTTTGCACCTGATAAACCTTGTAAGTTCAGGCTGGATTGTCCAATATATTACATCTGGAAGAATGGATAAGTTTATTTTAGGAATTGATATTGGTGGAACTTTTATTAAAAGTGGGATATTCAGTTGCGAGAAAAAAGAGATTATTGAAAAGAGAAATTGGGCTACTGAAAAGGACTTAGAGAAATTTAAAGATTCACTTTTAACAATTATTGATTATTTTAGAAGAAAATATAATTTTAAAAAAGTTGGTATAGGTTTTCCAGGAAATCTTAATAAAAAAGGGGAGGTAATTTTTTCTCCCCATATTCCAAGTTCAATTGGTTTTAATCTCATAAAATTTCTCCATAAAAATTTTAATTTAGAATTTAGAGTAGAAAATGATGCAAATTTACATGCACTTTCTCATTTTAAGTTTTCAGATAAAGAGTATTCAGATTTAATTTGCATAACAATTGGAACAGGGATTGGAGGAGGAGTTGTTCTAAATGGAGAGTTACTTAATTCTTCAAGAGGGATAGGTTTTGAGCTTGGACATATTAATGTTGAAGTTAAAGGGGAAAAATGTTCATGTGGCAAACGAGGTTGTGTTGAGGCTTATTCTTCCTCATCTGGAATGCTTAATAGATATGGAGATAAAAAATTAAAAGAATTCAAGAACTTATATAATATTGCAAAAAATGGAGATAAAAGAGCATTAAAAATTATAAAAGAAGGTTTTTATTATCTTGGAGTGTGTTCAGGAAATCTTATTAATATTTTTTCTCCACAGGTAATTTTTTATGCTGGGGGAATTTCTGCTATTTTTTATGAGTTTTTTGATGATTTTATTAATGGAGTAAAAGAAACCTGTCTTGAATTTCTTTTTAAATTGGTTGAATTTAGAAAAAGTAATCTTTCTGATAGTGGAATATTAGGAGCGGTAAGTTTATGGATTTAATTCCCGTTTATCTTTTTATATTTGGAGCATGCATTGGAAGTTTTTTAAACGTATGTATTTACAGACTTCCTGAAGGAAAATCAATAATTAGCCCACCTTCATATTGTCCAAAATGTAAAAGTAAGATTAAATGGTATCACAACATTCCAATTTTAAGTTATATTTTTCTTAAAGGAAAATGTGCATATTGCAATGAAAAAATTTCAATAAGATATTTTGTCGTGGAAGTTTTAACTGGAGCTTTTTTTGTTATAAATTTTAATTATTTTGGTTTTTCAATTTTATTTTTCAAATATACTCTTTTTGTTTGCTTGCTAATTATTGTCATATTTACAGATTTAAAGTATATGATAATTCCAGATGAAATAAGTATTGGTGGAATAATTGCTGGAGTTATTTTTTCTTTTTTTTCAAATGATATAAATTGGTGGCAATCAATTTTAGGAATATTAATTGGTGGTGGGGTGCTCTATCTTGTTATTTTAATTTATTATCTTTTCACAAAAAAGGAAGGAATGGGAGGTGGAGATGTAAAATTACTTGCAATGATTGGAGCTTTTTTAGGCTGGAAATCTATTTTTTTTACAATATTTGTTGGGTCATTAATAGGGACACTTGTTGCAGTTCCTTTAATGTTTATTAAGAAGAAAGGAAAAAATTCAATGATACCATTTGGTCCTTTTTTATCCATTGCTGGAATGATTTATCTTTATTTTGGGAAATTAATTATTTCAACATATTTAAATTTTATTCTTTAGCAATTTTTAAAAGATACTTACCATACCCACTTTTCATTAAAGGTTTGGCTAATTTCATAAGTTCATCTTTTGTTATCCAATTATTTTTATAAGCAATTTCTTCTATGCATGCTATTTTTAAACCCTGCCTTTTTTCAACTGTTGCAATGAATTCACTTGCTTCAATTAAACTTAAATGAGTTCCTGTATCAAGCCATGCAAAACCTCTCCCAAGAAGTTTTACTTTTAACTTTTTCCTTTTTAAATACTCTTTGTTTACATCTGTAATTTCAAGTTCTCCTCTTGCAGAAGGTTTTATCATTTTTGAAATTTCAATAACATCATTATCGTAAAAATATAATCCTGTAACTGCAAAATTACTTTTTGGTTTTTCAGGTTTTTCTTCAATTGATAACACATTTCCATCTTTGTCAAATTCAACAACTCCATATCTTTCTGGATCATTAACATAATACCCGAAAACAACAGCTCCTGAATTGTTTTCTACTTCCTTTTTTGCTTCAAAAAGAATTTCAGGTAAACCATGACCGTAAAAGATATTGTCCCCTAAGATTAAACAAACATTATCATTACCAATAAAATTTTCACCAATTATAAAAGCTTCTGCAATACCTTTTGGTTCAGGTTGTTCTTTGTAATACAAATTTAATCCAAGATGCGAGCCATCACCGAAAAGTTCTTTAAATTTTGGTAAATCTCTTGGGGTTGAAATTATTAAGATTTCTTTAATTTTTGCAAGCATTAAAATAGATAAAGGATAATAAATCATGGGTTTATCATATATTGGAAGTAACTGTTTTGAAATGATTTTTGTAATAGGATAAAGCCTTGTGCCACTTCCACCAGCAAGAATAATTCCTTTCATTTTTCCTCCTTTAAAATCTTTTTAGCTCTTAATTTAAAGCTGTATAGGATGTCGTTACAGCTTAATTTTATAAATTTATAAATTAGTTTTCTTTTTAACCAGTTTTTAACGTAATAATTTACAAAAAATTTTATTTCATTGTCAGATATTTCCCATTCGCCTTCAAAAACATCCATTGGACCTTCAATTAATCTAAATTTTACTTTTTCAGGATAAATAAGATTAGCTTCCATAATGAATGGACTAATAGGTAAAGTTGGATAAATTTTAACTTTTATATAATCATCTCTTTTTTCCAATACCTTAACCTTTTTATAACCTGGAACAAATTCAGGATATTTTGGAATATCTGAGATAATTTTAAACAATAATTCCTTTGAAATTCTTTTATCTTTAATTTCCTCTTTTAGCTCAATTCTTTCCATTTATACTTTTCTTCAAGTTCTTCATAGAATACTTTTAAACATGATGCAAATGGAATTGCAAGAATTAAACCAATAAATCCAAAAATTTTTCCAAAAATCATTAAGCTAATAATAATATTTAATGGATGAAGCCCAACTTTGTTTCCAAGAATTTTTGGTGTAATTAAAAATCCTTCAAGAATTTGCACAATTATAAAAACAATTATTACTCCAAGTATATGTATGAAATCACCATATTTAACAAATGCCATTAATATTCCAAGTAAAATCCCTGAAATAAAGCCAAAGTATGGAATTATATTTAAAAATCCTGATAAAAATCCAACAATAATTGCAAGGTCAATTTTTATAATTAATAATCCAATTGAATATAAAATTCCCAAAATTAAGCAAATTAAAAGTTGACCTCTTATAAATAAACTTATTGAATTATCTAATTTTTTTGCAATTCTTTCAACTGCTGGTTGATATTTTGGAGGAATATTATTGAATATTGAAATTCTAATTTTATCAAAATCTCTTAGAAAGTAAAAGGTAAAAACAGGTAAAAGCAAAATTGTCGTAATTCCTGAAATTAAATTGTTTAAATTTCCAATGACTTCAGGAATTTTTTGTAAAATATTTGGAAAATATTTTCCAAATTTTAAAATTATATCATTTGTATGCATTAATCCTGGAAAATATTTAAAGAATAGTTTTTTTAGTTCTGAAAAATAGTAAGGAAAATTTTTTGTTAATGATTTTATTTCATCAATAATTATTGGCATTATAAAAAAAACAATTATTGAAAGCATAATAATTACAAAACCTACAATAATTAATACTGAAACATTTCTTGAAAATTTTTTTTCAAGTTTATCTGCAATTGGGTCAATTAAGTAAGCAATAAACCATGAAATAAAAATAGGAGTTAAAATATCTCGCAGATAATAAACTGAAAGAAAAAGTAGAAATAAAAAACCTAAAAATAGTATGACTTTAAAGTCATCTGAGATTTTCATATTTCACCAACTAAAAATTTTAAAATTGATAAAACTGTTAATGTTGAAATTTCGCTTCTCAATATATTAGTTTTTAATTTTATATCTGAAAATCCGTTATTTTTTAAAATATTAATTTCCTCTTCTGTAAAGCTTCCTTCTGGTCCAATAATTACAAGAGTTTCTGTTTTATTAATATTTTTCAGCTCATTTTTTCCTTTTTCAAAAAGTAATATTTTTTGAGGAAAACCAAGATTTACTATTTCATCTAAATTATAAACTTTTTCAATCCATGGGATATAAAAATTATTGCTCTGTTTTGCAGATTCAATTAAAATTTTATTCCATTTTTCAATTTTTCTTTTATCAATTTTATTTATAACAGAATTTTGTGAAATAAAAGGAAAAATTTTTTTCACTCCAAGTTGCTGAATGCTTTTTAGGATAAAATTAAAATTTTTATGTTTTATTACTGGAATTGCTAAAGAAATTAAATAATTTTTTTTAAATTTTTCTATTTTTTTTAACCTTAAAATAATTGATTTTTTTAAAATTTTTTTAACTTCAAATTCAGCTATAAAATCAATTCCATTAAAACCAATAATTTTTTCATCTCCTTTTATTCTCAACACATTTTTAAGATAATGGAATTCTTCATCTGTAATTTCGTAAACATCTTTTTCATTGGTTAAATCTGGAATAAAACAGTTTGGCATTTTTATAGACAAATTATCAGGAAAATGGTAATTTTTCAATATGAAATTTCTTGGAATTGACCTTGGTAGTAGATTTGTAAAAATTGTTGTTTATGATACAGAAAAAGGAAAGATTATTTTTAAAAATAGATACGATACAGTTTTATTTTATACCCATTTTGCTAAAATTGTAAACAAAAAGCTTATAGTTGATTTTTCAAAATTGAATATAAACTATGACAGAATTTGCTCAACAGGTTATGGAAGAAATAATGTTAATATAAAATCTGCAAAAGTAATAAATGAAATTAAAGCTCATTTTTTAGGAGTTATTTTTTGCTTTAATGAATTTAAAAATTTTACAATTCTTGATATGGGAGGCCAAGACACAAAAGTAATTAAAATTAAAGATGGTTATATTGAAGATTTTGTTATGAATGATAAATGTGCAGCAAGTACAGGAAGATACCTTGAAAATATGGCAAAAATTTTAAATGTGAAAATTGATTTTCTCTATAATCAGATTAAATCACCTGTAAAATTAAGTTCAACCTGTGCAATTTTTGGAGAAAGTGAAGTAATAGGTAAAATTGCTGAAGGGAAAAAAATTTCATCAATTTGTGCTGGAATAAATTTAAGTTTAGCTAAGAGAATTTCCCCTCTTGTTAATAAACTTTTTTCTGAAATTCTAATTATTACTGGAGGAGTAGCGAAAAATAAAGGTTTAATATATTTTTTGAAAAAATTATTGCCAATAAAAAAAATATTAATTCCAAATGAGCCTGAATTTACTGGAGCAATTGGATGTGTTCAAAATTTAATTATCAGCAATTAGAAAAGTCCTTCAGTAGATAGATATTTGTATCCATTATCTGGAAAAATTGTTACAATAACTCCTTTATCAATTTTTTCTGCAATTTTTAAACATCCACAAATTGCAGCACCTGAACTAATGCCTGCAAAAATTCCCTCAATTTGAGATAACTTCCTTGTATATTCATAAGCTTCATCATCAGTAACTGTTATAATATCATGAATTTCATTTCTATTAAAAATTCCAGGAATATGGGCTTCTTTTAAATTTTTTAACCCTTGAATTTTATGATGAAGAGTTGGTTCTACTGCAATTATTTTTATTTCAGGATATTTTTCCTTTAGCCTTTTTCCAACTCCCATTATTGTTCCAGAAGTTCCTATACCTGCAACAAAATAATCAATTTTTTCAGAAAGTTGAGAAAGAATTTCTTTTCCAGTTGTTTCATAATGAGCTTTAATATTTGCTGGATTATTAAATTGGTCAAGAAGCACGAACTTATCAGGATTTTCTTTCAATAATTTATTTGCTAAATCAATTGCTCCATCAGTGCCTTTATCACCAGGAGAAAGAATAATTTCTGCACCAAAAGCTTTTAAAATTTTTCTCCTTTCAATGCTTACAGATTCTGGTAATACAATTGCACATTTATAACCTTTATATGCACAAACCATAGCTATTCCAATTCCAGTGTTTCCACTTGTTGGTTCTAAAATAATTTTATCTTTAGTTAACAATCCTTTTTCTTCAGCATCTCTTATAAGAAAAAGGGCAGTTCTATCTTTTATACTTCCACCAGGATTCATTCCTTCAAGTTTTGCATAAATTTTAACATTTTTATTTGGATTTAGCTTATTTATTAAAACAAGTGGAGTATTACCTATTGCTTCAATAATATTACTCTGCACTTTCAATTATACCACTCCCTATTACAAGATTATTAAAATAAAAAACAGCAATTTGACCTGGAGTTACTGCTCTTTCTTTTTCAATTAGTTTAACTTCTTCTAAATTTTCATTTAAAAAGCATTTTTTGGCTTCAGATCTGTATCTAACTTTTACCATTAATTCTCCAAATTTTTTTGGGTCATCATACCATATTTGATTTGAAATTGAAAATTTTTTGTTGTAAGTTTCTTCAATTGGTCCTGCATACACTAAATTTTTTTCTGGGTCAATTTTTATCACATAGTATGGCTTTCCCATTGAAATGTTTAATCCTTTTCTTTGGCCAATTGTAAAATAGTAAAAACCGTTGTGAAATCCAATAAGTTTCCCCTTTGAATTAAGTATCTTTCCTTTTTTTGGTTTTAATTTGCAATAATTTTCAATAAATTTTTTATAATCATTTTCTGGAATAAAACAAACTTCCTGACTTTCATTTTTAAAGTAAAAATTTTTAACCTCTTTAATAATTTCCTCTTTTTTCTTTTCTCCAAGAGGAAGAATAATATGAGGCAAAAATTCCTGTTTTATTCTTGCAAGAAAATATGATTGTTCTTTTTTTAAGTCTTTCCCACGAGAAATGAAATAATTTGTATTTTTTTTTACAATTTTTGCATAATGACCAGTTATTACCTTTTCATAGCCTTTTGATAAAACATACTCAAATTTAAAAAAGGCATTACAAAAAATACAAGGATTTGGGGTTCTTCCTTTTAAGTATTCTTCTACAAAATAATTAATAATTTTCTCTCTAAAAATTTTTTCGCAATCATAAATCTTTAAAGGAACATTAATGAGCTCAATGACCTTTTTTACATCTTTTAATTTGCTTTTATCATTTAAAAAATTTAGATGAACTGCAACAACATTTTCAAAATTTTCTACCGCCCATTTTAATGCATAAAAGCTATCAACACCACCACTTATACATACAGCAATTTCCATTATTTAAAACATGCCAGGGTCTCTATAAGTTCCGTAAACTTCCCTTAAAACATCACATATTTCTTGTAATGTGCAGTAAGCTCTCACACAATTTATAAAATATGGCATCAAGTTATCATTCCTTTTAGCTGCTTCTTTTAATTCACCTAATAATTGAGCGACTTTTGCATTATCCCTTGTTTCTTTAATTTTTTTAAGTCTCTCTATCTGTCTTCTTTCAACTTCAGGGTCAATTCTTAAAATTTCAATTGGCTCTTCTTTGTCAACAACATATTTATTTACACCCACAACAACTCTTTTTCCACTATCAACTTCCTGTTGATATCTATAAGCAGATTCAGCTATTTCCTGCTGTGGATAACCAAGTTCTATTGCTTTTAAAATTCCACCCATTTCATCAATTTTATGTATATATTTCCATGCTTCCTCTTCCATTTTATTTGTTAAAGCTTCAACAAAATATGAACCTGCCAGTGGGTCAATTGTGTTTGTAACTCCACTTTCTTCAGCAATTATCTGTTGAGTTCTTAATGCAATGGTGACAGCATGTTCTGTTGGTAAAGCAAGAACCTCATCAAGAGAATTTGTGTGAAGTGATTGAGTTCCACCTAAAACTGCAGCAAGTGCTTCCAAAGTAGTTCTTATAACATTATTGTATGGTTGTTGCGCTGTTAATGAGCATCCTGCTGTTTGAGTGTGAAATCTTAACATCCAGCTACGAGGTTTTTTAGCTTTAAATCTTTCTTTCATAATACGAGCCCACATTCTACGAGCTGCTCTAAATTTTGCAATTTCTTCAAAGAAATCTATGTGAGAATTAAAAAAGAATGATAATCTTCCAGCAAAATCATCAACATCCAGTCCTCTTTCAATGCAAGCCTGAACGTATCCTATTCCATCAGCAAGTGTAAAAGCAAGTTCTTGGACAGCAGTGGAACCAGCTTCTCTAATATGATATCCGCTTATTGATATTGTATTCCATTTAGGGACATGTTTTGTGCAGAATTCAACTGTATCTACAATAATTTTTAAAGAAGGTTCTGGAGGTAACATAAAAGTCTTTTGAGCTATAAATTCTTTTAGCATATCATTCTGAATTGTTCCTCCAATCTGGTCCATTCTTACTCCCTGTTTTTCAGCAACAACTATGTACATTGCAAGTAAAATTGCAGCAGGAGGATTTATTGTCATTGATGTTGTTACTTTAGATAGGTCTATCCCATCAAAGAGAATTTCCATATCTGCAAGAGTATCAATTGCAACTCCACATTTACCAACTTCACCTTTACTCATAGGACTATCAGAATCGTAACCCATTAAAGTTGGCATATCAAATGCTGTGCTTAAACCTGTTTCACCATGTTCAATAAGATACTTAAATCTTTTGTTTGTATCTTCAGCAGTTCCAAGACCTGCAAACTGCCTCATTGTCCATAATTTTGCTCTATACATTGTAGGTTGAATTCCTCTTGTAAATGGGTAAGAGCCTGGAAAGTTTAAATCTTTTACATAATCAAAATCTTTTATATCTTCAGGAGTATAAATTGGATTAATTTTCATCCCTGAGACTGTTGTAAATTCCTCAAGTCTTTCTGGAACTCTTTCGCAAGATTTTTTATAATTTTCTTCCCATTTCTCTTTCTCTTTTTTAATCTCATCAAAAATTTCATCTCTAAATACTTTCATGTTGCTCCTCCATTAATATTCTATTCCTTCTCTTTCATTTATTCCAGAATGGTAATAATGTTTAATTTCTTTCATTTCAGTTACAAGGTCAGAAATTTCAATAATTTCTTCTGGAGCATATCTTCCTGTAACAACTATTTCAAGGTTATTTTTATATTTTTTTAAAAAATCTATCACTTCCTCTTTTGGCAATAGTTTAAAATCAAGTGCAACATTAAGTTCATCTAAGATAACTATATCAAATTTTTTTCCTAAAATAACTTTTTTTGCTTTTTCCCAACAATTTTTAGCAAGTTCAATATCAATTTTTTCTGGATTTTCTTTATTTACAAATTCTTTTCTTCCACATTGTTCAATTTCAATATTTGGAGATAATTTTTTTAAACTTTTTAGCTCACCATAATTAATTTGTCCCTTCATAAATTGAAAAATTTTAACTCTTTTATTATGTCCAACTGCTCTGACAGCAAGTCCTAAACTTGCAGTTGTTTTCCCTTTTCCATCTCCAGTGTAGCACTGAAGCACTATTTTACTCCAAGAATATTTCTTGCAATAACAAGCCTTTGAATTTCACTTGTTCCTTCATATAAAGTAGTTGCCCTTGCATCTCTGTAATATCTTTCCACCTGATACTCTTCAGCATATCCATATCCACCTAATATCTGGATAGCTTCATAACATGCTTTATTTGCAGTTTCAGTTGCAAACACTTTTGCCATTGAAGCTTCTTTTGTAAATGGATAACCATTTTGTTTTAACCAAGCTGCTCTTAAACATAAAAGTCTTGCAGCTTCAAGTTCTGTCATGCAATCAGCTATTTTCCATTGAATTGCCTGAAAATTTGAAATAGGCTGTCCAAATTGTGTCCTCTGCTTTGAATATTCAATTGCTATTTCCATTGCACCAAGTCCAATTCCAACAGCCATTGACCCAATTCCAATTCTTCCTCCATCAAGTGCAGAAAGGGCAATTTTAAGCCCTTCTCCTTCTTTTCCAAGAAGATTCTCTTTTGGCACTCTAACATCCTCTAATGTTATTGGATTTGTTGGAGACCCTTTTTGTCCCATTTTCAATTCAGCTTTTCCAATAGTCATACCAGGAGTTCCCTGTTCTACAAGAAACGCACTAATTCTTTTACCTTTTGGTGCATCTTTATCTGTTACTGCCCAAATTACTATAACTCCTGCTACTTCTGCACTTGTAATCCAAATTTTACTTCCATTTAATATATAATAATTCCCATCTTTTACCGCTCTGGTTCTCATGCTTGCAGGGTCACTCCCTGCATGAGGTTCAGTAAGGCCAAAAGAACCTGCAAGGTATTCTCCTGAACAAATTTTAGGACAATATTTTTTTCTCTGCTCTTCAGTTCCAAATCTATAAATTACTTCATTTACCATATTCGTTACACTCATTGTAACTCCAGTTGAGGCGCACCTTTTACCTATTTCAGTTAAAGCAAGACTCAATGCAACAACCCCAACATTTGAACCACCATACTCTTCAGGAATTGTCATACCCATAAGACCGAGCTCTGCCATTTTTTTTATATTTTCAGCTGGAAACTTATGTTCTTTATCTGTTTTATCTGCAATCGGTTTTATCTCTTTTTCTGCAAAATCACTTACCATATCTCTTATCATTTTTTCCTGTTCTGTAAGAAAAAAATCCATTTCCCTCTCCCTGTATACATAAATTTTTAAGCTTCTTTATAACATATTAATGAAAATTTCAATTGTTTTTACGTAAACTGGAAAATGTGATTGCTATTACTTGAAATTTTAATAATTTCTGCTATTAAGGTAATTAAGGAGGAAGATAAAATGAGAAAAATAATTTTACTTTTAATTATCTGTTTTTTGGTAAATTATAATCTCTTTGCTCATTTAACAATAAAAATTTCTCCAAAAGATGGTGAAATATATGTAAAAAATTCAGCAAAATTTACAAATGTGAAAGCATTTCTTGTTTTTTATAATATGGATAAAAAAGATAATGAAAAATTTTATTCATACAATTATACAAAAGGAAAATGGATTAAGGGAATTTTTCCAATAGTTGAAAATTCAATAGACATCCCGAAATTTCAATTTTTGAAAATTACAAAAGTTCCCTTTAAATGTAATGAAAATGAAAGGTGTTTTATAGGGATTTTTTTAAAAAGAAATGGTAAATTAATTGATATTTCAGTTTATCCTTTAAATGAAAAAGCATCAGAAGAAAGAATTAAAGGGCAGTGGATTTTTTCAGAAAAAACTATTGAAGCGAGAAATAAGGTTTTTACTCCTTCAGAAAAAATTGAGAATGAAAAAAAAGAGACAGAAAAGCCTGATATTTATAAAATTTATTCACATTATTTTTTATACGCAGATGCCCAAGCTGGAAAATTTATCGTTGTTGATATAAAAAATCCATTAAATCCTGAAATTATTGGAGAATTAAATTTTAATGGGAATCCCAAGGAAGTGTATTACCTTAATGGATATTTTATAGTTTTATCTGAATATAAAAATCAGACAGAGATTATTTCTTCTGAAATGATAGGTAACAGTTTGAAAAAGATTGATTATCTAATTTTTGATGGAGCTTTCAAAGAATCAAGAAGAATTGGTAAAAAAATTTTTATTGTAACTTCAAATCCTCCAAATATTTATGCAATTGGAGTAAGTGGCAATGGAAATCTTGAGGAACTTCAAAAAATAAAATTAAGTAATTTCCCCAAAATAGTTTCAATATTTCAAAATGCTCTTGTAATTGTTACAAACAATAATTTTACCAGTGGAGATAAATTATGTGTTTATCCAATTAAAGAGGGAGCTATCCCTCTTGATAAACCAATAATTATTAATGTTAATGGATATATTCCTTCTGATAGGCATATTTTTTGTAAAAAGTATGGTGATAAAGAACTATTGTTTTTTGTTGCATCTCCAATTTGGTCTGAAAGAGATAAAGGTAGCACTTTTTACGTTTATGATGCATATATTGGTAATGAGCTTGCAAGAATTTCAAATATTGCTCCAGGAGAATCGTTATATGCAACGGTTTTTACATCAAAAAACGCATATATTGTCACATACAGACAAACTGACCCTTTATGGGTTATTGATATAAAAAATCCTGAAGCTCCAAAAATTATAGGAAAATTAAAATTACCAGGTTGGAGTGAAAAGCTATTTTTTTATGAAAACAAATTGTTATCCATTGGATATTATAATGAAAACTCAAAAAGACTAATTTCGGTAAAATTGTTTGATGTTGAAAATCCTGAAAAACCAAAGTTATTGGGCCAACTTGTTCCTTTGAAAGAGCAGGCAAATTATTCATATTCAGAAGCAACAAATGATGAAAGAGCTTTTTTTAGAGATTGGAATTCAGGATTATTTAGTTTTCCATTGGTTTCAGGTGGGAAGAATTATATTTATGCATTTAGATTAAAAAAAGATAAATTGGCAGAAATAGGTTCTTTTATCGCAAATTTTTACATTAAAAGAACCTTTTTTTACAATAAAAAGTACTTAGGGGGTTTTTCTACAAGAAATCTTTTAATTTTTGATATAAATAGTCCAAAATCCAAAATACTTTTTCCGCTTGTAACTGCAATAGATTATGTGAAATTATTGGATAATAACACAATTTTAGGTATTTCAAAATCACAATATATAGACAGAATTTTTAAAATTTCAAAAGATTTAAAAATTGAAAAAGATTATTTTGTTAACACTAAC
>CAZQKL010000048.1:0-14932 GCA_964593895.1 uncultured bacterium
AGCAAAGACCTTAGGTATTTTATACCCTTTAAGCCGGTTCAAGAATGTATAAATTTTTTAAAAAATTTAAATACAGGTATAATTTTTGACGATGGAGAAAAGTTTGGATGGTGGCCTCATACTTATAAATGGGTTTATGAGAATAAATGGTTATATAATTTTTTTGAAAAAATTAGCCATAGTAAAGAGATAGAACCAGTTACATTTAAGGAATTTTTTAATAATTACAAACCTCGTGGAAGGTGTTATTTGCCAATTGCTTCATATTTTGAAATGGGAGAATGGTCTTTGAACTATGATGCTCAAAAAGAATTTATAGAATTAATAGATGCTTTAAAGAAAAAATTCAATTTATCTGAAGAGTTAATAGAAAGATATTTTAAAGGAGGAATCTGGAAAAATTTTTTAACAAAGTATGAAGAAAGCAATAATATTCATAAGAAAATGTTAAAATTATCCAAAATTATTAAAAGAAAAAAATTGCAGGATGAATTTACAGAATTATTACTTAAATCTCAATTTAATGATTGTTTATGGCATGGAATTTTTGGTGGAATCTACCTTCCATTATTAAGAAACAATGCATATATAGAATTAAATAAACTTGAAAAAAAATTGTATCTAAAAGGTAAATTAAAATCTAAGGAATTTTCAGATTATAATTGTGATGGTTATGGAGAATTACAATTAAGAAATAAAAATTTAATGTGCGTAGTTTCTGAAAAACATGGAGCACAAGTTATAGAACTTTCAAGCTTCAAAGATTTTTATAATTATTTAAACACGTTAACAAGGAGGAAAGAAGCTTATCATGACGAAATTTTAGCCTCACCTCCAGTAAACTTACAGGAAAACGAGAAGAAAGCTACAACAATTCATGAGTTAAAATATGTGGTTACAGAAGATATAAAAAAGAGCTTAGAATTTGATGACCATCTAAGATATTCTTTTATTGATTATTTTTGCACAAAGTATGATAGTAAAATAGATTTGGGAAATTTTAGAGAAAATTTTAAATATAATAAGAGAAAAAATATTTTTGAAAAAACCGGGAAAATAAAAATCTTTAAAAATTTTTTTCCTTTAAAAGTCATAAAAAAATATGAATTAAATGAAAATTCACTTTATTGTATTTACGAAATTGAAAATCTTTCATATCTATATTTTGACCTTATTCATTCAGTTGAAATTAATTTATTTTTTCCTGATGAAAAGAGTGATAGAGTTAAATTAAAGGCTGATAGAGATTTTTCTGAAATTAAATATTCCTTTTATTCTATTTCAAAAAATGAAAAAGAATATGAAAAAACATACCAGGGCACGTGCTTTATTCTAAATTTTCCATTAAAGATAAAACCTAATGAGGTTGATAGAAAAAGAATAGAGATTGAGATAAAATGAATGTTGTATTTGTAACTTCAGAAATTTATCCATTTTCAAAAACAGGTGGTCTTGCAGATGTTAGTTATTCTCTACCAAAATTTCTAAAAAAAGAGGGAGTAAATGTTATTGTATTTACTCCTTTTTATTCAATTATTGATAAAAATAAATTTCAATTTGAAAAAGTTAATGAATTTAAGGTGTTTATTAATAACAATTGGGAAAAAGGAGAAATTTTTAGATGTTTTATAGATGGTTTTTATGTTTATCTTATCAATAATCAAAAATTTTTCAATACAAATGAAATTTATGAAGATTACAATAAGGGATTAAGATTTGGATTTTTCTGTTATGGGGTTCTTAAAGGTTTGAAAAAAATAGGATTTAAACCTGATATAATTCATATCAATGATTGGCAAACAGCAATTTTACCAGTTTTATTAAAAGTAAACTATAAAGATGAAACTTTTTTTAAAAATTCAAAGGTAATTTTGACAATACATAATCTTGCATATCAAGGATATTTTCCGAAAAATATCCTATATCAACTTGGATTGCCAGACTATCTATTTACTCCTCAATATCTTGAATTTTACAATCAAGTAAACTTTTTAAAAGCAGGCATTATTTTTTCAGATTTTATAACAACTGTATCTCCAACTTACGCAAAAGAGATTCTTGAGCCTATTGCAGGATGGGGACTTGATGGAGTTTTAAGGACAAAAAAAGATAAATTAAAGGGTATTTTAAATGGAATAGATGAAAATCTTTGGAATCCTGAAATAGATAAATATATATGGTATAATTATTCATCAAAAACAATTGAATTAAAAGCAAAAAATAAAGGAAAATTGCAAGAATTTTTAAATTTTACTCAAGATGAGGATGTTATATTATTTGGATTTGTTGGAAGGTTAACTTATCAGAAAGGGTTTGAACTTATTGTTAATGTTTTAGATGAGCTTGTGAAACTTAATGTGCAAGTTATTATTTTAGGAAAAGGTGAAAAATATTATGAAAATTTAATAATTGAAAAGGCAGAAAAATACAGTGATAAAATTTCATTGAATTTAAAATTTTCTGAAGAACTTGCTCATAAAATTTACGCTGGGATTGATTTTCTTTTAATGCCTTCTGTATATGAACCTTGCGGGTTAACTCAAATGATTTCATTAAAATATGGAACTGTGCCAATTGCCAGAAGAGTTGGAGGATTAATAGATACAATAAACCATAAGGAAACAGGAATTCTTTTTGATGAATTAAGCCTTGATGATTTTTCAAATGCAATTTTAAAGGGAATTGAACTATTTTATCTTAAAAAAGAAAAGTTAAGAAAAATGAGAATTACTGGAATGAATTTAGATTTTTCATGGGAAAAATCTTGTAAAGAATACATTGAATTATACAGAAATATTTTAGGAGGGAGCTAAAATGAGTATTAAGGAGCTTGAAAAAGAGTTAAAATTGAAAAAGGAGAGTGCTTGGAAAAAATATAAAGATGATACTACTGAAGTATTTTCTTTTTGCGAGGATTATAAAAGGTTTCTTGATTTTTCAAAAACAGAAAGAAAAGCTTTTTCATATATTGTTGAAGAAGCAAAAAAGCATGGTTTTAAAGAATATCCATCAGATGGAGATAAGTTAATTTTTAAAAACAGAAATAAAAGTGTTTGCCTTGTGAAATTAGGTAAATTATCAATTGAAAATGGACTAAAAATTATTGTTTCTCATATTGATGCACCAAGACTTGATTTAAAGCAGAATCCTGTATTTGAGGAAGCAAATGTTTGTCTTTTGAGAACTCACTACTATGGAGGAATAAAAAAATATCATTGGGTGAGCATTCCATTAAGTTTTTATGGCACATTTGTTAAAAAAGATGGAGAAATTATTGATATTGTTATTGGAGAAGATGTTAATGACCCTGTTTTTACAATAACAGATTTACTCCCACATCTTGCAAAAAAAGTGCAGGGAGAAAAGAAATTAACAGAAGCAATTCCTGGAGAGAAACTTGTGGTGACATTTGGGGGAATTCCTATTTTTAATGATGAAAATGAAGAGATAAAAGATGCAATAAAATTAAATGTATTAAAGATTTTAAATGATAAGTATGGATTAATTGAAGAAGATTTTTTATCTGCTGAAGTTGAGATTGTTCCCGCATTTAAAGCAAGAGATGTAGGAATTGATAGAAGTTTTATTGGTGCTTATGGTCAGGATGATAGAGTTTGTGCATATACTTCATTAAGGGCAATTCTTGATTGCAGAGAGAATAATTTTACTACAATAGTTTATTTTGCTGACAAAGAGGAAATTGGAAGTGATGGTAATACTGGATGTAAAGCAAGGTTTCTTGAATATGTTGTTTCAAAAATAATTGAAAAATCTAATGAATTTTTATTAAAAGAAGTGTTATTTAAATCAAAAGCAATTTCAGCAGATGTAAATGGAGCTTTAGACCCAGTTTTTCAAGAAGTGCATGAACCTCAAAATTCAGCAATAATTGGAAATGGGGTTTGTGTAACAAAATTTACTGGTCATGGAGGAAAATATAGTGCAAATGATGCTCATGCTGAATATATGGGTTATATAAGAAATCTTTTCAATAAAAATGGAATTATTTGGCAAACTGGTGAACTTGGTAAAGTTGATGAAGGAGGTGGAGGAACTGTTGCAAAATTTCTTGCAGAATATGGAATGGATATAGTTGATTGCGGTGTTGCTCTTCTTGGAATGCATTCACCTTTTGAAATATCAAGTAAAGTTGATGTTTATGAAACTTATCTTGCATATAAATGTTTTCTTGAAGATTAATTATTGATTTTTTGCTTTTTCAAACTAAATTTGTATTGGATTTGTGACATATTTGACCAGAAGGAGGAGAGATGCCAAAAAAGGATTATTACGAAATTTTAGGAGTAAGCAGAAATGCAACTCAAGAGGAAATAAAAAAAGCATATAGAAGACTTGCAAGAAAGTATCATCCTGATGTTAATCCTGGAGATAAACAGGCAGAAGAAAAGTTTAAAGAGATTCAAGAAGCTTATGAGGTTTTAAGTGACCCTGAAAAAAGAAAAAAGTATGACCAATTTGGGACTGTAGATTTTGAAGGTTTTGATTTTAGTAATTTTACAGGCGATGGTCATACGTATTATAAAACTTATTCTTTTGATTTTGGAGATTTTTCATCAATTTTTGAAGATTTATTTGGAGGTGCAAGAAGAAAGAGTAGGCAAGCTTCTGGATTTGATTTTAACATTCCTCAGAAAGGTGCAGATATTGAAGCAGAACTTGAGATAGATTTTATTGATTCTATAAAAGGTGGAGAAAAGTTAATTTATGTTAAAGGTTCTCCAATAAAAGTTAAAATTCCTGAAGGGATTAAAGATGGTCAGAAAATTAGACTTGCTGGAAAAGGTGAACCTGGAATTAATGGTGGACCTAACGGAGACCTTTATATAAAAATTAAAGTTAGAAAAGATAAAAATTATTACAGAGAAGGAGATGACCTTTATATAAAAGTTCCTATTTCAATTACAGAAGCATACTTTGGAGGAGTAATTGAAGTAAATACAATTAATGGTAAAATAAAATTAAAATTGCCTCCGAGAACAAATTCAGGGAAAAAATTTAGAATTAGAGGAAAAGGTGTAAAAAACCCCAAAACACAAGTTAGAGGAGACCTTTATATAGAAACTTATATAGTTTTACCAGAGGTTGATACTCCACAAATTCAACAGGCAATGGAAATGTTACGAAATGTTATACCTGCACCAAATAGATAAAATGGGAGGTTTTATATGGTTAAACCCAAAAAGATTTACTATATAGAGCAGGTTTTAGAAGAAACTTCTATCACTGAGGAGGAGCTTAAATTAATAGAGGAAGAAGGGCTTATTGAAGTAAGAATTGAAAATAATGTTAGATACTTTTTTGATGAAGATATTGAAAGATTAAAGCTTATAAAAAGATTAAAAGATGAACTTGATATAAATTTACCAGGAATTGATGTTATATTAAATTTAAGGAATAAAATTATTGAAATGCAGAATAACTTTTTGTCGTTTATTCAAATGCTTAAAAAGGAACTTGAGAATGAAAAGAAGTATTTAATGGAAAAGCAACCTGATGACATACTTTTGAAAAAAGATGGCAAGATAGAACCTTTTAAAAAGGATTAATTTCTTGATTTTCCATTCAAAATATTATAATCAACTCACCTCAAAAAAGATTTAGAGGGGGGAAAATGTCAGAAGAGCAAATTTATAATCAGAGGCTTCAAAAACTTAATGAATTACCAAGAAAATACCCAAATGATTTTAAAATAAACTCATACTCAGCTGAATTAAAAGAAAAGTATGGGAAATTGAATGAAGAAGAATTAAGCAAATTAAACAAGAAATTTAAAATTGCTGGAAGATTGATGAGTATCAGGAATTTTGGTAAAGCTTCTTTTGGAGATATAAAGGATTTTAAAGGTAAAATTCAAGTTTTTTTCTATAAACCTCACTTAAAAGAGAAATACGATTTTTTTAAAAAATATGTTGATATTGGTGATATATTAGGAATTGAAGGAACTCTTTTTAAAACTAAAACTGGAGAACTTACTATTTTAATTGATGATTTTGAAATTTTAACAAAGTGTTTGAGACCTTTACCAGAGAAATTCCATGGATTAAAAGATAAAGAATTAAGATACAGACAGAGATATCTTGATTTAATAATGAATGACAATGTAAAAAAAGTTTTTATATTAAGGTCAGAAATAATTAAATTAATTAGAAAATTTTTTGAAGATAGAGATTTTATTGAAGTTGAAACTCCTATGATGCATCCAATTCCTGGTGGAGCTTCAGCTCGTCCATTTATTACCCATCATAATGCACTTGATATGAAATTGTATTTAAGAATTGCACCAGAGTTGTATCTTAAAAGACTTGTTGTTGGTGGATTTGAAAAAGTTTTTGAAATAAATAGAAATTTTAGGAATGAAGGTATTTCAATTCAGCATAATCCTGAATTTACAATGCTTGAATTTTACATGGCTTATGCAACATATCTTGATTTAATGACATTTACTGAAGAATTATTTAATTATTTGCTTAACAATCTTTTTGGAACAAATAAAATAAATTATCAAGGAGTTGAGCTTAATTTTGAGCCTCCATGGGATCATTTAACTGTAAAAGAAGCAATAATTAAGTATTCAAATGGATATGTGGATGATGAAGATAAACTTGATGATATTGAATTTTTGAAAAAATATGCAAAAGAACTTGAAATTGAGCTTAAAGGTAATGAACCAAAAGGAAAAATTTTAATGGAAATATTTGAAGAAGTTGCAGAAGAGAAACTAATTCAACCAACTTTTATAACAGATTTTCCTCTTGATGTTTCCCCTCTTGCGAGAAAAAATGAGAAAAATCCTGAAATAGTAGATAGATTTGAGCTTTATATTTATGGAAGAGAAATTGCAAATGCATTTAGTGAGTTAAATGACCCAATTGACCAAGAAAAAAGATTTTTAGAACAGTTAAAACAGCGAGAAAAAGGTGATGATGAAGCTCACAGAATGGATAAAGATTATATAAGAGCATTAGAATATGGTCTTCCTCCAACTGCAGGTGAAGGTATAGGTATTGATAGGCTTGTAATGATTTTAACAGACCAGCCATCTATAAGAGATGTGATTTTATTTCCTCTTTTGAGACCTGAGGAGGGTAGAAAGGATTAAAAATTACAAACTTAATTTAGCATATAAATACTTAAAATCTAAAAGAAAAGAAAAATTCATATCTTTAATCTCAATAATATCGGTAACAGGTATAATAATTGGTGTTATGACTTTAATAATTGTAATTTCTGTAATGGATGGATTTGACCATACTTTAAGAGATAAAATTATCAATATAAATTCGCATATTATTGTATTAAAGTATAACGGATACATTAAAAATTATAAAAAAGTCTCAGAAAAGATAAATAAAATAAATGGAATAAAAGATGTTGAACCTTTCATTTATAAACAAGCAATGCTTTCAAGCCAAACAGGTGTTACTGGTGTAGTTGTGAGGGGAATTTTGCCAGATAGTAAAATTCTAAAGAGAGTTTTAATAAAAGGAAAACTTTTATCAACAACACCAAGTATTGTCATTGGAAAAGAAATTTCAGAAAATTTAGGGATAATTATTGGAGATTATGTAAATATTGTTTCACCATTTGGAAGGCTCACGCCTATGGGTATGATACCAAAAATGAAAAAATTTAAAGTAACTGGAATATTTCAATCTGGAATGTATGATTATGATTCAAGTCTTGTTTTTATCTCAATAAAAGAAGCTCAAAAATTTTTTAATTTAAATAATAGTGTTACAGGGATTGAAATTTTTGTAAAAAACATATATGATGTTAAAAAGATTGAAAAACTAATTAGAAATAAATTAAAATATCCATTCTGGACAAGAGACTGGATGGAGATGAATAAAAATCTATTTTCCGCTATGAAACTTGAAAGAATTACAATGTTTATAATTTTAACCCTTATTATTCTTGTAGCTGCATTTAACATTGCAAGTACCCTTATTATGATAATTCTTGAAAAGAATAGAGATATTGCAATCTTAAAATCATTTGGAGCAAAAAAAAGAGATATTATGGAAATATTTATTTTAAAAGGATTACTGCTTGGAACAACAGGAACAATAATTGGAACTTTTTTAGGTTGTATAACTTGTCTTCTTTTGAAAAAGTACAAATTTATACATTTACCAAGTGATGTTTACTACATTACAACGCTTCCAGTTTCAATAAATCCATTTTACATTGCAATAATTTTTATATGTTCAATTTTACTTTCTTTTTTGGCAACGCTTTATCCAGCATATCAAGCTGGAAAATTAAGACCTGCTGAGGTTTTAAGATATGAATAACATTCTTTTTAAAAATAGTGAGAAGGTTTTAAAAGAGAGAATAAAATTAAATTCTGAAGACATCCATTCAGTTTTAAGACTTGCTGATTTCTATGCGTTAAAAGGAAAGAAGAAAAAAGCACTAAAATTTTATGAAAAAGCAGCAAATGAATTCTATTTAAGAGGGAAATATGATATTGCAAAAGGAATATTTAAAACAATTTCAATATTGTATCCTGAATATATTTATCAGAAAGAATTTATTTCAAATAAAATAACCCAAGAAGATTTTACTTTTACTCCAAAAGAGATTAAAAATTATTTGAAAAAGATAGAGCTTTTTAAAGATTTTGGTGAAAAAGAACTTGAATTTCTTGAAAAAAATTCTAATATAGTGGAATTTAAAAGAAATGATGTTATTGTTAGAGAAGGGGAAAGAGGAGACTCAATTTTTGTTATTTTAAAGGGAAATGTTAAAGTTTATGTAACATCAGAAATTGGTAAAATTGAAGAAATTGCTATATTAACTCAAGGAAATTTTTTTGGTGAAATGGGATTTTTTGGAAATGGAATTAGAAAAGCTTCTGTTGATGCTCTTGATGATGTTATTTTGCTTGAAATACCAAAAAATTCATTGTTAAAACTTATTGAACTATCTCCCTCAATAAATGATATTTTATTCAAATATTATCAGGAAAGAATTCTTGATTTGATTTTAGCATTAAGTCCTTTATTTAAAGGCCTTGATAGTAAAATTAGAAAGGAAATTATTAAAAAATTTAGTCTTAAAAAATTTAAAAAAGGTGAATTAATTATTAAAGAAGGGGAATATTCTGATTCAATGTTTTTAATAAAATCTGGAGAAGTTGAGGTTTATATTGAAAAATATGGAGTAAAAAAAGTATTATCAACATTAACAGAAGGAGATTTTTTTGGAGAAATAGCACTTTTAACAGGTCAAAAAAGAACCGCAAATGTAATTGCAAAGACTGATGTGGAAGTTCTTGAATTAACCAAAAAAGATATTGATGAAATCATGAAACATCACCCAGTTTTGCTTGATGTGTTAAAAAATGCGATTCAAGAAAGGTCAGCAGATACTTTTCAGAAATTAATGGAATTAAAGAGAATGAGTGCAAAAAGAGGGTTAATTTAAAATTGAGAGATAGCTTTGTTGTTCTGAAAAATATTTATAAAAGTTTTTACAAAGATTCAATTGAAATAAGAGTTTTAAACAATATTAGCATTTCTTTCAATAAAGGTGAAAAAATTGCAATAACAGGAAAATCTGGATCAGGTAAATCCACACTTTTAAATATCATTGGAACTCTTGAAGCACCAACTAAAGGAAAAGTTATTATTAAAAAAATTGATACAACAAATTTAGATGAAGATTCGCTTTCACTTTTAAGAAATACAACTATTGGCTTTGTATTTCAATTTCATTATTTAATAAAAGAACTTACCGCTTTAGAAAATGTTATGCTTCCAGCATTAATTAAAGGAGAATCTTACAATAATGCAAAGAATAGAGCAGAAACTTTACTTAAAGAACTATCATTATCTCATAGAATTACACATAAACCAACTGAACTTTCAGGTGGAGAACAGCAAAGAGTTGCTATTGCAAGAGCATTAATAAATGAACCAGAACTTCTCCTTGCTGATGAGCCTACAGGAAATTTAGATACAAAAAATTCTGAGATTACCCTTAAATTGCTTGATAATTTTCATAAGAAATTTAATTTAACTCTAATAATTGCCACTCATAATCTTGATATTGCTAAAATGTGTAATAGAATAATAAAACTTGAAGATGGGAAAATATCAGAAATTTTTTAAATTAGGTTTTATTTTAATTTTTTTTGCAGTTTGCGTTTATTCGCAAGATATCAATAAAGAAAAGATATTTCGTGTAAATATTCTTGGAAACAAAAGGATTGAAAAAGACGCAATATATCCTTACATTTCTGTGCGTCCTGGAGATTATTTTGATATAAATAAAATTCGTCAAGATGTAAAAAATATCTATAGAATGGGATATTTTGAAAATGTTCTTGTAAATTATCATAAGTTAAAGCAAGGAATTGAAATTACTTATATTGTTGTGGAAAAGCCATATATTGCATTTATACATTTTAAAGGAATTAAACACATAAAAAAATCAAAGATAACAAAAGAGTTAAAAGTAAAACCATTTACAGTATTAAATGAAGAACTTTTAAAAAAAGATATACAGAAAATTATAGATATTTATCAGGAAAATGGTTTTTACAATGTTAAAGTAGACTACAAAATATCAAAACCAAGGCATGATAGAGTTACAATTGACATTATAGTTCATGAAGGGATTAAAGCAAAGATAAAAAAGGTTAAATTTATTGGAAATAAACATGTTAGTTCAAGAGAGCTTCAAAAGAATATTTATACACGACCATATATATTTTTACTTTCACGTTTTTTAGGCACAGGGTATTTGAAAAAGTCAGAACTTGAAAAAGATGTTAAAAGAATTGAAAATGTTTATTACAGACACGGTTATTTGAGAGTTAAAGTGTTTGACCCAATAGTAAAAACATTAAAAGGAGGGAAATATCTTGAAGTTATTTTTAAAATTGAGGAGGGGAAAAGATATAAATTTAGTAAAATTGATATCTATGACCCAAAGTTAAGTAAAAAAGAAAAAATTAAATTATTAAAAAAATTAGCATGCAAACCTGGTAATTATTTCAATAATTTAAAAATTCATAATGATATTCAATTTTTAACAGATTATTATGGCGATTTAGGTTATGCATATGCTGATGTTAATCCAATTACAAATATAAATGATGATAATTTAACTGTAAATGTTGTGTATAAAATTGAAAGAGGAAATTTATACAAATTTAGAGAAATTCATATTGTAGGGAATACATATACAAGGGATAAAGTTATAAGAAGGTTATTAAAAATTCAGGAGCAGAAAAAATATTCTGTAAGTGGTTTAAAAATAAGTAGAATAAAGTTAAAAAGAACAGGATTTTTTTCAGAAGTTGATATTACAACTAAAAGGGTTGGGAAAAATCAAATTGATGCGACAGTTAAAGTTAAAGAGCAATCAACAGGTTCTTTTATTGTAGGCGGTGGATATTCTTCAACAGATAATTTCATTTTTACAGGTTCAATTTCAAAAAATAATTTCCTTGGTAAAGGATATAATTTAAATTTTTATGCAAATTTAAGTAGTGATTATAATAGATACAACATTTCATTTACAGACCCAGCTATATTGGATACTAATGTAACAGCAAGCTTTTCACTATACGATATTGATGAAGATTATGATACTTATGATGCTTTAAGAAAAGGATTTGGTTTTAGTTTCGGTGCTCCAATAAACGATTTTGTAAGCTGGAAAGCAGGGTATTATTTTGAAAGTGTAAAGATTTATAATGTTGAGTATGATGCAGCAGATTATATTAAAGATGAAGAAGGAAAGAAATCATCTGGTTCAATTATTTTCACTTTGAATAAAGACACCAGAGATAGAGCTTTTTTCCCCACTTCTGGAGCTCAACAATCAATTAATTTAGAACTTGCAGGAGAATATCTTGGGGGAGATGAAAATTATTATAAAATTGTAGGAGAAAGTAAATGGTTCAAGCAATTAAGAAGAAATTTATTTTTTGACTTTAGAATTAAACTTGGATATATTGGTTCATACTTTAGCGGGAAAGTTCCTGTATGGGAAAGATTTTATGTTGGTGGAGTAAATACAGTTAGAGGTTTTAAATTTGGTAAAGCTGGTCCAAGGGATGAAAAAGGAAAAGTTAAAGGTGGAGATAAAGAGATAATTACAAATACAGAGGTAAAATTTCATATATTAAAAGATATAGGATTGAATGGAATTTTGTTTTTTGATATGGGTAAAGCTTACGATATTGGAGAATTTGACCTTGATTTAAGAAAAAGTATTGGATTTGGAATTAACTGGAAAAGTCCATTTGGTCCAATCACAATTTATTGGGGATTTAATTTAAGTCCTAAAAAGGATGAAAATAGAAGTGTTATAAATTTTTCTATGGGTAAAACTTTTTAAAAAATTTAAGGAGGAGATTTAATTATGAAAAAAATATTACTTTTTGTGCTTGTTTTTATTTTAGGAAGTTTTACATTTTTATCAGCAGAAGTTAAAATCGGAGTTTTTGATTTGCAGAAAATTATGATTATGTCAGATGCTGGAAAGGATATAAAAAGTATGCTTGAAAAAAAGAAAGCTTATTATCAAAAGATTATTAAACAGAAAGAATCTCAGTTAAAAAAAATGAAAGAAGAAATTGAAAAAAAAGCAATAATGCTGAGTGACACAGCTAAACAGGAAAAGGAGATGGAATATCAGAGAAAGTTAAGAGAATTGAAATTATATGCATCTGATTCAGAAAATGAACTTAAACAACTTTATGCCACAAAAACTCAGAAATTAATTCATGATATATTAAAAGTTGCAAGAGATTATGCAAAAAAGAATAAATTTACAATTTTAATTGAAAGACAAGAAGGAGGAATAGTTTATTTTTCAAAGACAATTGATGTTACAAATGAGATTTTAAAAGAATACAACGATTTTTATAAAAAGCAGAAAGAGAACCAGTAAAGAGGAGAAGATGGAGATAAAATTAAAAGAAATAGCTCAATTAATTAATGGAGAATTATATGGAGATGGCGAGATTATCATTAGAAATATAGCTCCAATTGAGAAAGCTCAAAAAGGAGATATTACTTTTTTGAGCAACAAAAAGTATAAACCTTTTTTAAAAAAAACCAAAGCAAGTGCTGTAATACTTGAAAAAAAAGAAGATATAGATATTTCCCAGATTGTTGTTAACAATCCATACCTTGCTTATGCTAAGTTATTGACTTTTTTTACAAAAAAGGAAATTACTCATTTTGGAATAAGTGAAAAAGCTACTATTGATAAATCAGCAAAAATTTCAGAAAAAGTTTCAATTTATCCAAATGTTTATATTGGTAAAAATGTTGAAATTGGAGAAGATTGCATAATTTATCCTGGTGTTTTTATAGGTGATAATACTAAAATTGGCAAAAATTGTTTAATTTATGCAAATGTTTCAATTTATCATGATACAATTATTGGGAACAATGTTATAATTCATGCAGGAACTGTTATTGGAAGTGATGGTTTTGGTTATGCAAAAGATGGGGATAAATATTTTAAAATTCCACAAATTGGAAATGTAATAATTGAAGATGATGTTGAAATAGGTGCAAATTGTACAATTGATAGAGGAGCTATAAATTCTACAATAATTAGAAAAGGCACAAAAATTGACAATCTGGTGCAAATTGCACACAATGTTGAAATAGGAGAAAATTCTGCAATTGTTGCTCAGGTTGGAATTTCTGGTAGCACAAAATTAGGAAATTGTGTTGTTCTTGCTGGACAGGTAGGTGTTGCTGGACATTTAAAAATTGGAAATAGAGTAATGGTTGGAGCTCAAAGTGGGGTGGGTAAAGATTTAAAGGATAATAGTATAGTTTCAGGTTCTCCTGCAATTGACCATAAAAAATGGCTGAGATGGGCAGTTAGTTATGAAAAATTACCTGATTTAATAAAAAAGGTAAATGAATTAGAAAGGAAATTCCAAGAGGTTTATAAAAATGGAAAAAATTAATATTACAGAAATTTTAAAAATATTACCTCACAGATTTCCATTTTTACTTGTGGATAAAGTTATTGAACTTGAACCATGGAAAAAGATTAGAGCAATTAAAAATGTGACATACAACGAACCATACTTTATAGGCCATTTTCCTGATATACCTGTTATGCCTGGAGTATTAATAGTTGAAGCAATGGCTCAGGCTGGAGGAATTCTTGCAATAAAATCTGGCAACTTATCTCTTGAAAATAAAGTTGTGTATTTTGCGGGTATTGAAAAATGTAAATTTCGCAGACCTGTATTCCCAGGAGATACTCTTATATTAGAAGCTGAGATTTTAAATCATAAAGGTCCAGTGTGGAAAATTTCATGCAGAGCTTCTGTTGAAGATAAAATATGTGCTGAAGGAGTTTTTACTGCAACAATACAGGATAGAAAGGAGTAAAGGGGTATGTCTGAAATTCATCCTACAGCAATAGTTGATTCAAAAGTTGAACTTGGGGAAAATGTGAAGATTGGTGCTTATGCAATTATTAAAGGAAATGTGAAAATTGGTGATAATACAGTTATTGGTGAACATGCATATATACAAGGAAAAACTGAAATTGGAAAAAACAATAAAATTTTTCCATTTGCAACAATAGGTTCTGACCCTCAAGATTTAAAATTTAAAGGTGAGGACACAGAGCTAATAATTGGTGATAACAATGTATTTAGAGAGTTTGTAACAATTAATAGAGGAACTGAAGCAGGTGGTGGAAAAACAGTTATTGGAAATAATAATTTTTTTATGGCTTACTCTCATGTAGCTCATGATTGTGTAATAAAAAATCATGTAATCTTTGCAAATAATGCAACTTTGGCTGGTCATATTGTTGTTGAAGATTTTGCAATAATTGGTGGATTAAGTGCGGTTCATCAATTCTGTAGAATTGGTGAATATGCAATGATTGCAGGGAAAACAGGAGTTGCAAA
>CAZQKL010000049.1:0-14593 GCA_964593895.1 uncultured bacterium
CAAAAATTCATAATTCATAAATCACCTCCTGAAAAATTTTTTTAATTTTGAAAAAGAGATATATTATTAATTTTTTATATATTATTAATTTTTTCTCCAAATCAGTATGAAAAGTCTCTAAAAAGTTCATCCTTCAGACCTGTAATTATATCTGCAAAGTAATCATCTGTTTCAGATTTTCTACTTTTATCAAATTGTCTATTAACCTGTAAATATAGTAAATATATTAAATTCTTTTTCTTATTTTCTTTACCTATACTCTTCTTGATAAATCATAATTTGTCAAATGATTTTCCAGAATGTATATCATTTTGTTGAATTATTTAATGAAATGAGTATATTTTTTAAAAAATTTTGTGCAATTTTTAGTTTGTTTTTGTCTATATTGTGTTTTAAATTTAGTTTTTCAACAACCTTTAATGCGTCAAATATATCAATATTTCCTCCTTTTTCTGTTGAAAATGGACATCCTCCAAGACCTAATAAAGAAGTATCAAATTTTAAAATACCTTCTTTTAAACCAATTTCAAGATTTTTTATTCCTTTCCCTCCAATGTTATGAAGATGTAGAGAAAAATATACATCTTTATATCTATTTAAAATCTTTTGTAATTGTTTATAAAAGGTCTTTTCATCAGCATTCCCCCATGTGTCTGATAATGTAATTTCAGAAATATTGTTTTCAAGTGAAAAATCAATTATCTTAAATAGATTTCTATCTTCTGGTAAAGATTTTGTAAAAGGTGAACCAAATACCATTGAAATTGCAATTTTTAATTTTTTCTGACAGCCAATTTTTTTTGAAAATTTGCATATTTCAAGTAAATCTTCCAAACTCTCATCAATTGTTTTTCTTACATTTTCTTTATTATGAAATTCACAGGCACTTATAAAAAAAACTGCTTCTTCAACTTTTGTTTCAATTAATCTTTTAAAGCCTTTTAAATTAGGCACAAGTGCACTGAAATGAGCGTTTTTCAATTTTTTTGATGTAGCAAGTTCAAAATTATCTTTTAGTTGAGGTATTACATCAGGTCTAACAAAAGAGGTGATTTCAAGAAATTTAATCCCTGCATCAATCAAAAGATTAATTAATTCAACTTTTTTCTCTGTTGGAACAAAAAAAGGTTCATTTTGAAGTCCATCTCTCAATGTAACATCATTAATTATTACCATAAATTAAATTTCTCCTTTTCTGAATTTTTCCCTAATTTTTTTAGTCTCTTCTGTTTCACACATTACTGTGAATTTAAAAATCTCATCAAGCCATTTTAATTTCATTTCATCTGGTAAGTTTTTGTATTCTTCAATCTTTTTCTCATCTATTTCGTAATCAAATCCTTTAAGTTTCATTTTATTTTCTTTAAAAGTTCTAAATCTTTTTTATCCTGAATTCTTTGAGATTTTTCTTTTATTTTGATTAAATCATTTTTTGATATCAAATAAATAGTAATGTTATTAATCTTTCTTTCAACTCTATTTTCCCAATAATAATTAAAATCTTTTGAAAATGGTAATAAAATATCAATCTGTTTATACGGTTCATTGAAATTTTTAAAAGAAAATGCAAACATATTTCTTTCTTTTATCCAATTATCAATTAAACGTGGAACAATAAAATCAATATCAGGATAGATTGATTTATAGTTCAATTCAAGTAAAACTTTTCTCAATTTATCCAAGTTTTCCATTTTAAGGCTAATAATTAAATCAACATCCATAGTAACTCTTGGAATCCCGTATAGATTTACAGCAAGTCCACCAACAATAAGATATTTTACTTTTTCTTTAAAAAGGTTTTCAAATAATTCAATATAATACATTAATAAGCCTTAAAAAGTAAATTTCCAACAGCAGTAAGCATTTTCAGGGTGTTTATCAGGAGGACAAAAGATACATTCGGTTTTTATCCTGTTATCAATAGCTTTTGCAAAGCGTGAATATTCAACAAGTCCTGCTGTTTTACAATGATAATCAGGTAATCCTTTTCTCTTTCTTGCAGATTGAACCCTACAATCATTCATTGTGAAAATTAATGTATTTTCATCAGGCTCTTCAATACTCCATTTGTTTATAAAAGCATACATTCTAATCTGTAAAGCCTTTTTTAATCCTTCAAGACCTGAATTTTCACCAAGATTTAAAATTTCTTTTATCCTTTTTGCTTCATAAGGAGAAAATTTTGTCCAGCAGGTATCATTTGTTCTTTTTGCATCATTTAAATTTTGTGAAAATTCAATAGCTTGAAACCAAACTCCATCATTTGCAAGCCAATTTGTCGCAACAGCTTCCAGGATTTTTTTTAACTCCTCTTCTGATTTATTTTTTAAAGCAGTAGGGATACAGTTTTCATCTATTTCAAAACCCAAAACTTTTGCAAGTCTTTTCATAATAATTTTAAATCCATTACTCCAAGCTTTTTTTTCAATTTCTATAGCTTCATCAAAACCAAATTGATGAATAGTTTCATTAAACCAAAAACCGTAATGCACCATAGTTCTTCTAAGGCCATCAATTATTAATTTTATCAATTCCTCTTTTTTCATGTTGAACTCCTGAAAAATTTTGTTTCTAATTAAAATAGATATGTATTTTTGTCAAATTTTAAATTGATTTTTTATCGTCAGTTTGTTAATTTTTTATAGACTTCAAAAGGAGTAAATATGAGGAAAATAATTTTCCGTGATTTTCCAATAATTGATAGAGAGGAAGAGGAGAGATACTTGCTTGAAAGATTGAAAAATGGCTCAAATCAAATTCTTTTTATCTATGGTCCAAAATCAAGTGGTAAAACAACTTTAATTGAATACATTGTTGAAGAGAAACTTAAAAAGGATAAAAATTTTTATGTAAATTATGTTAATTTCAGAAGATATGCGGTTCATAATTACGATTCTTTTTTAAATATCTATTTTTATCCAATAAGAGATGAAGTAAAAAGCAAATTATCAAAAATGATACATAAATTTTCAATAGCTCTTGGAAGTTTAAAAGGAGAGGTAAGAATTCCAGAGAAAGGGATAGATTTTGCAATAAGTTTTAATCTATACGAAGCCTTGAAAAATAAGACTGCAGACCCTTTTCAATTGATATTTGAAGTATTAAAAAAATTAAAATCAAAAGGTAAAATTCCAGTTTTAATAATAGATGAGGTTCAGGAATTGAGAGAAATTTATATGAATGAGGATAGAGAGAAAAGATATTTGCTCACAGAATTTTTTAAGTTTTTAGTGAGTCTATCCAAGGAAACACATTTAGCACATATTTTTATAATAACAAGCTCATCAATCTTTATAGATGAGATATATAACAACTCAAAATTAGCAAAGACAAGTGAATTTTACATAATAGACCACTTTGATTATGAGACTACAAGAGAATGGTTAAAAGAAGAAGGATTTAATCAAAGGGAGATAGATTTAATCTGGGAATATTTAGGAGGGTGTCCATTTGATTTAATAACACTTTTATCAAACAGAAAAATTTTTAAAGAAAAGTTTAATTTAGAAGATTATTTAAAAGAGCAAGCGATGGAGATGAGAGGAAAGATAAGTTTTACAGTATCAGATGAATTTAAAACAATAGAAGAGAAAAGGTATTTTAAGAAACTTATGAAAGAAATACTGGATAAAGGATATGCAGTGAAAGAAGATGAAAATGAGTTGCAGAAAAGAGTTTTAAGAGTTGCAATTGAGAAAGACATATTATTTTTAAAGGCTAAAGAGGGAAAAATAATCTTCAATTCACAAATAATGAAAAAAGGAGCAGAAATTTATCTTGGTTTAATATTCAATTAAGCAAGCTCCCCATGTAAAACCAATTCCTGCATTGAGTAGCAAAATTAAATCCCCCTTTTCAATTTTACCATCATCTTTTGCAAGTTTTAAATTAAAAAAAATATCACTACCTCCAACATGCCCCCATTTTTTTAAATATTCTACATTTGTATTTTCAATTGGATAATTAAATTCATCACAAATCTTTTCAAGCAACCTTAAATTTGCATTAACCATTGAAATAAAAGAGATATCTGTTATATGGATTCTATTTTTATTTAAAATCTTTTTTGAAACATCAATAAAACCTTGAATGTAAGGTTCTTTAAATTCTTTTCTTGCAGTTTCTATATTTAAACATTTGTATTTAATCCCATTTTTAACTTCAATATTTTTAACCCCTCCTTCTTCAATCCCATAAAGATTGAAATATTTTCCATTGGTTTCAAAAAGAAAATCTCTAAAAATAAAATCTTCTGCATCATTTGAAATGATTACTGCTCCAGCACCATCTCCAAAAATCACTGCTTCAGCAGAATGATAATCAGTATAAGCACTCCATTTATCAGAAGATACTACTAAAACTTTGCGAGCTTCTCCTGAAATTATAAAATTCTTTGCAATATTTACTCCAGTTAGCATTCCACAGCAACCTTGAACAATATCAAAACAGAATGAGCTTTTTGCTTCAATCTTATGCTGAATATATCCACTTATAGGTGGAATTATATAGTCTTGTAATCCTGCAGGAGCATTAATTATTATATCAATTTCATTTGGATTTATTTTAGCTTCTTCCATTGCTTTTATTGAAGCTTTAACTCCCATTTCTGAAGGGAGTTCATTTGAATCTGCCTCTGAAACAGATTCCGCTCCTATAGCTTGCACAATTTTTGGATGTAAATTAACTTTTTTTGCAATTTCCTCAATTTTTACTCTTTTTTCAGGAATATAGAAACCTAAACCTTTTATACCTATTTTCATTATTTTCCTCTAAATTTAGGTTTTCTTTTTTCAAAAAAAGCTTTAATTCCTTCTTTTTTGTCTTCTGTATAATGATTAACACTTGCTGATAATATTTCAATTAGTGATGCTATTGATGACTCTACATTGTATCCTTTTACAAAACAATTTTTTGTAAATGTTACTGCATAAGGAGCATTATCAATTATTTTTTGTATGAATTTTTCCAAATAATTATTTAAATCTTCTAAGTTATCAAAAACATTATTAACAAGTCCAATTTTAAAGGCTTTTTCTCCATCAATTAAATTCCCAGTTAAAGCCATTTCTAAAGCTTTACTAAATCCAACAAGCCTTGGAAGTCTAAAACTTGCACCTCCTGCTGGAACTAAACCAAGTGTCACTTCAGGTAATCCGAATTTTGATTTTTTTGTGCAAAATCTAAATGTGCAACTTAAAGCAAGCTCCAATCCACCTGCAACACAAGGACCATCAATAATTGCAATTGAAGGTTGAGGAAGATTTTCCAATTTGTCAAACATTCTATTTAATTTAATTAAAAAATCCCTTGCATTTAATGGATTATACTCTTTTCCTTTCACATCAACTCCCGCACAGAAAGAGCCTCCTTCTCCTTTTACTAAAACAACTCTTATTTTCAAATTGTCTCTCAAAAATTCTAATTTTTCACTAAATTTTTCAATTAAACTATCTGTTAATGTGTTAAGATTTTTGGGCCTATTAATTTTGAAAATAGCAATATTTTCTTTAATTTCAAAGATTAATTCTTCCATCATAGATGCTCATACTCCTTTAATATATATCTTGAAATTACAATCCTTTGAATTTCACTTGTTCCTTCGCCTATTTCCAATAATTTATAATCTCTAAAAAATCTTTCAACATCGTATTCTTTCATAAGTCCATATCCACCATGAATTTGCACTGCTTCATTTGCAACTCTTTTCATAACTTCTGAACAGTATAGTTTAGCCATTGCTGCATATTTTGCAAAAGGTCTATTATTATCTCTGAGCCAACATGCCTTATACAACAAATTTCTTGCAAGTTCTATTTCCATTGCCATGTCTGCAATTTTGAATTGGTTAATCTGAAAATTAATTATTGGCTGACCAAATTGAACTCTCTGTTTTGCATATTTTAATGCTAATTCAAAAGCTCCCTGTGCACCTCCAAGTCCCATAGCAGCAATACTTAATCTTCCACCATCAAGAGTTGAAAGCATGTAGTGAAATCCTTCTCCTCTTTTTCCAAGCATATTTTTCTTGGGAACCCTAACATCATCAAAGAAAAGCTGTCCAGTATTTGATGCTCTCCACATTAGTTTCCCTTTCATAACTTTTCTTGTAAGTCCTCTTGCGTCTGCAGGAACTAAAAAGCAACTTAATTCTTTTTTCCCATCTGGTCTTTTTCCTGTTACCGCCTGAACAATGATAACTCCTGTTATTTCACTTGCGGAATTTGTAATAAAAATTTTGCTTCCATTTATTACCCATTCGTTTCCGTCAAGCACTGCTGTTGTTTGTGAATTTCCTGCATCTGAACCAGCATTAGGTTCTGTAAGACCAAATGCTGCTAAAATTTCACCTTTACAAAGAGGTGGAAGCCAGTATCTTTTTTGCTCTTCATTTCCAAAATAGTATATCGGTCCAATTCCAAGAGAATTACCTGCTGCAACTGTTGCAGCATGTGAACCATCTATCCTTGCGAGCTCTTCTACTGCTATAATATATGAAACATAATCAAGTCCACCACCTCCATATTCAGGGGAAACAAACATACCAAACAATCCAAGTTCTCCCATTCTTCTTGTTATGTCAATTGAAAATTCTTCTTTTTCATCAAGCTCTCTTGCAACTGGTTTTATCTCAGTTTCTGCAAATTTTCTAACAGTTTGTCTCAATATATTTTGTTCTTCAGTTAAATCAAAATTTAATGCCATTTTTTCCCCCATAAGTTGATTTTTACGTAAACTGGTAAGGAATTAACATATAAAAAAATGTTTGTCAATTACAACTTATTAAAGTAATTAGAATAAAAATTTTCTTTAAATTCCTTAAAAGAATCTTCTAAAATAGCATTTCTCATTTTTTGCATAAGATTTATATAGAAATGAATGTTGTGAATGGAGCACAAAGTAGCACCAAGAGGTTCTTTTACTCTAAAAAGATGATGAATGTATGCTCTTGTAAAATTTTTACATGTATAACAGGAGCAACTTAAATCAATTGGATACATATCTCTTCTATAATCCTTATTTGTAATTCTAATTTTACCTCTAACAGTAAAAACTGTTCCACTTCTACCAAATCTTGTTGGTATAACACAATCAAGCATATCAATTCCTCTTTCAACAGATTCTATTAAATCTTCAGGTAAACCTACTCCCATAAGATAACGGGGTTTGTTTTTAGGTAAAATTGGAGATGTAAATTCCACAACCTTTTTTAAAAGTTCCAATCCTTCTCCAACACTTACTCCACCTATTGCATAACCAGGAAAATTTAATTTTACAATTTGATTGGCACAGTATTCTCTCAAATCCTTATATATACTTCCTTGAACTATTCCAAAAAGATATTGATTTTCTTTTTTATGGACATTTTTACATATTTTTGCCCATTTTATTGTTCTTTCAACTGCTTTTTTAGCATAATCTTTTGAACACGGGTATTCAACACATTCATCTAAAACCATTATGATATCTGCTCCTATATCCTCCTGAATTTTTATTGACAACTCAGGAGTGAGAAATACTTTTTGACCATTTTTTTCGTATCTAAATTGAATTCCTTCATCAGTAATTTTCTTTTGAGGTAAAGAAAATACTTGAAAACCACCACTATCTGTTAATGTTGCATAATCCCATCCTAAAAATTTTTTCAATCCACCATGTTTTTTTATTAAAGATTCCCCAGGATATATATGAAGATGATAAGTGTTTCCTAAAATTATCTTTGCACCACAATCTTTAACCATGTTAATTGGAGTTGACCTTATTGCACCCTGTGTCGCAACAGGCATAAAAACAGGAGTTTCAATTTTAATTCCATTAACTTCAAGAATACCTGCTCTTGCATCTGTATATTTATCTTTATGAATTAAGGTAAATTTAAAGCTCATAGGAAGATTACATATATGAATTTATAGAAAAAGTCAAAAAAAGTTGACAATAGCGATTAAGAATAATAATAAATTCAAAAACATTTAGAATGAGGGTAATTATGACAGGAAGTGAAATTAGAAAAAAATTTTTAAAATATTTTGAAAAAAATGGACATACAATTGTTAAAAGCTCATCCTTAGTTCCACAAAATGACCCAACATTACTTTTTACAAATGCAGGGATGAACCAATTTAAAGATATTTTTTTAGGAATTGAAAAAAGACCTTATACTCGTGCGACATCATCTCAAAAATGTGTAAGAGCTGGTGGCAAACATAATGACCTTGAGAATGTTGGAAGAACAGCAAGACATCATACCTTTTTTGAAATGCTTGGAAATTTTTCTTTTGGAGATTATTTTAAAGAGGAAGCAATTCATTATGCATGGGAATTTTTAACCAAGGAATTAAAGCTTGATAAAGATAGACTTTATGTTACAGTATTTTATAATGATGATGAAGCTTATGAAATTTGGAATAAACAGATTGGAATACCTGCTGAAAGAATTATTAAGCTTGGAGAAAAGGATAATTTCTGGGCAATGGGAGAAACAGGTCCATGTGGCCCATGTTCAGAAATTATTTATGACCAGGGAGAAGAATTAAGTTGTGGTGAAAATTGCGGAATTGGTAAGTGTGATTGTGACAGGTTTCTTGAAATATGGAATTTAGTTTTTATGCAGTATAACAGAGATAATTCTGGCAAACTTTCTCCATTACCTAAGCCAAGTATTGATACAGGAATGGGACTTGAAAGAATTACTGCTGTTATGCAAGGTGTTAAAAGTAATTATGATACAGACCTTCTTAGAGATATTATAAAAAAAGCAGAAGAGATTGCTTCAGTAAAATATGGAGAAGACGAGGAAAAGGATATATCATTACGGGTAATTGCTGACCATTCAAGGGCAATAACTTTTCTAATTTCAGATGGGGTGTTACCTTCAAATGAAGGTAGAGGTTATGTTCTTCGTAGAATAATGAGAAGAGCTGCAAGACATGGTAAAATTCTTGGTATTGATGAGCCATTTTTATATATTATGGCTGAAAAGGTTAGTGAGAAGATGAGTGATGAATATCCAGAATTACTTGAAAATTTAAAATATATTCAAGAAGTTATAAAATCTGAAGAAGAGAGATTTTTAAAAACTCTTGATAAAGGATTGATACTTTTAAATGAAGAAATGGCAAAATTAAAAGATAAAAAAGAGAAAGTTATCCCTGGAAAGGTAGTTTTTAAATTGTATGATACTTATGGTTTCCCAGTTGATTTAACCCAAGATATAGTTGAAAAAAAAGGTTTTTCAATAGATTTAGAAGGATTTAATAAAGAAATGTTAGCTCAACAGGAGAAATCAAGAAAATCTTGGGCTGGTTCAGGAGAAAAAGCTATTCCAGAAATATATAAAAAGATTTCTAAAGAAGGTATTAAGGTTAAGTTTACAGGTTATGAAAAATTTGAAGATACTGGAAAAATTTTAAAAATTATAAAAGAAAACAGAGAAGTTAATGAATTAAATGAAGGTGAAATTGGTGAAATTATAGTTGATGTTACACCATTTTATGGAGAATCTGGAGGCCAGGTTGGAGACAAAGGAGTTATTTTTTCTGATAATTTTTATTTAGATGTAATTGATACTCAAAAGCCTTTAAATGATTTAATTATCCACAGGGTAAAAGTTAAAAAAGGTAAAGTAGAAATAGGAAATATTTGTAAACTTGAAGTGGATAGATTTAAAAGAACTCCAACAATGGCTAATCATACTGCTACTCATTTATTGCATTATGCGTTAAGAAAAGTTCTTGGAAACCACGTTAAACAAGCTGGTTCTTTAGTTGAACCTGAAAGATTAAGGTTTGATTTTACTCATTTTAAAGCTTTAAGTGAAGAAGAATTATTTAAAATAGAAGATATTGTTAATGAGAAAATAAGGGAAAATTTAGTTGTTGAAAAATTAGAAATGCCAATTGAGGATGCAAAAGCTCTTGGTGCAATAGCATTATTTGGAGAAAAATATGGGAAAGTTGTAAGAGTGATAAAAATTGGTGATTTCAGCATTGAGCTTTGTGGAGGAACTCACATTGATAGAACAGGGAATATAGGATTATTTAAAATTATTAATGAATCCAGTATTGCTGGAGGAGTTAGAAGAATAGAAGCATATACAGGACAAAAAGCTATTGAATATATTAGAGAAATTGAAAAGGATTATTTTTTAAGCATTAATCTTTTAAAAGCTGAACCTAAAAAATTAAATGAAAAAATTGAAAAATTGATAAATGAAAATAGAGAACTGAATAAAAAGATAGAAAAATTAGAGGTTGAATTATCTACAAAATCTGTAACCCAATCCCAAGATGTTGTAAAAGACTTTGGAGATTTTAAACTTGTTAGATTTATTACTGATGGTAAAAATGTAAAAGAGTTAAGAAAAATTCTTGATGGTTTTAAAAGTAAAATTAATAGGGGAATTTTTATTATCTGTTCAAAATCAGATAAAGGTATAAATATCATATGTTCAGTTTCTAAAAATTTAACTGATAGATTTAAGGCAAATGAATTGATAAAAATTATTTGCGAAAAGATAGATGGGAAAGGTGGAGGAAAACCTGAATTTGCTCAGGGAGGAGGGAAAAATATTCATAAGTTAAATAAAGCTTTAGAGGAAGTTGAAAATATAATTAAAGGAGGCTAAAGTGAAAAAACTCATTTATCTATTATCTCTTTTTTTATTGGTATCTTGTGCTGTAAAAAGATTTCCAAAAGTGCCCTTTTTTAGAAGTGTGCCTAAGGTAAAAACTGTTGAATATGAGATTAAAGATGGTAATTTAATCTTAAGCTGGAATAGATTGAAAAAAGAGAAGAATTTAAAAAGCTATAATCTTTATGAAGCAAAAGCTCCTGAAGGAATTAAATATAATTTCAAGTCAAAGAAAAATTATAATCTTGTTAAAAAAATTGATATAGCTGAACTTGAAGAGGGAGCTGAAAAGGTTTCAGTAACAATTCGCAATTTAGAGAATAATTACAAATATTGCTATGCTATAAAAGTTGAAAATCAAAAAGGTAAAGAAGGAAAGTTTAGTGACAGAGTTTGTGTAGATTGGTTCTATATTAAAGATATGATAACAAAAGTAAAAGTTTTCCCTGATGATAAGACATTAAAATTTAAATGGAATATAAAAAAATTTCCACAGGTAAAATATGTTGGAGTTAACATTTATAAAAAAGTTGGTAAAGATTTTATAAATGTTGCAACTGAAGTTCCAGGAAATTCATACGAAATAAGTGGGCTTGAAAATAAAAAATTGTATGAATTTAAATTAGCTCCTGTTTACATTTATTATTCAACAAAACTTGAAGGAGGATATAAATTAGTTTCAGGAGTTCCTGAAGATTTAACACCACCTAAATTGCCACAATTTTTTACTGGAATATACACTAATGGAGGAATTTTACTTAAATGGACAAGAAGTATCTCTCCAGATATTTTAGGGTATGATATTGAAAGAAAAGTTGAAGGTAGTAAAAAATTTAAGAGATTGAATAAAAGCATTATTAAAGAAGAGAAATTTTTTGATTCTGATGTGAAAAAGGGTAAGGTGTACTATTATAGAATTAGATGTATTGACAGAAATTTTAATGTTAGTAAATTTTCAAAACCTATAAAGGTGCTTGCAGAATAGGAAAATATTTGACATTTTTAAATAAAAATGGTATACAAATTTTATCGTGAAAGTAAAAGAACAATTTAATATAGGAGACAAAGCAGTATATCCGGGGCACGGTGTAGGTGAAATTATTGCTATAGAAATAAAAAAAATAGGGAATCAGGAGCTCTCATTTTACATTATGAAAATTCTTGATTCTGATTTGAAAATAATGATCCCAACAAATAATGTTAAAAGCACAGGAGTTAGAGATTTAATAAAAAAGGATAAAATTCCAAAGGTTTATAAAATTTTAAAAGAGCAAGATATAAAGATAGATAATGTTGCATGGAACAAAAGATTTAAAGATTACAATGAAAAATTAAAAAGCGGTTCAATTTATGAAATTGCAGAAGTTTTAAGAGATTTATATGTTTTAAAAAAGACAAAAGAATTATCTTTTGGTGAAAAGAGAATGTATGAAATGGCAATAAATTTTATTTCCCAAGAAATTTCTATAGTAAAATCAACAGAAAGAGAGGAAATAATTGAGGAAATAGAAGCTATTCTTCAGGAAGGATAAAAGTTGCCAATAATTCATTTTCTCTTTTATATTTTTTTTGTTGGGTCAATAACTTTACTTTATCATTTCACATACCACAATAATATAAAAACATTTTTTGCTTTTCTTATTTCTTCTCTTGCTACTTTACTTGCGATTTTTTCAATAGAATTTTTAAAAAAGATTGATTTAAAAAAGCTTCTTGGAGGATTAATTGGAGCTTTTTTAGGATTAATTATTGGGAAATTAATTACAAAAAGTGATTATACTTTCATCATTGACCAAAAGATTTATAATTATGTTATTGCATTTGCACAAATTTTAATCTTTTATGTTGGAATTCATATAGGGATAAAAAAAGGTGGTGAATTTAATTTAAAAAGTTTTTTAGGAAAAAGTGAGGAAGAAAAAAATTATAAAATTCTTGATACTAGTGTAATAATTGATGGAAGAATTGCAGAAATATGTGATACAGGATTTATTGAAGGCACATTACTAATTCCCCAATTTGTTTTAATTGAACTTCAACATATTGCAGATTCTCATGACCATTTAAAAAGAGTAAGAGGAAGAAGAGGACTTGATATTATTAAAAGAATTCAAATGCAGAGTAAAGTAAATGTTGAGATTACAGATATTGATTTTCCAAAAGTAAAAGAAGTTGATTCAAAGTTAATTTTACTTGCTCAGAAGTTAAATGCAAAAATAATTACAAATGATTTTAATCTATTGAAGTTAGCTGAAGTGCAAGGAATTGAAGTTTTAAATATTAATGCTCTTGCAACTGCATTAAGACCTATTGCTCTTCCAGGAGAAACTTTAACAATTACAATAATTAAGGAAGGTAAAGAGGAAAGGCAGGGGATTGGTTATCTTGATGATGGAACAATGGTAGTGGTTGAAAACGGAATTGATAGAATTGGCGAAAAATTAGATGTTGTGGTTACAAGTATTTTACAAACAACAGCAGGTAGAATGATTTTTGCAAAAATAAAAAATGAAAATAAATGAATTATGCAATAATTGTTGCTGGAGGAAAAGGGAAGAGATTTTCAGATAAAATAAAAAAGCAGTTCTATTTTATTGCCTCCAAAAGAATAATTGATTTAACCTTAAAAAAGTTTCTTAATATTCCAATAATTGATAGAGTTGTTTTAGTTTTACCTAAAGAGGATATCCCAAATTTTAGAAATCTTGAAATTTTTAAAATTGTTGAAGGAGGTACTGAAAGGGTTTATTCTGTTTTAAATGCTTTAAAATCAATAAAAGATATTGTTAAATTAGATGATAAAGTCCTTGTTCATGATGGGGTAAGACCTTTTGTTTCTGAAGATTTAATAGAAAGAATTTTAAAAGAACTTGATAAATATGATTGTGTTGTCCCTGGAGTAAAAGTTGAAGATACTGTAAAAATAGTTGAGGATGGGTTTATAAAAGAGACTATTGATAGAAATAAAATTGTAAGAATTCAGACCCCTCAAGGATTTAAAGGGAAGCTAGTCAAAGATTTTATTGATATTGTTGACAAAAGTTTGGGAATATTTACAGATGAAGCTTCTGTATTTGAAACAAAAAATTTTAAAATTAAATTAATAGAAGGTGAAAAAAGAAATGTAAAAATTACAACAAAAGAGGATATTATGCAGTTTGGAGCAAATTTTAGAGTTGGATTTGGATATGATATTCATAAATTTACAGAGAATAGGAAATTAATTCTTGGAGGAGTAGAGATTGATTATAATATGGGACTTGAAGGACATTCAGATGCAGATGTTGTTATTCATTCAATAATTGATGCTATTTTGGGAGCTTCAGGCAAACCTGATATTGGAGAATTTTTCCCTGATACTGAAACAAAATTTAAAGGAATAAAAAGTGAAATTTTACTTAAAGAAATTCTTAAAATTGTTGAAAAAGATTTTGTTATTAACAATTTAGATGTAACAATTGTATGCGAAAAGCCTAAATTAAAAAAATATAAAGAAAAAATAAAGAAAAATCTTGCTAAAATTTTAAATCTGCAAGAAGATTTTATATCAATAAAGGCTAAAACAAATGAAAAGTTGGATGCAGTTGGAGAGGGAAAAGCAATTTCATGCTATTCAGTAATTTCTCTTATAAAAATATAACATGAGTTCAAAAAAAAGACTTTCAATTTTTTTTGTGATTTCTTTAATTTTCCATTTAAGTTTTATTTACTTTACAAAGCCTAATTTTTTACTTTTTTCCAATCTTCAGAATATAAAAACCAAAAAAGAGGAGATTGCAAAAGTTAAATTAATAGAAATTAAGCCAAAGCCTAAGCCAAAACCTAAACCCAAACCTAAACCAAAGCCCAAGCATGAGCTTAAGCCCAAACCCAAACCAAAACCAAAGCCAAAACCAAAACCTAAACCAAAACCTAAACCAAAACCTAAACCTAAACCTAAACCTAAACTTAGACCAAAACCAAAAC
>CAZQKL010000050.1:0-14155 GCA_964593895.1 uncultured bacterium
GGGTGCTCTGAATCTGCACCCTCCTCTACATTCATTTAAGAATTTACAATTAATCTTTGCACATTCAAGGTCTGTAAGTTTTATAAATTTTCTTTTCTGTAATGCACTTTCTAAACTTTCTTTATTTAAATCTCCAAATGGTTGATTTTTGTAAAATCCGCATTTTGCAATTTTACCATCAGGAAAAACAGTGGCAAGATGAACACCACATGCAAAACCACTCAAAGGTTCATGAAAACTACCACCAAATTTTTTTTGAAGTATTGGTTTGGCTTTTTCAGGAGTAACCTTTAAAGCATCATCAACAACTGGCACATCAATTCCCCATTCAATTGCCCCAATTTTTTTAATAAAGTTTTCAAGCTTATCAAAATCATTTAAATTTTTTTTATGAATCATTGTTGCAATACTTATAGGAATGTTTTTCTTTTTAATAATTTCTATATTTTCGACTATTTTTTCAAATGTCCCTTTCCCTCTTAAAAAATCGTGACTATCTTCAAATCCATCTATACTTATCTGAATTTCATCAATGTTTTTTAATAAATCCTCTTTAATTAATGTTCCATTTGTTAAAAAAACTCTTCTAAATGAATAATTTTCCAAAATTTCCAGCAAATCATAAATTTTACTGTATAAAAAAGGCTCTCCACCAGAAAAGATAACTCTTATGCCATTAATTTCTTCAAATTCATCAAGTATCTTTTTCAATAAATTAAAATCCATTTCAATATCTTTAGATTTTCCCAAATAACAATGAAGGCATTTCAAATTACATCTATGGGTAAGTTGAATTTCAAGATATCTTAATGAAGGGATTGGAGAATTTTTTTCTGGGATTTTAATGTTTTTAAACGAACTTTCTTCTTTTAAAGAAATTATATTATTTTCAAGAAGATAACAGACTGAATCAACATCCACAATAATTTCATAAAGTTTATTTTCCCCATTACATTTTGAAAAAAAGTTTAAAGCTAAATCATCTATTTCATAAAGTTCATCATTTTTCCTATCAAAAAGATATGTTTTTTCAAGTTTTTTTATAAAAAAATCATCATTTAATATTGGGAATTTACTAAAAAGTTCGTAGATAAAATAGTAACCACCACAAGGAGCTATTTTTTCTTTTACATTAAAATCTGTCCAATCACAATCTTTAATGTAGTAATCACATTTCTCTTTACAAAATAATTCAATTATTTTTTTATTTATTTCATTATTTGAAATATCTTTTTTTGGAGTAACTTGAGATAGGATAAAACTATTTTCTTTTAAAAATTTATATGTTCCGCATCTTTCATTATCATTGTAAGTTTTATTCGGCTTATAGAAATAACAATATTTTTTACAAAAATTTTCCATTTTAACTGAAAACCCGGCAAACGCCGGGTTAAATTATTAGCATGAGCTTTTACATTTACATAACCCAGATGATTTTTTTACTACTTTCTTTACCTTCATGGCATACCTCCTTCATGGATTTTTCCCTTCATGGGAAATTCAATTATTTTATATAACTATTAAAATCTGAAAAATCAAGAAAAAATAATTTTAAATAGAAACAATTTTATGCTTTATCGCGTATTTTACTAATCCAGCGGTGTTATGAATCCCAAGCTTTTGCATTATTTTTTTTCTATGTGTATCCACAGTTTTAACACTAATGCATAAATTTTCTGCAATTTTTTGACTTGTCAAACCTTCGGCAATCATCTGTAAAATTTCAACCTCTCTTGGACTTAAAATATTATCGGTAATTTTATCCTTATTGGATTTTATGTAAATCTTATCAATAAAATTTTCTTCCTTAATTGATGGTGATAAAAATTTTTTCCCAAAATAAACATCCTTTATTGCGTCTATCAATAATTCAAAACTATCCTCTTTTAAAATATATCCATCTGCACCTGCTTTAAAGGAATTGATGATATAATAAGGGTCAAAATGCATTGTTATAACGAGAATTTTAATTTTATTATTTTGCTTTTTAATTCTTTTTATAACTTCAATTCCATTTAATTCTGGGATTGAAATATCAATTAAACTAACATCTGGTTTTAATTTTAATATTTTCTCAATAGCTTCCTGACCTGAAGTAGCCTCTCCAAGAATTTTAAAATTATTTTCTTTTTTTAATAATGAAATTAATCCATCTCTAAAAAGTTTATGGTCATCAACTACAAATATTTTTATCATTTGTTTGGGACCTCAATTATAATTCTTGTTCCATGACCTTTTTCAGATTCAATATCAAAATAACCATCCATATCTTCCACCCATTCTTTAATTGAAAATAATCCTATCCCTTTTATCTCTTTTTTACTGAATAAATCTTTTACATCAAAACCCTTTCCATCATCATCAATAATTAATTTAAAAAATTTTTCATCAATTATTAAAGTTACAATTATCTCACTGGCATCTGCATGTTTCCAGATATTGTTTAAAATTTCTTTAAAAGCTCTAAAAATATAAATCTCTTTTGAACGACTAATTTTTAATCGCTTTTTCAAAATTTTATGCATAATAACTCTTATTTTAGTTTTGTTTTCAAAATTTCCAATATACCATTCAATTGCTTCAACAAGCCCATTTTTATATAAAACAACAGGATAAAGCTCATTTATTGTGTTTCTAATTTGTTTAATAATTTTTGAAGTCAAATTTTCAAGCTCTTTGAAATCTTCATCTACACCAATGCATTTTTTTTCTTGAATATCTCTTAATTTAAACTTTAAAAATGCAACATCTTGGGCAAGCTCTTCATGAATAAATTCACCTATTTTTCTTCTTTCTTTCTCTTCAACAATAGCAATTTCTTCTCTAATTTTTCTTTTAAATTTTTCTGACTCCTTTAAATTTTCAATCATTTTATTGAAAACTTTGCAAAATTTGCCAAGCTCATCATCACTTTCTATTGGAACCTTAACATTTAAATTGCCATTTTTTATATTTTCTGCTGCAATTGTTAAATTATTCAATGGTCTAATAAACTTTAATGCAAGAAAAATAGCTGGGAAAAAACAGAAAAGAATCATTACACATATTAAAATCAAAATATGATGAAAATATACTTTTGCTTCGGGAAAAATTGAATTAAATTTTATTGAATGAACCATATACCAATAAACACAATTATTAAGCACAATTTTTTTAAAAACAATGATTTTAAAATTTACACCAAATTTGTTTTTTTCAATAATTACCCCTGATTTTTTATTTTCAAATTTTTTGATATTAAATTTATACTGCTTTTTATTTTTAAACATAAATGAAAATGTTTTATTAAAATCTGGATGGAAAAGAAAAAAACCATCTTTATTTATAAGAAAATAATTGCCAAAATTCTGGTTTTGCCTATTGTTCAAAATTTTTAAAATTTCACATCCCAATACATTTAAAATTATAAAACCTTTTCTTTTACTCAAATTATCATAAACAGGAATAATGTATCTAATCACTGGTTTAAAAGGTATTTCAATTTTGTTATTCTCAATGTTAAGGTCAAAAGGAGAGATATAAATTTCTCCCTTTTTCAATTTCTTTGCTTCTTGAAAATAGTATCTATGTGCCTTAAATTGGAGTTTGCTATCTGGAACAATAATTCCTTTTCCTTTTTTGAAATTCACTCTCAAAATCTCATAACCTTTTTCATTTAAAAACCTAATCTGGTCATAGATTTTATGAGTGTTTGCTATAGCGATAAAATCTTGAAGAACCTTTTTCTTAAATTCAGAATTGTTGAAATTAATAAAATTTTTGAAATCAGGTAAATTTTTAATTAAATGCAAATCTCTGATAATCCATTTATTTAAATCAACAATCTCTTTTTCTGCAAGATTTAAATCATTTATCGCAATTTGTTCAATTTTTTTTATAAAAAACTTCCTTTGAAAATAATACTCATGAATAGCGGTTATAATAATAGAACCAATAGAAATAGTTGTAAAAATTAATAAAAATTTTCCCTTTAAACTAATCTTCATTTAGTTTCAATTACATTTCCTTTATAACCTGCTTTTTCAAGAGCTTTTAATAAGTTTTCAATTTTAACTTTACTGTCATCAAATTGGACATAAACTTCTTTATTTCTTACAGAAGTATTTACAATCTTCACTCCATTTACCTGTCTTAGAGTTGAACTAACTCTAAAAGCAGTGCCTGGTCACGTTATTCCTGGAACCTTTAATACCGCATTTACAATTTTTCCAAATAAAAAAGAGTGAGAAATAAATAGAAGTAGTAAAGAAAAAAATAGTTTTTTCATTTTTTACCTCCTGGCTTTTTGTTTATCAAAATTAAGCTATAAAATCAAACATTATTTTAAAATACCTAAAATTGGGTATAGTTTAAGAACAAATATTTTTATATTTACACTCAAAAAAAGGAAAGGCCATGAGAAGAGATTTGCTTTACTGGATTATAATTACAATTCCTGTATGTATGATTTTAACTGTAAGTTTCCTAATATCTGGAAGTAAATTTTCAAATCCTGTTAAAGGAAAAAAATATTTAAACCCTTCATGGTACAAAATAGAATTGCCACGAGATAACATTATAAAAAATGAAGTAATTGTAGGAAATTGCTGGGTTTGTCATGCCATGTGGGTGGGTATTCCAAATCCCAATCTTAACAGACCTATTGGTGCTCATCCTGAAGTTAAGCTTTATCATGGAAAAAACAAAAGATGTTATAACTGTCATATGATAACAGACAGGGATAAATGGACTTCTGATGATGGAAAAGGAATACTTTATACAAATGTAGCACAATTATGTGGAAGATGTCATGGTATTGTTTATAGAAACTGGTTAAATGGAACACATGGAGTAAATTATGGTAAATGGCAACCTAAAAAACCTTTTGATAGAATAAAACCTCAATGTAATTATTGTCACGACCCGCATTCTCCAAAATATAAATTTACTCATTTTGCTCCTCCACCTGTATGGAATAAAAAGTTTTACAGAACAGATAAAAGTAAAATTTTTCATGAAAAAGGAGAGATGTAATGAGTGAGGAGAAGAAAAAAATTTCTCGGAGAGAATTTCTTACAACAGCAGGAGTGGGAGTAGCAACATGTGTTGCAGTCGCTTCAGCGATTTCACCATTAATGAAAATAGCAGATAAATTTTCAATAGAAGAATTTTTGCAGAAAAATTATAAAGAATTAACACCTGAAGAAAAAAAGAAAATTTTTAGCAGGCTTGAAAAGGAAATCTCTAAAAAGTTCCATAAAAAAGTAAAGATTTCAGACCCTCCTCCAATTGATAGAGTAAAATTTGCAATGGTTATCAATGTTGGAAGATGTATTGGATGTAGAAGATGCGTGTATGCATGCATGAAGGAAAACAACAATTCAAGAAATCCTCAAATTCAATATATAAGAGTTTTACGGATGGAAAAAGGGAAAATTGATTTAGAAACTGCAAGTCATGATTATCCTGAAAGTGAAGCAGGTAAAACTGATAAGTACTGGTATATGCCAATTCAGTGTCATCAGTGTGAAAATCCTCCATGCGTTAAAGTATGTCCTGTAAAAGCAACCTGGAAAGAACCTGATGGAATAGTTGTTGTTGATTACAACTGGTGTATAGGTTGCAGATACTGCCTTGCAGCTTGTCCTTATTATGGTCGTAGATTTAACTGGGCAGAGCCTCAAATTCCTGAACAAGAGTTAAATCCAAATATGGCATACCTTTCAAACAGACCAAGATATAAAGGAAATGCAGAAAAGTGCACTTTTTGTCTGCAAAGAACAAGAAAAGGAAGATATACAGCCTGTGTTGAAGTATGTCCAACTGGAGCAAGAAAATTTGGAAATTTAAACGACCCTGAGAGTGAAGTTAGAAAAATAATAGAAAAAGAAAGAGTGTTTATACTCAAGGAAGAATTGGGCACAATTCCAAAACTTTATTATGTTTTTTCAAAAGCATGATTGAGGTGGAAAATGGGAAGATTGATTAAATTCATAATAAATGGAAATAAATTTTATATTTTATGGGTTACTTTACTGTTAACTTTAACTTTAATTGGTCTTCATGCATATTCTCGCCAATTGATTTATGGTCTTTGCACAACAGGAATGGGAGATGAAGTATCTTGGGGGTTTTATATTGCAAATTTTGCTTTTTTAGTCGGAATGGCAGCTGCAGCAGTAATGATTGTTATTCCAGTTTACATATTCCATGACAAAGAACTAAAAAAAATTGTTATTTTTGCTGAATTATTTGCAATTTCAGCTGTTATAATGTGTCTAAGCTTTGTTTTAATTGATTTGGGAAGAATTGATAGAATTTGGCATTTAATTCCAGGGATAGGAATATTTCACTGGCCACAATCAATGCTAACTTGGGATGTGATAGTGCTAAATGGTTATCTGTTTATTAACATTTTCTTATGTTCATATTTTCTTATAAAAATTTACAAAAACAGTGAACCCAAAACATGGATTTATTTATTGGTTGTTTTTATATCCATTGTATGGGCCCCAAGTATTCACACTGTTACAGCATTTCTTTTTCAAGGACTTGGTGCAAGACCTTTCTGGCATTCTCCATTAATTGCTCCAAGATTTCTTTCAAGCGCTTTCTCAGCAGGGCCTGCTTTCATATTAATTGTGCTAATACTTTTAAAAAAATTTAATGCAATAAAAATTTCTCCTCATGTAGTTAGAAGAATAAGACAAATTGTCACAATATGCCTTTTGATAAACATATTTTTCTTCTTTTCAGAGGTATTTGCTGAACTTTATATGCCAACTTCACATTCAATCAATCTTGCTTTTCTACTTGGAGTTAAAGGAAAATCTATATTAACTCCATGGATAAGGTTATCGGTTGTAATGTCAATGGTTTCAGCGATAATGTTTCTCATTCCAAAATTAATGGAAAAAGAAATTTTTATAATAATTGCATGTATACTAACAGATATTGGAATTTGGCTTGAAAAAGGTCTTGGATTTGTAATTCCAGGATTTATTCCAACTCCCATTGGTGATTTTGTTGAGTATAAACCTACCTTGAATGAAGTTTTGATTACCATAGGAGTGTGGGCTGGTGGATTATTAATTTATACAATATTAGTTAAATTAGCACTACCAATAATAAATGGAGAATTAAGAAAGGAGGTGAGATGAAAAATAAATTCAAAAAATTTAAAAATTTTTAGAAAGGGGGGTAGTATGAAGCCCATTTTTAAAGCAATAATTGTTGTATTTTCATTATTATTAATTTCAACTTATGGCTATTCTCAGGGAAGTGGTTGTACAACAGCTAAATGCCATAAAGGAATTGAAAGCATTATGCCACCAAATTCTCAAATGATGATTGCTATAAAAAACAATGGAAGAATGCATGGAGACCCAGATGGTTGTGTTATTTGCCATGGAGGAAATCCAAAAGAAACAAAAGACAAAGATAAAGCTCATAGAGGAATTCCTCCAACATTAAGAATTGCTCCAGGTCCAAAAGACTTTTATCCAGACCCTGGTTCAATATGGATTGCCCAAAATACCTGTGGTGTTTGCCATGTTGGTTATGTATACAGGATGAGACTTGCTTTAATGAATACAGAAGCAGGAAAAATTCAGGGAAATCTCCATACTTTTGGCTTTAAAGAGGTTCAATTTTACAAGGTTCCTTATGGAAATCATAATGTAAATGATATTGATGGCCAGATGCCAATTGTTGGGACTAAAGAATATAAGATGTATATGAAACAGCTTATCACAATGTATCCATTTGCATGGCCAAAAAAATTGAAAAAATTACCTTTACCAACAGTTGATGAAATTTTAAAAGACCCAAAAAAAGCAGGTATAACATATTTGAGACATGATTGTGAAAGATGCCACATTGGTAATAGAGGAAGAGAAAAAAGAGGAGATTGGAGAGGAATGGGATGCTCAGCTTGTCACATTCTTTACAGTAACGATGGTTATTATGAAGGAAATGATGCATCTATTCCTAAAAATCAACCTGGACATTTATTAAAGCATCAAATAGTTGGGACAAGAGAAACAGGAGGAATTCCTGTTGAAACATGCAATTCTTGTCATAATAGAGGAAAAAGAATAGGAGTATCTTTCCAAGGATTAATGGAATTCCCTTACGGTTCCCCATTTAATAAAATGGGGAAAAAACAACCAAAACTTCATACAAAACAGTATCTATTTATTGGAGATGATTTGCATCATCAATATGAAAGCAGAAAGGAAAATCCAAAAGGTGGACTTCTATGTCAGGACTGCCATACAAGTATTGAAATGCATGGAGATGGCAATATACATGGAACAACAATGGCACAGGTGGAAATTGAATGTACAGACTGTCACGGGACTGTAGATAAATATCCATGGGAATTACCAATTGGTTATGGTGACGAATATGGTAGAAAATTGTCAAATAAGCCAAGAGGTCTTGCTAAAAAAAGAATAGCACCTGAAGACCAGTTTGGGTATCCATACAAACCTGAAGATGGATTTTTATTAAGTGCAAGAGGTAATCCTCTCGGAAATGTTGTAAAAAGAGGAAATGAAGTTATAGTGCATTCTGCAACTGGATTGGATTTTAAAGTTCCTTTATTAAAAACCCTTGCAAAAGAGAATAAATGGAAAGACCCATCAGCTGCAGTGGCAATGCAGTATATTAAAAAACATCAGGAAAAAATGGAATGTTATGCTTGCCATGCATCATGGGTTCCTCAATGTTATGGTTGCCATGTTAAAATTAGCTTTATGAGAAAGAATGGAAAAATGGTAATGAGTACAGATTGGGTTGAAAATGCTAATGCCCATAAAAAAGATGGAACAACTCCAGATTATCCTCTTGGTAAAAATGGAATAAAATCTCCTGGTAAAATTAAAGAATCAAGGTCATATTTAAGATGGGAAAATCCAGTACTTGGAATTAATGGTGAGGGAAGAGTATCTCCATTGATGCCTGGATGCCAAGTAACTTACACAGTAATTGGACCTGATGGTAAAGCTATTGTGAACAATAAAATTGAATTAAGTCCAGATGAAGCCAAAGAACTTGGTCAAAAACATATACCTCTTGCAATTGATATGGCTCCTGTTCAACCACATACTGCTCAAAGAAAAGCGAGAACATGTGAATCATGTCACACCAATCCAAAAACAGTTGGTCTTGGAATTGGTGGAGGATTATTTGGAAAATACAATGAAAACATTGTTGAAGACCTTATAAATGCGAAAACCTTTAAGCCAATACCTAAAAAGTATCAAATTCAAATTCCTGCCATTCCTCAATTAAACTTTGACTGGTCACAAATTGTAACAAAAGATGGAATTCAGCTCGCCACAGTTGGAACTCACTGGCCTATGAGTAGAGCATTCAACAAAGAAGAAATTTCAAATATATTAAGAGCTGGAACATGTATGGGGTGTCATCAAAATATGAAAGATAAGAAACTTTGGGAAAAAATTGCAACAAAAGGAACATTAACAATGAAACAGCATTTTGAAATGTTGAATAAATTAATTAAATACATTGAAAAGAAAGGGATTAAACCAGCAGAGTTAAAATAAGGAGGTAAATAATGGATGCAAAGAAATTTTTGGCAAGTATAAGTATTATGTCAATAGTGAGTGGAATTAGCCTGTTAAATGGAACAAATATCAATAATGAAAAAATTGTAATTACAAAAAGTGGATGAGGTGGTTGAGGTGGAAAATCTATGAGTGCTGGTAGCACAAAGAAAGTTAAAAAATCTGACAATATGACAAACGATAATGAATCAAAGAAAAAGCAAAGTAACGAGTCAAGTGGTTGAGGTTAAAATATAATGGGGATGCAGGGATTGCATCCCCATTTTTTATATAAATCATGTATGCAATAAATCCTAATTTAGAAATTATTTCCAAAAACCAGAATTTATTTGCTAAAATAAATGAAAAAATTTTTCCAATTTCTAATGAAGAACTATTAGTTTTAAAAATAATAAGCGAAAATCTAAATCCAATAACTGTTTCAGAAAAATTTAATATACCTTTAAAATGCATCACCTACAATATTGAAAGTTGTTTATCAAAAAAATTAATTAGTAGGGAAAAGCCGTTACTTACAAGAGAAAATAATGATTCTCCAGAAGTTTTTATACTTCAATGGCATATAACTAACAAATGTGATTTGAATTGTAAACATTGCTATGACAGAACCAAAAGAGATGAGATAAGTTATAATGATACTATTAATGTTATGAAAGATTTATACATTTTCTGTTTTAAATATTCAGTTTTCCCTCAAATAACATTTACAGGAGGGAACCCTTTTTTACATAAAGATTTTATAAAACTTTATAAAAATGCTTCTGAAATGGGATTTATAATTGGAATTCTTGGAAATCCAGTAGAGGAAAAGAAATTAGTAGAAATTTTAAAAATCCAAAAACCTTCCTTTTACCAAATAAGCCTTGAAGGAATGGAAGAATATAATGATTTCATAAGAGGGAAAGGTCATTTTAAAAAAGCTATTAATTTCTTAAAAATATTAAAAAAATATAGAATTTATGCAAGTGTAATGCTTACACTTCATAAAGGAAATATAAATCAGGTTTTTGAATTGATAAAAATTCTTGAAGGAATAGCAGATAGTTTTACTTTTAACAGATTATCTCTTGTTGGTGAAGGAGAAAATTTACAAATTTTCTCAAAAGATGAATATATTGAGTTTTTGAAAAAATATATTGAAATTGCAAAAGATAAACCATTTGTTAGACTAAAAGACAATCTCATAAATATTCTTTTGTATAAAAAAGAAAAAAAATTTTTTGGTGGATGCACTGGATTTGGATGTGGTGCAGCCTTTAATTTTGTAGCTCTGTTGCCTGATGGAGAGGTTCATGCTTGCAGAAAATTTCCATCTTTTATTGGCAATATTATAGAAAACACTTTAGAGGAAATTTATTTTTCTGAAAAAGCAAAAAATTATAGGGAAGGACCTGAAGAATGTAAAAATTGCCCTATTAATTTTGTATGTCGTGGTTGCTTGGCGGTAATTTATAATTTTCATAAAGATGTAAAAAAATTTAAAGACCCTTATTGTTTTTTTAACAAAATTTAATGGAGGTTTGCCATGACCATGAGAAAGTTTTTATTCAGTTTTTTATTTTTAGCTATTTTTTCTAAAATTTATTCTCAGAATATAATTATTGATAATTTTTCAACTTATAATAGTTCATGGAAGATTATAACAGGTAAGTGGATTTTTAAAAATGGTGTTTTAAAGCAAGTCAGTAGAATTCACAGATATTGTGTAATAATGAGAACTGATGTAAAGTTTAAAAATGGAATTATTTCTGTTGATTTTATGCCAATTAAAGGAATTATAGATGCAAGTGGAGGAATAATTTTTAGAGCTCAAAATAGCAGAAATTATTATATTATTAGAGCAAATAGCCTTGAAAACAATTTCAATTTGTACATATATAAAAATGGGAAAAGATATTTATTAAAATCAGTCTATACAAAAGCACCTGAAAAAAAGAAATTCCATAATATAAAAGTGTTCGTAAATGGAACTCATATTAAAGCATGTTTAGACAATAGATGTATTTTAAATTTTAATGATAACACATTTAAAAAACCTGGATATGTTGGTTTATGGACAAAGGCTGATTCAGTAACAATATTTGATAATTTTTTTATCTCTTTTCAATGAAAATTTTATGATTTAATAAATCAACTTTTTTTAATTCACCTTTTACCTTTTTTTCTTCACCAAAAAGAGAAATTAATAAAATTGTATTGTCATTTTCAAAAAGAACTTTTGCAACATCTTCAAGAATTAACTCTTCATTATTTCCATCAATAAAATATGCATTTGACTGACACATTATTAACCTCCAAATTTAGATGTAATTGCTCCAAATTTACAATTTTTTTTACATTCAAAACATTTGATACAGTTGAAATTATTACAAATTTCATCTAATTCCAATTCCATAGGGCAATTCTTTACACACTTCAAACATTTCACACATTTATTTTCATCTCTTTTTAGTTGTAAGAAACTAATTTTATTAAAAATTGAATAAATTGCTCCTAAAGGACAGAAAAATCTGCAAAAAGGTCTTTTAATAAACAGAAATGATATTAAAAAAATTAATAAAATAGTTAATTTTAGATAATAATTCCATCCAATTAGATGTCTCAATGATGGCATAAGTAATGGTAAAGGTAGGCCAGCTTCCAATGTTCCTGCAGGGCAAAAAAATCTACAGAATATTGTTTGACCTAAATTGAATTTATCTACAATGATTGCGGGAAGTAAAATCACCATTACCAATAAAATCAAATACTTTAAATATCTCAATAATTTTAAATTTACTTTTACTTTTTTTATTGGAATTTTATACATAACTTCCTGAAAAAAACCAAAAGGACATAGCCAACCACATATAAATCTTCCACCAATAATTCCGAAAATTCCAAGTAGCCCGAGAGTGTAAAAACCTAAAATATATTTTTTTAATGACAAATTTACTCTTATTGAGGCTGAAATATGTTGAATTATTCCAATTGGACATGCAAAGATACTTAAAGGACAAGAATAACAATTTAATCCAGGAGAACAAAAAAGTTTTAATTTTCCAGTATAAATTGTTCTTTTAATAAAACCAAAAAAATATGAATTTGTAATAATTGCTGAAATAAAAGCTATCCAATGCCTATGCAACTTAGACATATTTTTATTGCCTTATTTAATACAAATTTTGGTTCTCCAATAATTATTCCTATTATTAAAGAAAGAATTAAAATTCCCAATAGAAAAAATTTAATTTTTTTCATCAATAAATTCCATTTTAATTTTTTCAACTTTCATTTTATCAACATCTATTGCAGTAAATTTAACATTTTCATAAATTATGCTATCCCCTTTTTCAGGGATTTTATCAAGTTTTGCAATGAAAAAACCTGCCAATGTTGAAAATTCATGCTCTTCAGGCAAATTGATGTTAAAAATTTCATTAAATCTTTTTATATGAATATCACCGTCAATAATATACTCTTTATCGTTTATTTTTTCAATTTTCTTTTCTTCCTTATCAAATTCATCCTGTATTTCTCCAACAATTTCTTCTAAAATATCTTCAAGAGTAATTATCCCATTGAACCCTCCATATTCATCAACTACAATTGCAAGATGGAAATTATTCATTTTCATCAATTTTAAAACCTCTTCTATTTTGGCAAACTCTGGGACAAAATATGCCTTTTGTAGAATTTTTACAATATCTAAATTTGTAATTTTTTCTTTTGATGAAAGCAATTTTAAAAGATTTTTTGTATGTAGAACCCCAATAATGTTGTCAATTTTATCTTTATATACAGGATATCTTGAAAAATTATTTTTTTTAACAATCTCAATAATTTTATTGATTTTTTCATCAATATTTATAACCACAACTTCAACTCGTGGAATCATTATATCTTTAACAATTAGATGGCTAAAGTTTATTAAATTATTAAGCATAGAGCTTTTCTCTTTTTCCAATATTCCATATTCTTCACTTGTGATAATTATAGATTTTAGTTCATCTTCAGTTATTACAAATTTATCCTCTTCTTGTTTTGCTCCAAAAATTTTTAAAATAACTGAAGTAATAAAATTTATTAAAATAATAACAGGTTTAAAAAGAAACATTAATTTATCAATAATTCTTACAGAAAAGAAAGATACTTTTTGAGGATTATTTGAAGAGTAAACTTTTGGAGTAATTTCTGCAAAAATAAGAATAATTAAAGTCATTACAACAGTAGAATAAACAACCCCACTTTCTCCAAAATATTTCAAAAAAATATAAGTTGAAATTGAAGATGCAGCAATATTTACAAGATTATTTCCAATTAAAATTGTGGAAATAAGTAATCCTTGTTCATCAAGTACCTTTTTAACTTTTATTGCTGTTTTGTTTTTTTTCTTAATAAGATGTATTAATTTAAATTTGTTGAGGGCAAAAAAAGCTGTTTCTGAACCTGAAAAAAAAGCAGAAAGGATTATAAGAAGAATTAAAAGGATTATAAGATAAATATCTTGCATTTTTAAATTTGGATAATCAAAAAAGAAAAAGATGTCAAGAATAGAAATAAAAAAAGTGGCGGGGACCTACTTTCCCGCACCTTGATGGGTG
>CAZQKL010000051.1:0-14150 GCA_964593895.1 uncultured bacterium
AATCTTTCATTTCATCTTTGAAGGCTCTCATCTCATCTTTGAAATCTTTCATTTCGTCTTTAAAGGCACGCATCTCTTCCTTGAAATCTTTCATTTCATCTTTAAATTCTTTCATTTCTTTTTTTAGCGATTGAATTTCCATTTCCGTTTTTAACTGTACATAAGTTAATTTCATTAAAGCTTCTTCTAATCTATCAACTCTTTCTTCAACTGTTGACATGCCCCCTCCTTAAAAATTGAGGTTATTTTTAATTGTATCAACAAGTCTATCAACACCAAGCCCAGCACAATCATAAATTTCGTCAGGAGTTCCTGAATATCCATAATTTTCTATCCCTAAATTTATAAGTTTTACATGTAAAGAATTTTTAAATAATTCTTTAGCAATTATGCTTCCAATTCCAGTGTTTACATTATGGTCTTCATAAGTTACAATTAATCCAGTTTTAACTGCTATTTTTAGCATTTCAATATCTATATCTTTGGGTGTGCTCATGTTGTATACTTTTACATAAATTCCCTGTTCTTTTAATTTTTCCCATGCTTTTATTGCCCTTGGAATTAATGAACCGTAAGTAATAATTGTTGCTTTTTCGCCATCTCTTATTAAATCTGCTTTCCCATATTTAAATTCATAGTTCCCTGCAAATAAAGGTTTACCATTTAAATCTGTAATTACAGGATTTTTAGCCCTACCCATTCCAAGAAAAAAATTCCCTTTTTCTTTAACCATAAATCTAAATGCTCTATCTGTCTGGTTTGGGTCTGCTGGAATAATTAATTTATACCCATAAAGATTTGAAAAAACTCCAATATAATCTATACAATGATGGGTTTTCCCATCTTCTCCAACATTAAGCCCAATGTGAGTGCAGATAAGTTTAAGATTTGTATTATTTATATCGTTTAATCTATGTTGATTATATGTTTCATCAACTCCAAACACACCAAAATCAGCAAAAATTGAAATTACTGGGAAAAGTGAACAAGCACCAGCCATAGTTGCAGTATTATGTTCTTGAATTCCACTCTGGAAAAAGCATTCAGGGAACTTTTCACCAAATTTTTTTGTTTTAACAGACCCTGTTAGGTCGCAATCAAAAACAATGAATTTCCCTTTATTTAATTCAGCTAAATCCATTAATGCATTGCCAAAAGCAGTTCTATTGTCAATTAACACCTCAGGAGAATAATCTCTTGGAGAACCTAAATTCAGTTTAACCTGAGGTATCTTAATTTCTCTATAAATTTTTCTTTTGAAATTTTTCCTCATATTTTTATATTTTTCAAGGTCATTACTTATTTTTAACTCTTTTAATGCAATCTCAAGCTCATCCTCTTTTAAAGCAACTCCGTGAAATTTTTCTCTATTTTCCATAAAACTTACACCTTTTCCCATAACTGTTTTTCCAATTATTGCTACAAGTTTATCTTCATTTGTAAGACTGTATTTAATTGCATCAAAGATTTCTTTAAAGTTATGTCCATCAATAACCAAAACTTCCCAGCCATCAGATTCATAATTTGCTTTAATATCTTGAGGCATAACCTCTGAAATATCTCCGCTAATCTGCAATCTATTAAAGTCAATTAAAACAGTAATATTTGTGAGGTTAAATTTTTTTGCAAATCTCCTTGCTTCAGAAATTTGACCTTTCTGCTGTTCTCCATCTCCCATAAGAACAAAAATATTAGATTTTATCCCAAGAACTTTTTGTGCAACTGCAAAACCACAAGCTGCAGACAAACCTTGACCTAAATTCCCTGTTGTCCATTCAATTCCAGGGACATCTCTTTCAACATGTCCCTCAAATATACTTTCAGCTTTTCTAAAAAAAGCTATAGCTTCATCAATTGGGAAAAATCCCATTCTTCCTAATGATGAATAAACAGCTGGTGAAATATGACCATGGCTTATTATAATTCTATCTCTGTCTATTTTATCAAAATTTTCAGGATTAATATTTGCAAATTTCAAAATTGTTAAAAGCATATCAATTGATGACATTGAGCCACCAGGATGCCCGCACCCAGCAAGTGTTGTCATTTTAAGAATATCACCTCTACATATTCTTGAAAGTTCCTGAAGATTTTCAATTTCCTCTTTGGTAATCTCATGAGTAATAAATTTATTCATTTTCCTCCCCTTTTTTTAGACATTCTTCGTTTTTTATGCATTTTAATACTTCTTCAAGTATTTCATATGGGTCATCCACTACCTTGAAAATGTCTAAATCTTTTTCATTTATAAAATTGTTGAATAGTGTAAAATCTTTTATCCATTTGATTAATCCATCCCAGTATTCACTTCCAACTAAAATTATTGGAAAGGGTTTTATTTTGTGAGTTTGAATTAAAGTAACAGCTTCAAAAAATTCGTCAAGAGTGCCAAATCCTCCTGGAAATATTACATAGGCCCAACCATATTTTATTAACATAAGTTTTCTCACAAAAAAATATCTGAAACTTTTTAATAAATTTAAATATGGATTTGGTTTTTGTTCCATTGGAAGTTCTATATTTAATCCAACTGACAGCCCACCATTTTCATAAGCACCTCTATTTGCAGCTTCCATAATTCCAGGACCACCACCTGTTAAAACAGGAATATTATTTTCTGCAAATAATTTCCCTAAAAATCTTGCTTTCTGATAATACTGGTCATTTTCATCAACCCTTGCAGAACCAAAAACTGTAACCGCTCTTGGAATTTTACTTAAATCATCAAATCCTTCAACAAGTTCAGACATAATTCTAAAAATTCTCCATGTATCCTGAACTCTAAAATTATCAATTAAATACTGCTCATGATGAGAAAATTTTATCTTTTTCATTTAAATTTCTCCTTTTCATTTAGCTGGCAGGGGGATTTGAACCCCCGACCTGCTGATTACGAATCAGCTGCTCTACCACTGAGCTATGCCAGCAATTTTTATAAAAAAATAACACATATTTTTTATATAATCAATTGCAAGATTTTTTTTGTTATGATAGTAAAATTAAAATGACTATTAATAATTATTTTTCTAAAAAACTTTTTCTTTTAATTTTAACATTTCTCATAGGTGTTTTGCTTTTTGTTTTAATCATTTTTTATTTTTTCTATCCTTCTTTCCAAAAACTTTCTGAAAAAATAATTCTATCAAAGTATAGAAATATCCTTGTTGATGAACATAATTCATTGCAAAATTTTATTCAGGCAAATGAAATAGTTTTATTAAATAGAGAAAAAAATAAATTAAAAGAAAGGATTAGGTGGGCTTATGAAATTTCTTATCAAATTTTTAAAGAAAATTTAAATAGAGAAAATGGAAAAGAATTATCAGTTAAAAGCATAAAAGAGATTTTGAATAGACCAGGTGATAAATTTCTAATAATTGATACAAATGGATTTTGTATTTTAAATTCATTAAATCATCGTTTAGAAGGGAAAAATATTATTTACCTTAAAGATTACACAGGAGAAAAATTTATAAAAAGAATTATTGACACAATTTTAATTAAAAGAGAAGGATACTTTGAATATTACGATAATTCAACAAAATATCTTATATATGCAACCCTTTTTGAACCTTTTTCTTGGATTATTTGCGTTGTAAAGGATTATAATAAAATTTTAAATAAAGTGGAAAAAGATATTTTAAAAATTCTTGAACTTAATGTTGAGGCTAAAGGATTTTATTTTGTTATTTTGAAAAATAAGAAGTTGTTATTTCAGGATAATCCAATTACAATAAAAAATGTAAAATTAGGTTTATCCGAGGATAAAAGTTTTATATATGAAAAAAGTTATTTACCAGAGTTAAAATGGGAGATTATTTCAGTTTTTGATAAGAGTGTTGCCAAAAAAGAAATTTTAGAAATTGATAAAAGAGTTTTCTACATTATTAAAATTTTTACTTTAATTTTTGGAATTGCTACTATCATAGTTTTTCTAATTATTTTCTTCACAACAAAAAATTTCAAAGAAAAAATAGAAAGTGAAATTTCAAAATTTCAAAGATTTATCAAAAAAATACCAAGAAGTTTTGAAAAAATTGAAAAGGAAAATTTTAAATTTTCAGAATTTCAATTTTTAATTGAAAATGTGAATAAAATGAGTGAATTACTAAAAGAGCTTTTTTCTCAGATAAAGAAAGAAAAAGAATATCTTGAAATAATCACTGAAAATTCAGGGGTGTTAATTGCGATTATAAATAAAGACAAAAAAATTGAATATGCAAATTCATCGTTTAAAAATCTTGTAACTTATGAAGGAGACAAAAATTTTGACAAAAATTTTTATAATTACATAAAGTTAAAAAAATGTATTGGAAAATGTTCTTTTGGTTCAGAAAATTGCGTTATATCAAAAATTTTTAAAGATAAAAAGCAATATATTTCTTATGATGAAACAATTGTTACCCTTGGGGAAAGAGAAGTTCCTGTGTTTTTTATTGCAACTCCAATTATTGAAAATGATGTTGTTCAGAAAATTGTTTTAATTCTTAAAGATGCTACTGAGGAAAGAAGAATTAAATCTCAACTAATGACCTTAAAAAGGGCAATTGAACAAGCTCCAGTATCCATTGTTATTACAGATGTAAAAGGGAATATAGAATATGTTAATCCATTTTTCTGTAAAGTCACAGGATACTCATATTCTGAGGCTATTGGAAAGAATCCAAAAATTCTTTCAACAAAATATAACAAGAAATTCTATAAAGACCTCTGGGAACATATTTTAAGCGGAAAAGTGTGGGAAGGTGAATTTTTAAATAGAAGAAAAGATGGGAAAACTTACTGGGAAAGAGCAATTATTGCCCCTGTTTTTAATGAAGATGGTAAAATTACAAATTTTGTTGCAGTAAAAGAAGATATTACTGAATTAAAGAAATTACAGCAAGAGCTTATTAAGGCAAAAGAAAAAGCTGAAATTGCAAGTAAGGTTAAGTCAGAATTTTTAGCAAGTATGAGCCATGAGATAAGAACTCCAATGAATGCAATTTTAGGTTTTATAGATATTTTACTTGAAACAGACCTTGATAATACTCAAAGAGAGTATCTTGAAATAATTAAACAATCTTCAGAAAATCTTTTAAGAATTTTAAATGATATTCTTGATTTGTCTAAATTAGAAGCTGGTAAATTTGAATTTGAACAGAGGAATTTTAATCTACATGAGCTAATTTCAAATTGTATAAATGTTTTTTCAAAGAAAGCAGGAGAAAAAGGTTTATCTTTAAGATATGAAATTAATGAAAATGTGCCATCGTATCTCAAAGGTGACCCAACAAGAATATCTCAAGTTATTAATAATCTTTTGAGTAATGCTATTAAATTTACAGAAAGAGGAGAGGTTGGAATAAAGGTTGAATTGGAGAAAATGGAGGATAATTTTGTTACATTACATTTTGTGGTTTATGATACTGGAGTGGGAATACCTGAGGATAAAGTTGATAAAATTTTTGAAGAGTTTTCACAGGTTGATTCTTCTGTATCAAGAAAATATGGAGGAACAGGTCTTGGACTTGCAATTGTAAAAAAGATTGTTGAAGTTTACAATGGTAAAATATGGGTAAAGAGTAAAGTAGGTGAAGGCTCAGAATTTCATTTTACTTTAAATTTATATGTTGGAGAACAGAAAAAAGAGAAAGTAGATAAAAAAGAAACATATTCAAGTGTAAAATTTGAGAAAGTAAAAATTCTTGTTGCAGAGGATAATCTAACAAATCAGATTTTGATAAGAGAGATTTTTAAAAAACTTGGGATAAACATTGACCTTGCGGAAAATGGTATAAAGGCAATTGAAAAGATTGCAAGAAAAGACTATGATTTAATATTTCTTGACTGGCATATGCCTAAAATGGATGGGCTTGAAGTTATTAAGATTTTAAGAGATTTGGAAAATGGTAAAGAAATTTCAGATGATAGAATAAATCAAGAAGTAATTGAAAAGTTGAAAAATAGAAAATTTACAATTATTGCTTTAACTGCAGCAGTAATGGACAATGAAAGGGAGATTTTAAAAAATGCTGGATTTGATGATTTCCTTTCTAAACCAATTCAGAAAGAGGAGTTATTGAGAGTTTTAAAAAAATATTTAAATAAAGCTATTGTTTCAGATACTCAGGAAGAAGATTTAGATGAATTAAAAGAATTTTTAGGGGATGATAAAGAACTTATAAATGAATTAATTTCAACATTTAAGGAAAGTCTTAATGAAAACATTGAAAAAATAGAAAATGCAATTATAAAAAAAGATTTTAATGAAATATATTTTTCTGCTCATGCTATTAAAGGAGCAGCATTTAATATAAAACTAAATAGAATTGGTGAAATAGCAATGAAATTGGAAAATTTTGCAAAGAATAAGGATTTGGAAAACATAAGGCTTTATTTTAGTAAACTTAAAAAGGTGAAATTGGGTAATTTAAATGAAAAATAAGTTAATTTTTACATTCATTTCTTTTTTTATTCTTCTAATATTTTCAATAAGTTTTATATTTTTCTCAATAAAAAACCTTAATGATAAAATTTTTATTGAAAAGCTTAAAATTTTGGAAAATATTTTGCAAGCAAAAGTTGACCAGCAGTATAGATTCACAGTTGATTGGGCCCAATGGGATGATACTGTTAATTTTGTAAAAACACATAACATTTCATATATTTTTTTAAATATTGATGAAGATACTTTAAAAAATCTTGAAATTGATTTTATGCTTTTTTTTAATTCTAAAAGAGATTTAGTTTATGCATACTTTGTAGGTAAAAAGGATAAAATTTCTCAAAAAGAACAGCTTTTTATATTAAAGTTAAAGACAAAACTTTACAATTATCTTTCAGATTCAAAAAAAATTGTAAATTTAAAATCTTTTGTAAAAATAGATAAAGATATTTTTATAATTACCCTTCATTCAATAGTTAAAAGTTCAGAGGAATTGCCCTCTTACGGGACATTGATACTTGGGGAAAAGCTTGATTTTAAATTTATTGAAACTGCTAAAAAGATACTTCATGAAAAGATTTATTTAAAAATAGGTAGCTATAAAAAATCTGAGGTTAATAATTTAAATGAATTTCCTATCTATGATGAAAAAAAGCAAATTATTGGAATACTTGGGTTTACTCCAGTTAAAGATAAAAGTATAACAATTTATAAATTAGGCATTTTTTCACTTTTGGCATTAATTTTACTGAATTTTTATTTAATAATTCAAAGTTTTTCAAAGTATAAAAAAGAAGAAATAAAAGAAGAACTGGCTTTACTTTCAATTGCAATTGATAATGCAAATATTGGAGTTATTTTGACTGAATTTAATGGAACAATTTTCTATGTTAACAGAGTGGTGAGCGAAATTACTGAATATTCAAAGGAAGAGTTATTAGGTAAAAATTACGCAATTCTTTTAAAAGATAAAAATGCTTTAAATAACATAGTTGAAGAATTTAAAAAAGGGAAAAAATTCTGGAAAAAGGAAATTGTAGGCTTATCAAAAACTGGCAAAAATATTGAACTTGAAATTACTATTATTCCAATATTTGATGAAGATAATAAAAAAAGAATTAAATATTTTGTAACCACTTGCGATGAAATTTCTGAAAGAAAAAAATTATTTGAAGATTTGAAAAGAATGAAAGCTCAACTTGAAGATATGGATAAATTAAAAACAGCATTTATGTTAAATCTTTCTCATGAGGTTAAAACTCCTCTCACAGGAATTAAAGGTTTTGTTGAACTTTTAGAGGAAACTAATCTTGACGAAAATCAGAAATTATATATAAATCTTTTAAAAGACTCAACAGAAAGGCTTGAAAGTTTACTTGAAAATTTGATTGAATTTGCAAAACTTGAAACTGGTTCATATGTTGTTAAAGAAAATCCATTTAGAATTCCTGATTTAATAAATAAAATATTGACCAAATTTAAGCCGTTAGCTGAGAAAAAAAGTTTAAAATTCATTGTTGATATTTCTCCCAGAGTGCCTTCAAATGTTATTGGTGATGATGATATATTGCTGAGACTTATACAAATATTTATTGACAATGCTATAAAATTTACAGATGAAGGAGAAATTATATTATCAATTGATTTAATTGAGAAAAAAGGAAAATTTGTAAAATTAATATTTAAAATAAAAGATACAGGTATTGGCATTTTACCTGATAAACTTGAAAACATTTTTTTAGCATTTTACCAAGATGATTTTACAACAAAAAGAAAATATGAAGGATTAGGTCTCGGGCTTTCTCTTGCAAAAAAATATTTAAATTTAATAAATGGAGAAATAGAGGTTCAAAGTAAAGTGGGTGAAGGAACAGAGTTTAGTATAAAAATACCATTTACATTAGAGGTGTAAAAATGAAAGTAGTTGTAGTTGATGATGTGAAAACAAATCTATTAGTATTTAAAACTATGTTAAAAGATTTTGAAAATGTTAAAACATTTCTATTTGATAATCCAAAAGAAGTAATATCTTGGGTAAAAGAAAATATCCCAGACCTTGTAATTACAGACTATATGATGCCTGAAATTGACGGTATAACTCTTACTGTTGAAATTAGAAAAATATTAAAAGAACAACAAATTCCAATTATTATGGTTACAGCTTATGGAGATGATAAAGTAAAAATTGAGGCGTTAGAAAAAGGTGTAACAGATTTTTTGACAAAGCCTGTCAACAAAGCAGAATTTAATGCAAGAATTAAAAATTTATTGAAATTACGGGATTATCAGATAAAAATTTCAAATAAAGCTAAATGGCTTGAAGATGAAGTAAAAAAAGCTACTTTTGAAATTGAAAAAAGGGAGGAAGAGATTATCTTTAGACTATCAAAAGCTGCTGAATATAGAGATGATGATACAGGAGACCATATAAAAAGGATGGCAACTTATTCTAAAATAATTGCTGAAAATTTAGGACTTGATAAAAATTTTGTTGAAATGATTTTTAAAGCTTCACCTATGCATGATGTTGGTAAAATAGGAATACCTGACAATATTTTATTGAAACCTGGAAGATTAACAAAAGAGGAATTTGAAGTTATAAAAACTCATCCTGAATTAGGATACAGAATTCTTGCTGATTCTGACATTCCACTTCTAAAATTATCAGCTGAAATCTCTTTAACCCATCATGAGAAATTTGATGGTTCAGGTTATCCGAGAGGATTAAAAGGAGAAGGAATTCCAATTTCAGGAAGGATTTGTGCAGTTGCTGATGTTTTTGACGCCCTTACATCTAAAAGGCCATATAAAGAACCTTGGCCTGTTGAAAAAGCAGTTGATTTAATTGTGAGTGAAAAGGGCAAACATTTTGACCCAGATTGTGTTGATGCTTTTTTAAAGGATTTTGATAGAGTTCTTGAAGTGAAAAAGAAGTATTTTAGGTAACTTATTATTTTAATTCAATTAAATTTTTTTCAGCTTCTTTTATTAATTCTTCAACAGTTGAGCATGTATTTGTGCTTGCAATACCTATTTTTATTGATTTTTTTAAATAATTCCCAATTCTTTTACAAATTTTTAATGTATTCACATATGTTGAGTTTTCAAAAAAGACAAAGAATTTATTTTTATAAAAACCATGTAAATCAGTAGAACGGAAGCAATTAATAATTTCACTTTTATTATTTTCATCTACATTATCAAAATATACCAAAGTTGATACAATATTTTTCACTTTAGAAATTGAAAATTTTTCATCTAATATTTCAATAAAATCCTTTTTCTCTTCTTTAATTTTTTTAATTTTTAAAGATTCATTTTCAAGAAAAATCCTATAAAATTCAACCCAAATTTGAGTTTTTAAAATTAATTCCTTCATTTCAATTGGGCTCCATAGATAATCATTTGCCCCAAGTTCAAGAACTTTATAAATGTTTTTTCTATCAGCAATTGAAGAATAAACAATTATTGGAATAATTTTATTCATTTTTCTGAAAATTCTTATGGCATCATAGGCATTTTCACCTTTTAAAACAAGGTCTATTAAAATAATGTCAAAGTGATTGTCCTCAAAAAAAGTCTTTGCTTTTGCAATGGATTCAGCTGTGATTACTCTGTTAGAATTCACTTGCAAATTTGAATATAGGATTTTTCTTTTTGTGTAAGAATCATCCACAATTAATATTCTGCATGATAAGTCCTTTTTTAAATATCTTGTAAAAAAGCTTGCCAGTTCCTCTTCTTTAATTGGTTTTTGAAAATATGCAGAAATTCCTGAATTAAAACCTTCTTCCATAATTTTTTCAATATTTTTTGTTCCAGTAAGAAGAATAATTGGAACATCTAAAAGTTTATCATTTTGCGATAACCTTTTTGCAAGCTCAACTCCATTCATTTCTGGCATTAAATAATCAACAATAATAACATCAGGCTTTTCACTATTTATAATTTCCAGAGCTTTTGAAGGTAATTCAGCTTCAATGGTTGAGTAACCAAGAGAGTTTAGCTTTTTTCTAATTATTTTTCTTGATGTTTGCGAATCATCTACAATTAATATTTTCTTTATTTCTTTTTTTTGTGTATCAACAATTACAAAGTTAATTGCTTCAATAAGTTCCATTTTTAAAAAAGGTTTTCTTAGGATGAAACTATATCCATCTCCATCTAATTCTGGATTATATCTATCTTGAACTAAAAGAATTGAAGGAGGGATATTTTCAATCCCATCTTCAACAAGTTTATCAAAAATTTCTTTTGAAGTTATATCTTTTAAAGTTCTATCAATAATGATAAAGTCTAAATCTTTTTCCTTTATTAGATTTTTAAATGAGGAATATGAAGTTGCCTCATAAACATGAAATAAACCTTTTAACATTTCAACAATTAATTTAGAAGTTATATGAGTGGAAGAAAAAATGACTCCTTCTTTTAGCATAAAAGAAAATTTATACCAAATGTATATAAATTGTCAAGGAAATTTCCCCTCCAAGTTCAGGAGGGGATTAAGGTTTTACAAAAACATAAATTAGTCTGTCTCCCTCTAATTTTACTGGTTTTACTTTTAAATCCATTCCAATTTTAATTTCCTCTACAGGAATTGATTTATCAATTCTTCCAAAAACTTTAAATTCTCCAAAATCTACAACCGCTATTGTGTATGGAAGGTCTTTTTCAAATCCAATAGGAGCATATTGAAGAGTGCTGTAAGTTATTAATTTACCAGTGCCTTTAATTTCAAACCATTCCATATTACTTGTAAGACATTTATGGCAATCTGCTTTTGGTGGAAAATATTTTGTTCCACAATCTTTACATTTAGTTCCTGCAACAACTCCTTTTTCTAAAAAATCTATAAAATCATTAACTTTTGTTGTTGCTGTAAAGGGGACAACTCCAAATTTTTTAAACCTTACATCAAGCTCCTTTTTTGGCTTTGACATTATAATGCCTCCTTTTTGTGGTTAGTCAATTTAAATTCCCAATATAGTTACATTTCCATATAATCCAACTCCTCCAATATTGTGCACAAGACCAATTTTTGGGTTTTTAACCTGCATATCTCCAGCCTCTCCCCTTAGTTGAAGCACAATTGTTCTAATTTGAGACCCGCCAGTTGCTCCAATAGGATGACCTTTTGATAAAAGCCCTCCATCAATATTTACAGGTATTTTCCCATCCTTATAAGTTTGCTTTTCTCTAATGAGATAAACACCTTCACCAGGTTTTGCAAAACCAAGATTTTCATAAGCCATTAATTCTGCAATTGTAAAGCAGTCGTGAACTTCAGCAACATCAATATCATCTGGCCCAACTCCAGCCATTGAGTAAGCTTGTTTTGCAGCAATTTCAGCTGCTTTTAATCCTGTAAATAGGTCTCTATTTGAAAGATTTACAGCTTCAGATGCTGACCCTACTCCTAAAATCCATACAGGTTTATCATGAACTTTTTTTGCTATATCTTTATTTGTCACAATTACACATGAAGAGCCATCAGCATTTGCACAACAATCTCCAACTCTTAAAGGAGAGGATACTGGTTGACTAAATGTGTTTTCAGGGTCTTTAAACATTTCCATTGTTACTTCTTTCCTAAATACCGCTCTATCATTTATTTGACCATAAGTTGATGATTTAATTCTAATCAAAGCTAAATCATCCAAAGTTGTTCCATACTTTTCCATATGAGCCTGAGCATACATTGCATAATAAGCTGGCATCATTGTTCCAAATGGACTTTCCCATTGAATATCAGCTCCTCTTCCCATTCTCTCCTGAGACTCTTTTGATGTGATTTCACTCATTTTTTGAAATCCAATTACCGCCACACATTTATGTAATCCTGAGGCAACTAAAGAATAAGCAAGCTTTAATCCTGTGCTACTTGACGAGCATAAAGTTTCACAGTAGAATGTTGGAACAGGATTTAGTCCAAGATATTCAACAATTACCCCTGCAGGGGACCTCTGTTTATCATATTCAGGTGCTGAACAGATAATTACCGCATCTATATCTTTTGTCTCAATTTTTGCATCCTTAACAGCTTCAGAAAATCCTTCAAATACAAGTTCCTTTATACTTCCTTCATATCTACGGACAAATTTACTCTGACCAACACCAATAATTGCCACCTTTTCTCTTTCCATTACAAAGCCTCCTTTTTGATTGAATAGAGAAAAAAAAAGAGGGGAAAATCCCCTCTTTTAAAATTTAGTCTTTTTTAGGTTTTGGTAGGACTTGTTCATAAACTTCATCACCCATCATTTTAGCTTCAGCAATTAACTGTCTGAATTTTACAAAATCTATCTTATCTTGTCCTGTCATCTTTCTTGTGCTGAATGCATTAAATCCTAAGAATGCTTCACACATCATATTAACAGCAAGCCAATGTCTGTTGTAATGTTTTACCTGATCCCAGAAAAATCTCTTTTTAGCTCTAACACTGTCAATTGTTTTTATTGTGCATCCTGGAAATAGATTTGTTATTCTCCAGATTAATCTATTTACTTCTTTATCAAGCAATGAAAAGTCAACTTCACATTCTTTAATTAATTCTTTTGCCTTTTTTAATTCTTCACCTGTTTTAAATTCACCATAAACAATTTCACCATCTTCAATGAACTTATCTGTAATAACCTGAGGATTTCTTATGAATTTTCCATCTTTCTTTAACACAGGAACAACTTTTGTTAAAAGACCTTTAAATTTCATTTTGTATGCACTCCATAGTTCACATGAAAAACCATTATACATAGCATCTTCAATTGATAGATACCATGGAAGGAAATCTGTTGAACCACCATCTGGTGCTGAGCCGTGAAGAGGTCCTGCTTGCCCAAATACTGCTAAATCTGAAGAAATTGCAATATCACAAGCCATTCCAATTTCCTGACCACCTGCAACTCTCATTCCATTAACTCTACAAATTACAGGTTTTTTACATGTTAAAATAGCATCAACCATGCCGTTAAATAAATCCATATATTCACCATATTCATTAGGTCTTTTTGTGTAATAAAATGCATATTCAACAGTATTACCACCTGTGCAGAAAGCTTTGTCTCCAACACCTGTGAATACAACAGCAACAACACTTCTGTCTCCACTTGCTTTGTAAAATCCTGCAATAACACCTTTTACCATTTCAGTTGTGTATGAATTATACTGTTTTGGATTATTTAACCAAATCCAAGCTGAATACAGTCCCTCAACAGGATTTCCATTTTCATCTAAAACTGGTCTTTTTTCATAAACTACACATGGTGGATTGTCAAAAGTACCAAAATACTCATCTCCAAAAAGCGCATGGTTTTTTAATTCATTGTCTCTTGGTAACCAATCAAGTGCCATAAACTTTACCTCCTTTTTTGTTTTTTATTCAAAATCTGGTTTTAAAACTATTCTTCTTGTAAGTTTTCCTGAATGAGCTTCTTCAAATGCTTCTTTAATTGTGCTCATTGGTCTTACATCTACAAAAGGCTCTATTTGAATTTTCCCTTGATTTACAAGGTCTAACACATTTTTGTAATATTTTGGTAAGCATCCCCAAGTTCCAATTATATCTGCATCAAATGCCATAACTTTTGAAAGCATATATTCAACTTTATGCATTCCATATCCAACAACAATTAATTTCCCAACGAATGAAAGTAATTCAAGTCCAATTTCCTGCCCAGGTTTTGTTCCTGTAACTTCAAAAATAATCCATCCATAATTGTGTGGTAGT
>CAZQKL010000052.1:0-14031 GCA_964593895.1 uncultured bacterium
CAGAAGAAGAAGTGCTTGATGCTTTAAGAAAATATATAAAAATGTTACCAGCTTACGATTTAGATTATTTCAGAGTTGATGAACCAAAAGAGCCTGAATTTCCTCAGGAAGATATAAATTACCTTGTGCCATTTAATCAAAAATTAGTTTATAACATGGATGAAGTATTAGCAAGACTATTTGATGGAAGTGAACATCTTGAATTTAAACCAGATTATGGACCAGAAGTTTACTGCGGTCTTGCAAAAATTAATGGACTTTTAGTTGGAGTTATTTCAAATAGACAGGGATTTTTAGGACCAAATTATCCTGAATATGCAAAAGGTGTTTACATTGGTATTGGCGGGAAATTATACAGACAAGGCTTAATCAAAATGAACGAATTTGTGATACTTTGTGGAAGAGATAGAATTCCAATAATCTGGTTTCAAGATACAACTGGAATTGATGTTGGTGATTTGGCAGAAAAAGCTGAACTGCTTGGTCTTGGTCAATCTCTCATATATTCAATTGAAACTTCACATGTTCCAATGATGTGCGTTGTTGTTAGAAAGGGAACAGCAGCTGCTCACTATATAATGGGTGGGCCACAAGCAAACAGAAACAATGCTTTTACTCTTGGAGTTCCAACAACTGAAATTTATGTAATGCATGGTGAAACTGCAGCTGTAGCTGCATTTGCAAGAAGGCTTGTAAAAGAGAAAGAAGGTGGTAATCCTATTCAACCTGTAATTGATAAAATGAATGAACTTGCCCAAGAATATTATAAAAAATCAAGACCAATATATTGTGCTCAAAAAGGTTATGTAGATGAAATTGTTCCTTTTGAAAAAATAAGAGAATATATGATTGCTTTTGCAGAAGCAGCTTATCAAAATCCAGGCACATCTTGTCCACATCACCAAATGATGACACCAAGAGTTATAAAAGGATAAATTTTAGAGCAGGGGATTCCCTGCTCTCTTATAATGTGATTTCAATCACAGATTTTTAAAATTTTTTTAAATATTTAACTTGAAAAATAGAAATATTTGTGTAAAAATAATATAAAAATTTAAGGAGGTAGGCTATGATTAAATTATTTAGAAAAAAAGCAAAAGAAAAAAAAGGTTTCACCTTAATTGAATTATTGATTGTTGTTGCAATTATTGGAATTTTAGCTGCTATTGCTATACCTCAATATGCTAAGTATAAGAAAAAAGCTGCAGCTAGTGCAATTCAAAGTGCAATAGCAAATTGTATGAGTGAACTTGCTGCTGCAAATGCTGATAATGGAACAACTTCATGGACATGTCAATTACCTGGAAGTGCAGGAACAAAAACTTTAACTATTGATGAAAACGGTCAAATTTCTGGAACATTATCAAATATTTCTTATAAGGGTTACACAATAAACTGCACAATAAGTAATAATAAAGTTTCATGTTCTGCTCAATAATGAAAAAAGGTTTCACCTTAATTGAATTATTGATTGTTGTTGCAATTATTGGAATTTTAGCTGCTATTGCTATACCTCAATATGCTAAGTATAAGAAAAAAGGAGCAATTGCTCTTGTGCAGAAAACATTAGCAACTTGTGTTAGTGAACTTGGAACAAAAAATGCAGATAATTCAAGTGAAACTTCATTAATATGCAGAATTCCAAAATCTAATGTTAATCCTACATTAACAATTAATCCTTCAACTGGAGAGGTAACACTATCAACAAATGATTTTATTGTTGAAAACTACCATATTCACTGTGAGATAAATTTTTTTGGTAATATGAATCAGGTTGTTTGCAATTCTCAATAATGCACGGGGGATAAGATTATCCCCCGTATTTTATTACAAACCTAATGAGAACATACATTCTCACCTAATTCTAATGTTCCATTTATATAGTCATTTATTAAATCCTCTGGTTTTTTAGGTAAAGCTCCAACTAATACTTTAATTCCATAATCTTTAAAAAACTGTAAAGCTCTTTGTCCCATTCCTCCAGCAATAATTAAATTCACTCCCTGCTGTTTTAAAAATCTTGGAATAACTCCAGGTTCATGAGGAGGAGGTGTAACTATTTTTTTATTAACAATTTTTCCATTTTCCACATCGTAAATTCCAAATTCTTCACAATGACCAAAGTGAGGAGTTAACATTCCATTTGCAAGAGGAATTGCTATTCTCAACTTTTCACCTCCTTCATCTTTTTGAGATTCTGTTGGGATTTCTTCAAATTTTTTAATAATTGCGTCTGCTATTTGCATAAATTTTTTAGCACCTTCATTCTCTTTATATTTTTCAACATAAAGAATTCCATTATCTCCAGCTTCAACCATTTCAAGTTCAAATGGAACTTGAGCTAAAATATCTACATTTAATTCTTTTGCTGCTTTATGTGCGCCTCCTGATTTAAAAATATAAGTAACTTCTCCACACTTAGGACATTTAAAACCACACATATTTTCAATTATTCCAATTATTGGAACTCCTAACATCTTTGAAAAATTGATTGTTTTTCTTGCATCTAAAAATGAAACTTCTTGAGGAGTTGAAACTATAACACTTCCATCAACCTTTCCAATTAACTGAACTGCACTTAATGGTTCATCTCCAGTGCCAGGAGGACAATCAATAATTAAATAATCAAGTTCTGGCCATACTATATCCCCTAAAAACTGCTTTATAGCTCCCATCTTTAGTGGTCCCCGCCAAATAACAGGTGTATCTGGACTTTCAAGTAGAAGTGCTATTGTTAACACAAAAAAATTTTCCCTTATTTTAAATGGAACAGGCTCTCCTTTTTCATTTAATTGCAATTTCTGATTAGAAGGAATTCCTGTCATTTTCCCAATTGAAGGACCATGAATATCAATATCTAAAATTCCAACCTTTTTCCCTTTAAGCCACAAAGCTGTTGCAAGATTAACACTAACAGAACTTTTACCTACTCCACCTTTTCCACTTAATACAATTATTCTGTGCTTAATCTTTTCAAGGTTCTTTTTTATCTTTTCATCAAGCTCATCCCTTTTCTGCTTCTGCATTTTTATTCCCCCTTAAATTTATTTTACCAGTGCCCAGGTTTTGTGGGCTCTTTTATTTCAATTAATTCATTATTTTTAAATTTTTTTAATGCTTCCTCAACTGTTAAACCTTCTGCTCCTTTAAAAATTTTTACCTTACCATTAAGAAGCATAAAAGCTTTTGGTCCAATATTTCCTGTAATTAAAACATCTGGATTTTCTTTTAAAAGATTTTGAGCAGATTGAATTCCTGCTCCCTGCATTGCATTCAAATTCATTCTATTATCAATTATCTTTTTTTCTCCAGTTTCATCATCATAAATTAAAAAATATGGACATCTTCCAAATCTTGGATCCACCACGCTATTTTCACTTTTTTCTGAAATTGTCAATGCAATTTTCATGGTCTAACCTCCTTTTTTATTATTTCCCAGTAATTATTGAATTTTTTATAAAATTCTTTATCTATTTCAATAATTGCTTTTTTCTGATTTAAAGCATAATAAAATTTTTCTGAATATGGAATTTTTCCTAAAAGAAAAATATTTTTTTCATTGCAGAATTTTTCTATTCTATCAGAAATACTTTCATTTAAAGTTGATTTATTTATTATCACAAAACTTTTTACTCCAAAATATCTTGCAAGTTCATATACTCTCTCAAGATCATGAAGTCCAGATTCAGTTGGCTCTGTAATAAAAACAACTCCCTTTACTCCTGAAATTGAGGCAATCACAGGACATCCAACACCAGGCGGACCATCAATTAATATAAATTCTGACATATTCTGTTTTCCAATTTTTTTGGCAAAAGTCCTTATTGTTGCTACAAGTTTTCCAGAATTATCTGCTCCAGGATTTAATTTTGCATGAATAAATTTTTGACCAAATCTTGACTTTGACAAAAAGTATTTTCCCTGTAAAGCATCTTTAACATAAATTGCATTTTCAGGACATAATCTAAAACATAAAAGACAATGTTCACAATCAATTTGATTAATTTTTGCTTTGGAATTAATTAATTTTATTGCATCATAATTACAGTTTTTTTCGCAAATCCCGCAACCAGAACATTTTTCTTCATCAACAAAACATTCTTTTCCAGAATAAAACTCAAATTCTTGTAAAATTTCAGGTTCTAAAATAATATGCAAATCTGCAGCATCAACATCACAATCTAAAACAATATCTTTTTTATTCAAAAATAACGAAAAATTTGCTGTAAAGGTTGTTTTTCCTGTCCCACCCTTTCCACTTAAAATCAAAATTTCATTCATACTATTTCTCCAAATACTTTTTAATGTTGTTAAAACAATCTAAAAAATATTTTTTGTAGGTTTTATCCTCTTTTACTAATATTTTACCATTTGAATACAATTCTGCAATCGCTTTATCATGAGGAATTCTACATAAAATTGGAATACTTTTATCCTTACAAAAATTTTCAAGTTCATTAGTTCCTATTCCATCTTTATTAATAACAACTCCAAATGGTATGTTAAAATCTTTTATTGCTTCATATGTTAATTTAAAATCGTTAAAACCAAAAGGTGTTGGCTCTGCTACAAGAATGGTAAAATCTGAATTTTTAATTGATGAAATAGCTGGACAAGTTACTCCTGGAGGAGAATCATAGATTATTAACTCATAATCTTTAAAGATTTCCAATGACTTTTTTTTAACATTTTCTATTAATGGAACTGCTATTGGCTCCCTTATTTTTAAAATTCCTTCCATAAATCCACTATTATCCCATCTAATAATTCCATGTTCTTTTTTCCCATAAATAAGAGCATCATTTGGACATAATTTAATGCAAGCGGTGCAACCTTTACACAATTCTGGAAAAAGATACCACTTATCAGAGGATACAAATATTGCATTAAATTCACAATATTCTGAACATTTTCCACATAGTATACATTTTTCTTTTATATTTTTTGGAATTGTAAGATAAGAAATTTCTGCAGAAAGTTTTTCAGCTTTTATAAATATATTAACATTTGGTTCTTCAACATCTAAGTCAACAATTGCAGATTTAAATTCATCTTTTAAAGTGTAATAAAAATTAACAGAAAAAAAAGTTTTACCAGTTCCTCCTTTCCCACTTGCAACTGAAATTTTCATTTTCATATTTTTCTCCAAAAAATTTTATTCAAAAGGGCAGGCAAAAAGCCCACCCTTTTAAAGGATTATTCATTTGATTGGTCTTGGGCTAATTCATCTTCAATTTCTTTTATCCTTTGGTCAATAAAATCTCTTTGTTGCTTTAAAAAGTTTAATTCATCCTCAGGAGAATAATTCATCCACCACCATCTCCAACCCCAGCCTCTTCCAAATCCAGGACCCCAGAATCTTCTTCCAAAACCTCTTCTAAAAGCAAAACCTCCACCACATGGTCCTAATCCCCAGCCTGTGCCAGGTCCCATTCCCCATGGTCCTGTTCCATCAAATCCTGGCATAATCTATCACCTCCTTTTTAAGTTTTTACCACCAAAACCATCTACCAAATCCTCTTCCTCTACCTCTGCCAAACCAACCTCTTCCAAATCCTCTTCCTCTACCAAACCACCTTCTACCAAATCCTGGAAACCATCTTGGTCCAAACCATCCTCTAACACCTGCACCACAAGGTCCTAATCCTCTTCCTGTTCCTGGACCCATTCCTAAAGGTCCTGTTCCATCAAATCCTGGCATTTTTATCCCCCCTTTCTTTTTATATTAAAAACCTCCTCTCCATCTATTTCTGCAACATTTTCCATGACCAAATCTTTTTGCAAGATTAATTATCCTTTCACTTCCACATGATGGACATATAAAAATTGGTTGTTTATAAATTGGAATTTCAACTGAATATCCACAGTCAACACATCTTAAAATATTGTTTTTAAAATGTATTTCACCACCTTCAATTATTAATTCCTTTCCATTAATAATTGCATCAGCAACTTTTTTCCTTGCTGATTCAATAAGCCTTGTGAAAGTTGGCCTTGAAATTTCCATTTTTTTTGCAGCACTTTCATGGTCTAATCCTTCATAATCAGCAAGCCTTATAGCTTCATATTCATCAATTGTTAAATAAATTCTTTTTAAAAGAGTTATTGGTATTCCTGCAGGTTTAAATATCCAAAATTTTGGTGGTGCATCTATTTTTCTTTCCTTTTTTGGTCTCATATAAACTCCTTTTATGAGCATATGTTCATTACTAATATAATGAACATATGCTCATTTGTCAAGACAAAAAATCTTTAACAAAGGAAAAAATCTCTTCTTTATAAAGGAGAGGATATAATGAGAGGTTTTTTTTCACAACAAAATTATACTTTTCTTTATTTTTTAAAAATTTTACAGTTTCAAGATAAATATTAAAAGGAGTTAAATTGTATTGGATTAGCTCAGGATTGACTTTCTCGCCAAGAAGTAGGTTTGGCATTCCAATATAAGGAACTTTTATGAGAAGTCTTCCAATAATATATGAGAAAAAATTAACTCTATAAATAATTATTACAGGTCTTCCCATTAATGCTGATTCTAAAGTTGCTGTGCCTGAAGTTGAAATAATTATTTTAGATTTTTTTATAACCTCAAGGCTTTTCCCTTTATAAATTTCAATATTTGGAACAGTTTTAACAAAACCTTCAATAATTGATTTGTCAATATTTTCAGCAACAGGTAAAAGAAATTTTAAATTTTTAAATTTTTTATTTAAAAGATTTACTGCGGAGACAATTATTGGCAGATGTCTTTTTACTTCAATTTTTCTGCTTCCAGGAAGAATTCCAATTGTATTTTCTTCAAAATTTAAAACTGGTTTAATTTTTTCTGTTAAAGGATGTCCAACAAATTTAACATTTATTCCATATTCTTTGTAAAAATCTTCTTCAAATGGAAAAATCACATACATTTTGTCAACATATTTTTTTAAAAATTTAACACGACCTCTTCTCCAAGCCCATACTTGTGGACTTACGAAATAGTAAACTTTTAGACCAATTTTTTTTGAAAATTTAGCAATTCTAAAATTAAAATCTGGAAAATCAATTAAAATTACAAAATCAGGTTTATTTTTTACTAAAAAATTTTTAACCTTTTTTATTGTTTTTAAAATGTAATAGAGATGTGAAAATACCTCAAATAATCCTACTACGCTTAAATTAGAAATATTTTCAATTAAATTCACGTTTTCACTTTCCATCTTTTTTCCGCCAATTCCATACAGTTCAAGGTTGGGAATGATTTTTTTTAATTCTTGAGCAATTCTTGAACCTAAAAAATCTCCAGATTCCTCGCCAGCAATAATGAAAACTTTATACTTTTTTTGCATAAAATTCCTTAATTTTATCTGCTATTGTTTTTATATTAGCATCTGAGATATGTGGTGAAAGTGGAAGAGACAAGACCTTTTTAGAAATATTTTTTGCAATTTCATAATCTTTTTCAGGAATTTTAAAATGCTTCATACACGGTTGTTCAGGAATTGTTTTTTTATAAAATATTTTTGTCTCAATTCCATTTTTTGTCAAAAATTCCTGAAGTTCATCCCTTCGTTTAACCCTTATTGTAAAAAGATTATAGGTATGAAAAGTATCTTCTCTTTCTTCTGGCAAAATTATCTCCTCAACATCCTTCAATAATTCTTTATACTTTTTTGCAGCTTTTCTTCGTCTTTCAAGAAATGTTGATAAATAAGCTATCTTTACATTTAATACTGCAGCCTGAATTGTATCAAGTCTTGAATTATACCCATGAATTACATGCTCTCCACCTTGATAACCATGATTTCTTAATAACAAAATATTTCTAAAAATTTCATCAGAATCTGTAACTACCATTCCCGCATCACCATAAGCCCCTAAAGTAGCATTTGGGGAAAAACTAAAACATCCTGCTAATCCAAAACTACCAACAAATTTTCCCTTATATTTTGAACCGAAAGCTTGAGTGCAATCTTCAATTAATATTAAATTATATTTTTTTGCAATTTCAACAATCTTATCCATTTCACATGGATTTCCAAATAAATGTGTGACAATAATTGCTTTTGTTTTTTCATCTATCGCAGTTTCAATTTTATCTTCATCAATATTGAATGTTTCTGGTTTAATATCAACATACCTTGGAATTGCTCCAATATTTACAATCGCCTCAGTTGGAGCAATAAATGAAAAAGGAGAAGTTAAAACAACATCTCCTTCCTTTATACCACATGCTTTTAATGCTAAAAAAAGAGCATCTGTTCCACTTCCAACTCCAACCGCATAATTTATTCCAAACATCTCTGATACAGTTGCTTCAAATAGAGTTACTTCTTCACCAAGAATAAACTGAGCATTAAACAGCACCTTATTTATTTTTGAAACTATTTCAGACCTAAAGATTTCAATCTCTTTGTTTATATCTATAAATGGTATCATTTAAGTTCTCCTCTAAATTTTTCAAAATCTTAAGGCTAAGTTCTAATGCTCTTTTTCCAGCTTTTCCATCAACTACAGGCTTATTTCTTGTTTTTATACATTCAATAAATGAATTTATTTCCATATAAAGCGGATCAACTTTTTCTGGAAATTTTAATCTTTTAAATCTAAAACTTTTTAAAAAGTCAATAGCTGAAATTTTATCCTTATCTGTTTTTAATGAATAAATCTTTATATTTTTCTTGTCAAAATTAATTGAAATATACATGTTTTTCTGAAAAAATCTCATCTTTCTCTCTTTTTTCAATGAAATTCTACTTGCTGTAAAATTTGCTGTGCAACCATTTTTAAAGACTATTCTAACATTTGCAATGTCAGGTTTATCTGTTATTACAGGAGCACCAGCTGCATGAATAAATTTAATCTCTTCATTAACAAAATTAAGCATAATATCAATATCATGAATCATTAAATCTCTTATAACATCAATATCCGTGCTTCTTCCAGTAAATGGTGATATTCTTATAGCTTCAATAAACATTGGATTTTTTATATACTTTTTACCAGCTATAACCGCAGGATTAAATCTTTCAAGATGTCCTACCTGCAAGATACAATTATTTTTATTTGCAATTTTTATTAATTCATCTGCCTCTTCTACAGTTTCACAAATTGGTTTTTCAACAAGCACATCTTTAGAGTTTTCAAGAAAAAATTTTGCTATTTTAAAATGGGTATTAGTTGGAGTTGCAATAGAAACTGCATCTACTTCATTTAAAATTTCTTTGTAATCTCTTGATTTAACTTTTGCAGAAAAATTTTCTAATTTTTTCTCCTCACTATCACAAATTGCTACAACTTCCACATCATCAAATCTTTTATATTTTTCATAATGAAATTTTCCAAGATATCCCATTCCAATAACACCAACTCTTATCTTTGCCATTAAAAATTTCCTAACATACAAAAAATTGATTGTAAATAATTTAAAACTATTGTAAATTTAAAATGTGGATTTAAACAACTATTTATTATCATTATACAAATTTGATGAAGTTGAAAATTTAATAATTGAATTCGCAAAAAAATCCAAAACTCCAATTTTATCTCCCTTAAAAGGAAAAATTTTATCATTTTTAGTAAAGTTAAAAAATCCAAAAGATTGTTTTGAAATAGGTTTGGGTATAGGGTTTTCAACATATCAAATTTTAAAATCTCTTTCAGAAAATTCAACTTTAATAAGTATTGATAAAAATTTTCATAGAATAGATTTTTTTTATGAAAATATTTACATGAAATTCCCTTATAAATTAAGAAAAAAACTAAAAGTTTTCCCCCTTGATTGTTTTTATGTTATGGAAATTTTTAAAAAAATGAAGAAAAAATTTGATTTTATCTTCATTGACTCTCAAAAAAGGGATTATATTAAAATGATTGAATATTTAAAATCTATTTTAAGAAAAAATGGATTATGTATTGTTGATAACATCACTTACTCAAAGCAAATTTTGGAAATTCCAACTTTTAGAAGTTTAAAATATATTGAAGGGATAAAACTTGTGGATAAATTTAATAAAAAAATTTCTTTTTCAAAAGATTTTCTTTCATGTTTTATACCAGTGGAGGATGGTATGGGATTAATTATTAGATTGTAACATTTACATAGCTACCTTTAAATGTATCAACTATTTCATTTCCAGTTGATTGCTGTTGTTCCTGTTGAGGTTGATTTTCTTCATTATAATCAATAGATTTTACTTCCTCAGTTTGAGTATAAATTTCCTGATTATTGTAATAATCTTTATAAATTTCTGTGTAAGTATGAACTTCTACTCTATCCATCATTATATTTTTTAGTTCAAAAAATTGGTTTTGTCAATTTAAAAAATATGTTATAAAAAAAGCATGGATTATGAAAAACTGAAAAAAGAAAAATTCATAATAGCTGGACCTTGCGTTATTGAATCAGAGGAAATCTGTTTTTTAACGTGTGAAAATATATTGAAAATTTGTGAGAAATATAATTTTTTATACATATTTAAATCAAGCTTTGATAAAGCAAATAGAACTTCAATAAATTCTTTTAGAGGTCCCGGATTATCTAAAGGTTTAAAAATTTTAAATAAAATTAAAGAAAAATTTAAAGTCCCTGTGACCACTGATATTCACGAATCTTGGCAGGCAGAAGAAGTAAAAGAAATTATTGATATAATTCAAATTCCAGCATTTCTTTCAAGGCAGACAGATTTGTTAATATCAGCAGGAAAAACAGGAAAAATTGTAAACATAAAAAAAGGGCAATTCCTCTCAGGAAAAGATATGTATTTTGCATGTGAAAAGGTAAAATCAACTAAAAATTCTAAAATAATTTTGACTGAAAGAGGAACTTTTTTTGGTTATGGTAATCTTGTTGTTGATTTTAGAAATATTGTTGATATGAAAGAATTTGGCTTTCCAGTGGTATTTGATGCAACTCATTCTGTTCAAAAACCTGGTGCATTATCTGGGAAAAGTGGTGGCGATAAAAAATATGTTCCATATCTAACTTTATGTGCAAACGCATGTGGTGTAAATGGTTTTTTCTTTGAAGTTCATCCTGAACCTGATAAAGCTTTAAGTGATGGACCAAATATGATAGATTTTAAAACTTTTGAAAAAATTTTAGAAAAAATTAAAGATTAAATAACTTTTTTGCATTCAGCCCTTTAATTTTATTTAAAATCTCTTTATCAGCTCCACTTTTTTCCATATCATTAAAATATCTTATAGGTTTAATTAAGGGGAAATCACTTCCAAATAAAATTTTATCCTCTATCCTAAATTGAGCTAAAATATTATAAATTTCAATTTTATATAAAAAAGGGACTGCAGCTGTATCAAAATATGTATTTTTTAAAACTTCTTCAACTTCTTTTTTCATTAATGTATAAAAAAATAAACCTCCACCCATGTGTGCAAGAATTATCTTATTTTCAGGATATTTTTTTACAAATTTGTATATATTTTTAAGCTTCATATCAACCTTTCCAGGATACTCATGTCCCACAGGTTCATTAGTATGAATGAGAAAAACAATATCCTTTTCTCTGCAAAATTCCATAATTGGCTTAAGTTTATCTATTATTTCATCATCAATATCTCTACTGTAAAAGGCAATTTCTCCAACTCCTTTTAATCCAAATTTTACACACCTCTGGATTTCTTCTAAAGCTCCATTAATTAGTGGATTTAAACATGCAAAACCAATAAATCTTTCTGGATAATTTTCAATAGCTTCAATTATATAATCATTATTTATTTTTGCATATTCAATATTATTCCAGGGAAATCCAAAAATAACAGCTTTATCAACTCCTTCCTCATCCATTACATTTAAGAGTTCTTTATAAGATACCATTTTAGCTTTTGAATCTTTATAAATTGAATAAAATTCTTCTTCACCACTAAAAAAATTTTCCCTGTTTTCTCTTATAATATCTGGAAAAACATGAGTATGCACATCAACAATCACTTTTTAACTCCTCAATAATTTTTTTTACTTGCCTTTCAGTATCAGTTAAACTTTTTGAATTATCAATAATATAATCTGCATATTTTATCTTTTCCTCAATACTCATTTGACTTTTTACCCTTTTTAAAGCTTGCTCAAAACTTAAATTATCTCTTTTCATAAGTCTCTCTATCTGTAATTTTTCAGGAACATAAACAACTATTATCTTTTTATACCTTTTGTAACTTCCTGTTTCTATCATTAATGCAGCATCAACAATAATTGGAGTTGAGTTATCCATTTTTCTAATTTTTTTAATAATTTCATATTCTTTCTCTCTGATTAATGGATGTAAAATTTCTTCAAGCTTTTTTTTTGCTTCTAAATCTGAAAAAATTAAATTTCCAAGCTTTTTTCTATCTATTTTTCCCTTTTCATTAATAAAATCACTTCCAAAATTTTTTAAAATTTCATCATAACCTTTTTCTCCTGGTTCAACAACAAGTCTTGCAACATAATCTAAATCAATTACATATATTCCATTTTTTTTGAATATTTCACTAACAGTGCTTTTCCCACAGGCAATTGAACCAGTAAGACCAAAAACTTTATTATAATTTTCTTTCATGAATCATTTTTAAAATATCAATGTATTTTTTATAAATTTCTGGTTTATTAATTTTGAGAATTTGAGCACCAATAAAATGCATTCTTTTAAATTTCCTTTCATGAAAAACTTTTACTTCAACTTCAATATTTATCTTTTCTCCGTTTAACAAAAATTCTATCAAAAAAAATTGTGGAACATCTACAGGAGAAATAATCCCAACTCCATTAATAGACACATCAATTATTACAGCATCAATTATTTCAACTTCTGCTCCTTGATGTTTAAACTTTAATATTACAGGAGTTAGAGCAGGATATCTATCGGCTGTTCTAATTCTTTTGATTTTTATATTTCTTTCATCTGGCTCTTTTAATATTACATGTGGAAATGGAGTATAGCTACTTTTTATGACTTTGCTTCTGAAATAATAAATTTTACCTTCGTATTCATAATCACCATACAAAAGTGAATTCGGTTCCAATCTATCCATATAAAATATAGTTTTTTCAGTTTCTCTGTAAGGACGTGTTATTATCAAAGTGCCATTTATTATAGTCAAAAGGTTTGCAAAATAAATCTCATCAGAATTTGGAAGTTTATAAACTCTTATCCTCTGATTTGGTCTAAATTCAAGCATTTAAGTTATTGAAATTTTGGTTTTCTCTTTTCAATAAATGAATTTACAGCCTCTTCCATATCTTTTGTTTGAGAAGAAGAAATAATACCCTCTCTTTCAAGTTCAATATATTCTTCAAAACTTAAATTTATCCCTTTATAAAACAATTTTTTTGTTTTTATAGTTGCTTCAAATGGACCTTCTGCAATTTTTTTTGCAAAATTAATTACAAACTCAAATCCTTCATCTTTTTTAATAACTTTACTTATTAATCCCCAATCTTCAAGTTGTCTTGCAGAAAATTTATCATTTGAAAGAAAAAAATACATAGCTTTTGAAATACCAGCAAATTTTACAAAGGGATATGATGCCCCTCCATCTGGGGTTGTTGCAAGAGCATTATAACCTCCAATAAAAACTGAATCTTCTGTTGCAATGCTAATATCTGTATTTAATGCAAATGATAATCCAACTCCTGCAACAATTCCATCAATATAACTAATGATTATTTTATCCATCTCTTTCATTAATAGAACAGTGCCATTTAGTGTTAAAGTTAAATCTTCAACCATTTGAGGGAAATTATTTTTATCTATTGCTTCCTTAAAACTTTTAATATCTCCACCAGCTGAAAAAGCTTTTCCTTCAGCTTTTAAAATTACAACTCTTATATCGGAATTCCATCTAATTTCTTTAAAAACTTTATACAACTCTTCTGCTAATATTGGATCATAAGAATTGTAAGATTTTGGATTATTTAAAGTAACTATTGCTATTTTTCCATCTTTTTCAAAAATAATCTTTTTATAATTCATTTATTTTACCTCATTATTTGATTGGAATTTAAGATAAGAAATAAAAAAATCGGGGCGGAGGGATTTGAACCCCCGACCCCCT
>CAZQKL010000053.1:0-14029 GCA_964593895.1 uncultured bacterium
TCAGGTGGGGAATTTTAAGGGCCTTTTACTGGGGAATTTTTGTACCATTAACACTCATATATTTTGACATCCTGCTCAAGCTCTTTCACCTTTTCAGTTTCTTCTTTAAGCTTCTTTCTGTATAGTCCTATCATTCCTTTATATCCTGCAATGGTGCGTGGATTAACATATCTTGCATTCTTAATTTCATACTTCCCTGTCTTCCTTATTGCAGGCAATACCTCTTTTGTTACCCATTTGCGAAATTTTTTTGCATTAGGTTTATTACTACGAAGTATTAAAGTATATAAACCAGATTCATTTATCATTGTCATTAACTGTTTTCTCCCTAACGAATCAGTGATGTGGATTTTATCCACCTCATCCTCATCTAAAATTTTTGGGACATCTCGTGTAGATGTTTGAAGAATACTACATACATCTTTTGCAACAAACCATGGCTCTCCGTCTTTTTTAAATGCTCTTATTTTGCCTAACTCTTGTTTTTGGAAAATTATTAGATTTGACATGGTCTCTCCCCCTTTAAAAATTTTTCATTTTTGAAATATTTGGGGAGAGAATAATTCATTTATGAAAATTTGTCAAGTATATTTTTTCATTATTGATTATTTTTTTAGCTAAAATCTTCAATATTGATATTTTCCAATGTATTTTTCAACAAAGCTAATACTTTTAGTTTTTCTTTTAGCTCCTTATTTTCAAGTAATAATTCTAAAGCAAGGCGGGCTGTTTTAGGTATGTCTCCTGTTGATGCCCATCTGCTCACTGTTCCACTTGGTATCCCAATTCTCTCTGCCAGCTCTTTTTGGGTAATGCCAAGCTCTTTGCAAACCTGTTTTATGATGTTATTTTTTTTATCGCTCATAGCGTCTCCTTAAAAATTTAATGGGTAAGCTAAAAGGAATCTGTCAATTAATTTCTGGCAAATATGTTTAAAATTTGAGAATGTCCAGGTTTCTATGTCTATATTTTCCAGAACATTAACATATTCGCTATTATTTTCTTTTTTCAATTCAACAAGTTCAAATTCTCTTTTTTTGAAATTATTTTTAATGCCAATGCCATAATAATCTTCGTTTTTAAAAAACATTTTAAATTCAAGCCAGTCATTGCCATATTCCAGGGATATTTTGAAATTGTTAGCTTCAAGCATTGCTTTAACTTCTTTTAAAAATTCAATTATTTCAGGGATTACTTTTTCTCTTATAAAATTTTCTTTTTCTTTTAGCTTTTGATTTACAATTTTTTCTGCCTCTTTTGCCCTATCTATTCTCTCTTTTAACCATTTCCTAAACCCATTATCCATCATTATTAGTTCCTTAAAAATTTTTGATTATGATTTCAATATTTTGTTTTTTTCTTAAATTCCCTTTACAGTTTATAAATCTATTTGCATTAACAGGTATAATATCAAACTCTTTATAAAGTTTTTTAATGAAATCAGTATTTGAATTGGAAAGTAAGAGATAGCATCCTCTTTTATTAAGCTCTTTAAATACTTTTGCTAATTCAATTTGGTCTTTTTCTGTAAAATCGTATTTGTTATATTTTGTAAAAGAAGAAGTTTTATTTAAAGGATAATAAGGAGGGTCAAAATATATGAAATCTTCTTTTTGGGCAAATTTTAGAACTTCTTTGTAATCGCCCTGAATTATTTTTATATCGTTTTCGTTCAAATATTTTGAAACTGCGAGCAAATTTTCCTCATCTAATATTTTTGGATTTTTATATTTTCCAAATGGGACATTGAATTTTCCTTGAGAATTTTCTCTATATAATCCATTAAAGCAAGTTTTATTTAGAAAAATAAACCTGCTTGCTCTTTTAACAGGGTCAAGTTCTTCTGGATTTAATGCTCTAATTTTATAGTAATAATCTTTTTCGTTTTTGTGTTTGCTTAAATCTTCAATTAATTTTTCTACATTGTTTTTAATCACATTATAAGAATTTATCAATTCTTCATTTATATCAATAATTACTGCCTTTTCTGGCATAATTTCAAATAATAAAGCCCCTCCACCGACAAAAGGCTCAAAATAAACATTAAAATCAGAAGGGACATATTTTTTTAAGATTTTTATTAACTGTCTTTTACCACCTGCCCATTTTACAAAAGGTTTAGGTTTTACTTCAAATAATTCATTTTTCATAAAAAGCATTTTATCTCCCTGTATGTGAAGCAATGCTAACAATGTTAAATATATTATCTCCTTCTTCAAGAGCTTGTAAAAGTTTTTTAAACATATAAGCATCTTCACGATTTGTTTTTTCCTGGGTCATTAATAATTCTGCGAGAAAAATTAAAAATTTTACTGAATATTCTCCTTTTCTGCTTAATTTGTGATATCCATTTAATTGGTTTGAATATTTTTTCACCAAATATTCAATGCTTGTTCTTTTTTTTCTTTCTTTTTCGTCTTGTATTGGTTCAATTTTTTCCCATTGTTCTAACAGAAAATTTAAAAATTTTTTTGTTAATTCAGGTTCTGCTTGAATTTTCATTAAAATATCCACAGCCCAATGAATATGTTTTGGAGTTCTAATTCTGGACCATTTACCATTTTTTTGTTTCTGCCTGTATTTTATCAAAATATCATATTTACTTAAACTCCCTTCGTAAATTCCAATAATGTAATTATCATTAACTTTAAACACATTTAACAGGTTATGGTTTTTCAATTTCATGCATTTTTTTAATTCATTCTCATTCTTTCCATTGCAAATTTCATGAATATCTTTTTGCATAAATAGTTCCCCATTATTTTTGTTATATCCTTATCATTAAACTCATTCAATTTCAATTCCCATAATGAGCTTTTTGAGTTCATCTCTGAACACATACCATCTTCCAGCGATTTTCAATGCTCTTATTTTGCCAGTTTCAATCCATCTAAGGACAGTTCTTGTGTCAACATTGAATTTTCTTGCTGCGATTGAAGTTTGAATTAGCACACCATCTTTGATTAATTTTGAAATATTTTCTACTCTTGGTTCTTTTATCTCAGCCAACCTGACCTCCTTGTAATCCATGGATTTTTAGGTTTTTTTCTTGGTGCAGGTGCAATTATTGAATTATTTTTAATTTTTGGCTCTTTTCTTCTGTAAGGGATATTCAAGATTTCTGCTGCAGCTGCTGAATAAACCTCAGCATCCCACAGGTGGTTTGGAACAGTTTCTGTTCTTTTTTTCCATTTAGGCTTTCCTTTATCAAGAACTCTTATTTCTGAAGTAATCTGTCTTAGATAATCTTCACTAACTCCTCTGTAAATATACCATGCTCCATTTTCACCAGCTGGGATCCTTCTTCGCATGTAGATAAAATCTTTAAAATACAGAGTGTTAATCAAATATGGAGCAGATACTCCAAGCTGTTTTTTCGCATCATTTGAAGGCAGAGAATAAGGTCTGCCCTTTAAATCTGTTGATGCTCCTTTCACTGATATTGCACGGGGATAATTTCTTGCGACAAATTCATACACTTCCTGCGTTCTATACCCTGAATCTATGCATGCCAGCTCAACTTTCATAACTTCATTATCAGTTGTATTAAATGAGCTTAAAAACAATATTTTTTCAAGCTCATCCCATGTCTGGACTGCACCTTCTAAAACCAACCATGAAGTATAATCATTAGCCCATGCTCTTATAACAAAGTAAAATCTATCTACCTGAACATCAACGCCAGCTGTAAGGGCAACCGCTTCTGAAGGAACAACTCCTTTTTCATGGTGCATATAGAGTTTGAGGTTTTCAATATCTTCATCCTGTTTAATTCTTGCGGTTAAATCTTTCCATGGTTCTGCAAGCCATGAATTGACAAAATTCTGCAATCGTTCTGGATGAGTTTTTGTTTCAAGAAATTTTCTTGCAACCTGACCAAATGTCCGCCATGGAGAATACAAACCTGACAGATGAAAAGCAATTGTTTTATATTTGCGTATATTTTTATCACCTTTCCATTTCCCTTTTATAAGCATATCAGATTTGTATTTGTCTGTGATTTTCTTTTTACATTTTTCACATTCGTAATAAGCAGTATCTTCAATTTTAGAGAGAGAATCCAGTTCTTTTGGCCATTTTACCTGTTCAAAAATCAACCTCTGATAATGCCCGCAATGAGGACATGGGACATGGTAATAAAATCTAATTTCAGCATTTTTGAATGCCTGCCATATATGGCCAGTCTCAATAGTGGGGGTGGATACCATTATGATTTTTCTATTCCAGAATGTTGATGTTCTTTCCATTGCAAGTTCAATAGGGCTTGCTTCTTTCCCAGCTGTGACAGGATATTTATCCACTTCATCTAAAAACAAATATCGTATTGGTTTTGAAGCCAATGAAGCAGGAGAATTAGCCCAAGCAAGGAATATTTCAGCACCATTTCTAAAAGCCATACGGGATAAAGTGAAATCATCTGAGCTGTAAGGTTTTTTTGCTCTCAATACAGGGCTTGCGTCAATCATTGGTTCAATAAAATCTCTAAAAATTGCTCTTCCTGTATCTTCAGTTGGATAAACCACAAGAGCAGGGTCTGGGTCTATGTCAATTAAAAATCCAAGTTGATTTAAAATTGCTTGAGTTTTTCCTACCTGAGTTGCAGAGCAGAAAATAATATTCTCAATTTGCAAATCATTAAAGCTGTCCATTATTTTCACAAGATATGGAGTTCTTGAATTTCTCCATCTTCCAGGTTCTACGCTCTTATGTGGTGGGATTATTCTATTTTTTTCTGCCCATTCTGAAACTGTTATTTTTTTCAAAGGCTTAAGGTTTTTCTTTAAAATCTCATCTGCCCATTTAATTGCCATTTTTGTCTCCCAGTAATCCTTTTTCGCTAATGTCATTTAAAAGCTCTTCTATTTCCTCGTCTAAAATCTTAAAAATCTGAGCTTTTGTTTTCTTTTCCAATCTTGCAGCCAATTTGGCTCTCCATGAATATAATTTTTTCTTAAAACTGTTTGCTATTTCTACAAGGAGATTTTCCACCTCTTTTCTTTCTATCAACAATCTTTCTTTTTCTTTTCTTTGCAGTTCAACCAATTTAGCCTTTTCAACTCTATATTTTGCATTTGCTCTTTTTATCAGTTCTGTATAATCCTGCTCCTCTTTAATTTTTGCCATTTTCATTTCTTTTTCTGCTTCAAGAACAGCTCTAACCTGTTCAAGTGAAACTTTCCCATCTTTATTGATTGAAATGAGCTTGTTTTTAATGAGATTTTTAATTTTTTTATTGCTGACCCCACATTCTTTCGCAGCTCTTGTAATTGTCACCCAGTTATCCTGCATAATTTTCAATCTCCTTGATTTTTTCTAAATTTATCAAGCAGATATAGGAGATAATAAATAGAAGCTCCAAAAAAATAGTTCAAATATCGTCCGAATGGTGCGTTCGCGGTAACTCGCACCGCTTCCCTTCCTGGAAAGGACCCGCAAAGTTTTTGAAATTTCAAAATTTGTTCCGTTATCACACCTTTTGTTACCATTTTCTCAAATATCTTTTTAAGCTTCTTTCAAGAATTTTATTACCTTCAGTGTTAACAACTTTTTCCAAAATTTTATCAACACCAACTGTTTTTGCCATTCCTCGTGGAGATGGACCATAAAGTCTTTCAATAGGATATCTGCTTTTCCCTTTTCTTTTGAATATTCCCACTCCTCCACGTCTTGGGAATAAAAGAAAAGCATGTTTAACAATAACTCTATGACCTTTTATAACCTCAACGGAAATTGAAGTTGATTTTTTCTTTTTCCTGTATCTTCTTCCTGCAATTCCACCTTTTAATGTTGAATAAATTAAATAAGAGGAATTGCCAGAAGAAACAATCTGACGCATTTTGAAATGTTGAAGCCCAGGAGTTCTTCCGCGATAAGTAATTTGAGAAGAAAGAGTTTGATAATTTGAAGGTTTTACTTTTATATTTTTTTTTAATCTTTCAGCAGAAATATTGTATTTTCCTCTTATAGCTTTAATAGTTTCTTTATAGACTTTTTTAGTGATGTCATTAACGATTTTATTGGCGACTCTGATAAAATTCTTAGGAGATAAAGTTTTTATTAATTCTTTTAGTCCTTTTATTTCAAATTTGACTTCACTCAATTATTTTCGCCTCTTTCTTCTCTTTTTTCATTGGATTATTCATTAATTTTAAAAATCTCTTTGAATTTCTCTAAATCCAAAAACACAAAATATCCTATTTTCTTGAATAGTTGTGGATAGAGCCCTTTAGAACGCCACCACTTTAAGGTAGATGCTTTATAAGGGATATTATGCTTCTTTAATTCCAAATCATTTAGCCTTATCAATTTTTTCATTTTTTACCTCCTTTTAAAACTCTTGCAGTATTTGATTAAATTCCTGGTTAGTCATTATAATTCTCCTGTAAGTAATAATTTTTTATCTCTCATAGCTCTTGATTTAACTTGCTGAGCCCATTTGGAATTCATCATTTCATAAGCTGCAGTTTTAATTTTATTTTCTTTAATTGCCTTGATAAAATTTTTAAAAGTCAGGAATTTTGTTTTACCGAGATTAAAAATCATATCAATGAGGACAGCCTGGATATGAGGTTCATAATCGTCAAAATTAACAAAAATGCTTCTGAGTTCTTCTTTGCATCGTTTTATATCGTTTTCCAGCATGTAATAAGCTTCATCTTCGGTTATTCCCATATCATCAAGGTTTCTTCCCACTCCAATTGTGAGCTTGCCAACAGTGTCTCTGTAAGGTTTTAATTTTAATCCTTCATTCATGATAAGAAGTTTAAAAATGATATCCGTATACTTCATCTAATCCTCCAGACATTCTTGATAAACATTTGTTGCAATAATATCTATTTGCACCTTTATCTTTTCCACAAATTTTGCATTTATTATCACTTCCTATGTTTTCAGTTTTTTTTTATTTTTCGTTTCTATGTCACAACCGCAGGATTTTTTATACCCATAAATGACATATCTTAATCGTGTGGATAGAGTATTTCCGCATTCACACTGGCAAATAACTTCAGAATCGTAAGAATTTAAAAGGTCAATTTTGCCAATTTCAATAATTTTCAGTTTGTTATAGGTTTTGCCAATGTATTCTTTCAAATTTTCACGGATTCTTTTTTCTTTGTCTTCTTTTGTGTAAGAGGTTTTATTTTGCTCTGCATTTTTTATTTTTTCTGCTTCTTCCTGGATTTGAATTTCTCTTATTGCAACATCAATGAGTATTTTTGCTATTTTAAGATGCTGTATATCTTTCTGCTGTATGCAAAATTTAAGGCTTTGATAAATTTCACTCATTATTTGGTCTCCCTGTAAAAATTTTTTGCATAATAAGCGATAAGTATAGCATCAGCTGTAGCATGAGTAATTTTGATATGTGGGAACAATTGCTGAGCTTTTGCTTTGGTGATATTTTTGTTCCCTTTTGTAAGGCAACCAAGTTTTCTCTGCCATTTCCCTGGAGCAATTTCTATAAACGGAATTTTATTTCCGATAAGGCAAGCTCTTAAAAATCCGTAGTTTTGTCCAAAGGAGAATACAGATTTAACGCCCTGTTGAGGCATGCTGTGAACTTTTTCAATAAGAGCAATCTGGATTTCACCCATATTTTTGAAATTTTCAAAAAGTGACCATATATCCTTTTCAGTTTCAGGAATTTTGTAGACGCGAGACCACCCACCACTGCTTATTATTCCGACACCACCTTTTTTACCAGGGTCAACTCCAATCCATACTTTTTCAATCATTGTTTTTTCTCCAGATTTGTTTTATCAAATAATTTTCAAGCCAGATTCCTATTGCATCAAGCATTTCACATATGAAGCTCAAAACTGTTTCGTAGAACTTGAAAAACACAAATAATGCGAAAGCAAACCAGAAAAGCATCCAGCCAAAAATTTGCATCAGAAAAAAAGTAATATTTTTAAGCATTTTACCTCCATTTCCATTTTAAGCCCATTTTTAGCCAAAATTTCGCATTTTCGCCCCTGACGAATTAAAACCATTAGAAGCACCGAGTTCTTCAAAATTTGACCCCATAGAATGCTTTTTAAGGGCATTTTAAATTGTCCTTCCCCTCAAAAATTTTTTTAAGCAAAACATATTCTCCTGGAGATAAATTTCTTGTCCAGAACCATTTCTTATTTTCTGATGCAGATAGGGTATTTTCTCTTGTGCATATCTCGTAATTATTTTTCCTCAAGAAATTGATAGCAAGTGCAACTAAAAACTTGTTAAAAATTGAGAGCATTATTTGTCCTCCTTATTCTTTGAACAATTCAACTTTTTCAATTTCATAATTTTTCCCGAGCAAAAAATTTATTTTCTGGAACATTTTTGCCATTTCGTTGATTTTATCAAATTCATTGCTTATTTCAGAGAGTTCTGCTTTAATATCAGGGTCATTTGCTAATTTTTGTTCTTTAAGAAAAGGCAAAATTTTTGTTTTAAATTTTGCTTCAAGGTCTTTGAATTCAAAATAATTTGCATGCAATTTGCTTTTCACTTTTCTTAATCTTTCCAGAACTTTTTCTTTAAAATGGGATTGCATCTTCCAGCTCCTCGTTATCCAATGAGCTTTCTTTATCTGTTAGTGCAAATTTTTTTATATAAGCTTTCATCTGTTGTGGGAGATTTTCATTCCAGATAGCGATTTTTATTTTATCTCGTTTTGAGATATTTTCATTTTGCTCAATGCTTTCATTAACTTCTGCATGTTTTAATTTCCCAAGGTCACAATCACAAAAGCAGGAAAATTTATAACCATCAACTTCAAAATCTACCCAGCCTGTATTTTTGCAGCGTGGACAGACGATAAAATCATTAACACCAGCAGTTTTAACAGCAGGAGCTGATAATTGCTTTTTGATATACTGGATGATTTTTGCAATAGAAGGGAATCTCTCTTCGTTTTCAATAATTTCCTCAACAGCATTTTTAACCACATCAATTGACAAATCCTTGGTTTTATTGTAAAATATCTCAGCTCTTGCAGGTTCATTTTTTCTTCCAAAGGCATTTTCAAGTTTTTGGTAAAGGTTAATTAGCTCCTGCCTGGGCATTTTTCTTCTCCTTTTCTTTTCTTTCTTTTTCTTCAATTTTTCGTTTCAATTCGTAATATGGCTCTTCTTTTGCACTTTTTTGTGAAACCAGCTGGTTCCAGTTTTTGTATAAGTGATAAGGGTTTGAAATAACCTGACTCCAAAAAGGGTCCAGCATTGCATATTCAAACACCCTTATCAAATCACTCTCATTCACATGGAACTTACGCCGTATGCGGGCGACATGCGTCGCCCATACCTCCAGTTCTCGTTGTGTTATGTTGAAATGAGCCACTTTTTGTTTGAAATAATCCCGCATATATTTTGCGAAATTGTAATCCACAAGAGTAGGTTTAATATCATCATGATAAGGGTAAGGTTTATTTTTTGTGATTTTGTCAATTACGCTTTTTAAAGAAACGACATTTTCTGGAAGATTTTCTTCTTTATCAGGACAAGAAAAATTTTTTTCATCATCATTAAGAGGAGGGGGAGATTTTTTTAAATTTTCATCGTTTTTGGCATGCTCATTGCTATCTATATTAACCTGGTTATTATTATATTTCCCTTTATCTACTTTACTCCCCTCTTCTATTTCTATTTCCTTTTCCTTTTCCTTTTCCTTTTCTGAAGGGGGTATCGGTATGTTATCGTTATGGTATTCATAGGGTATTGATAGGGTATCAATAGGGTATTGATAGGGTATAGATAGGGTATTTGCAACTTTGTTAAATTCTTTTAAAAGAGCTGGTCTGTTTTTAAATTGTTCAAGCTCTTTTTTAATCTTTTCAATAACTTTTGGAGATTTGTTTGCTTGATACTTTAAAAAATTCTTAATAAAGATAAAATTTCCATCAATAAAAATTTTTCCTTTTTCAGATAGGGTATCTAAAATTTTGGATATGGTATCGATAGGGTATCCAGTTTCAAATGACATTCTTTGATAGGATATCTCAAATATACCACTTTGGTTTGGACATCTCGTGATAAGGTATAGATACACTAATTTCCCTTCTGGCGATAAACTTTCAATAAAAGGGTCTTCCCAAAATGATGTGTTAATATACCTATATGACATGACCCTCTCCTTTTTTTGGTTTATAAATTTCATTAAATTTTTTTAACTCTGAAAATTTTAAGATTTTTTTGTTCCTGTGGTCACAAATAAAAATCAAATTTATTTGTGGAATGTATAGAATTAAATGAATGGTGACACCATCCCAGTATCTTCCTTTTGTAATCACATAAGCTTCATTAAGATATTTCTTTAAAATTTCCTCATCTGGCCTGTTGCCAAATTTTTTAATCCATGTCTGGATAAATTGATTCGTTGGCCTATACTGCATCTTTACCCTCCGTTGCTAATTCTCTCAAAAATTCCTTTTAAAGAGTTTTCAAACAACTTCATTCATGTATAATATTTTCTGCCTTTTTATCTTTTAATCCTGGGCTCTTGTCATAATTTTTTATAAAATCAGTAACCATCACTATAAGAGCCATAATAAAATCATTTTTTTCGCTTTCTTTAAGTGAAGTGTAATATTTGTAAATTCCCTCAATTGCTGAATTTTTGTTGAATTTTTTTGAAATATCTGTTATATTATTGATGTGATTAATAATTTCTTTCATAAGGAGACCTCCCATGAATATTTTTAAATCCAAAAAAGCAAAAAATACTGAAAAAATTGAACTCCCCAGGGATGTTTCTGAAGTTAAAGCCTTCCCTCATAAATGTTTCTTTTGCAAAAAAGATGTGGCTTCTAAAATTGTATGATGTCGCAATATTGATAATAATACTCTTTACATTGTTGGAGAGTGTCCAAGATGTGGGTATCCATCTATTGCGATTGCAAATACAACTCAAACCTACGGAATTGTAGAACTTAAAGAAGTTTTTCCTAAAATCCCAGAAATTGATATACCTGATGAACTTCCTGACAAAATTAAAGAGCTGTATAAAGAGCTTGCAGTGGTTGTAAACAATATTGGAGAAAAAGAAGCCATAATAACAATTATTTCTATGGGTAGAATCCTCCTTGAAGCGATTTTTAAAAATATTCTTAATATTGAAGGGAATAAAAGCCTTAAAGAACTTATCAAAATAGCTGTTGAGCAAAATCTTATCCCTAAAACTCTTGAAGAACTTTCTGATAGCATTAGAGCTGTTGGGAATAAATCCATTCATGAAGCAGAAGGGTTTACTGAAGAAGATGCAAGAGATATATGGGAATTCATCAACATCATTGTTGATTATATTTATATCCTTCCAGAAAAAATAAGAAGGATACGAGAAAGACATCAATAATCTTCCTCCTTTTTCAAAAATTCCTTGCAGGATAATAAAACTTCAATTGCTTCGTTGATTTCTTTTATGATTTTCTTTTTCTCTTCATGGGTAAGCTTACCATCTTCAAGCGATTTGGATATTTCAGATAAAACATCCGATGTTTCCTTTGTGATTTTTGCAGTATGGGATATAAGGTCACCAATGTTTTTTGATTTTTTATACGAAGAAATATCTATAACCGCACAATCAATAAGCTCTGCAATTTCATCTATCGGTTCTTTTAATCTTGTAACATCAAGAATTGCAACAAAAGTTGCAACAGAAGGAACTTTTTCTCCATAGTAATATCCTTTGAGTGTATGTTCAGAAAGCCCTGTTTTTTTGGATATAAGCCTCAAAGAAAAACCTTCATTCTTTGCTCTTTGAAGCAAATTCATGCATAAATCAATTGCAAATTCACGATACGCCCTTTTCATATTTTCCCCCTTTCTTGTATGTATTTGCTTGAAAACACCTGATTTTATCAGGTATTTCGTTTATATTTGAACTATGAATCATCTTCCGAAAGACCATATATGTCCTCCAAGGTCACTTTTTGGTTGGTTTTTAAAGATAAATATTGAGCGATTTTATATGCTATTTCAGGAGGTATTTTTCTTTTCCCATGAATATAATTATAAAGTCTTTGAGGAGAAATACCGATAGATTTTGCAATTTGACTTTTTTTGATAGGAATATTTTTTAAAATAGACATTTAAACCTCTTGTTAACTTTTTTTAAAATTTATAAACAATATGTTTCTATTTGTCAAGAAAAAAATTAACTAATTATTTAGAAATGATTAATTTAAATCCTTGTAAAATTTCAAACAATATGTTTAATTTCTCTTTAATGGTAACAAAAAAAATTCCACTATATCCTGAGATAAATGAGATAAAAAATAAAAAAAATTACAATATCGGGGACCTCTTAAAAAAATTGAGAAAATTCTTAAAAAATAAATATAATATTGGGATAAATGATATTATTACTGCATTGGGTATAAAAACACCTCAAGGTTATTATAGATATGAAAGAAATGAAGTATCTTTATCTTTAAATCAATTAAAAAGATTGTCTGATTCTTTTAACGTCCCCATAGGTTATTTTTTTGGAGAATACGAGCTTACGGAAGATGGGAGATTTATAAGGGTAGGAGGAGATGAGCCATATTTAGACGATTTTGTGCTTGTGAATTTAGCAGAAGCAAGACCAAGTGCAGGTGGTGGGTCCTGGGAGTTTGAGTATGTCCAGGAAGAAGGAGAAGGAAGGAAATTTGCATTCAGGAAAGACTGGATATCCAGAGTTGCAACTTCTCCCAAAAATCTAATTCTTTTTTATGTAAAAGGCGATTCAATGTATCCTACTTTAAAAGATGGAGATATAATTCTTGTAGATAAAGGGAAGAATAAAATTGAGGATATTCAACCCAATAAAATATATGTGATAAGAGTAGGCAATGATGTGTCAGTAAAAAGACTTATACCTATCCCACCAAATAAAATAAGAGTAATTTCAGATAATAAGCAAATTTACCCACCTTTTGATATTGAAAATCCAGAAGCTGAAAACTTCCAGATTCTCGGCAAAGTCATCTGGGCTGGGGTTAATTTGGAGTGAATTTAAAATGAAAGATATTTAAGCTATTTTAAAAGTTGAATTATTTGAAAAAATAATATAATAGATATTTTAGTATGTTAAATAAAATAGAAAAATTTTTATTTACAAATAAGTTTAAATTTCTATGGGTTTCATTTTCTGCCTTACCTGGTGTTATTGTTATTATTTATAAAATTGCAATATTAAAAAATAAATTTAAAATTATTCCTTACATAGTAGAAAATCATCCTTATCTTTTTGTTATGTGGTTATTAGCTATTCCTATAGGAAATTATTTTTTTGATTATTTAAAAGAAAAAAAGTATTATGAAGTATTTTATCCTATAGAAATTCAAACATTGTTAACCAGACAAATAGACAAGCCTGTTGAAGCTAAACAAGATAGATTTTTAAATTATCTAAAAAAAAATATTTGGCAAAACTCGATTGATGTAACAAAAATATTTATTGAAATAACACATCCACAGCAACAATTAGATAAAATAACAGAAAGTATTTTTACTTTTTTTGAAGGCTCTTTTTTGTTAATGAAATTAAAAGAGATAAAAGCAAAAGTTCTTTTAGTAAAATTTAATAATAATGGTGATATAGATGAAGATAGTATTTTTTATTATCCACCTTCAGATTATCCAGGAGACAAATTATTAGAAGATAAAAATTCTATAATCCATATTGCTTATGCTAAAGAAGAGATTATATTAATAGAAGATATTGAACAAGCAAGAATTAAAAAAGAAATATCAGAACATTGCGAAACGAGAGAGGGGAGTGCGATAGCATATCCTGTGAGATGTCGTCATATTGGGATAGTCCCTTATGTCATAAGAATTGTTATAACTAAAAAAAATATTTTAACAAAAAAAATAAAATTTTTTATGAAAAAATTCTTGACAGATTCGCAAAAAGAATTTTAATAGAATATGCATTACAGGAAATAAAAAAGAAAGGGGAGAGAGCAAATGTTTAGTTTTTCTCTAAATAAGAATGTTAAAAAAAATAATAATAAAGCTACTAAATCAACTAAAGAATTAAAAAAAGAAGTTAAAAAAGCCGT